>CAADGY010000217.1 GCA_900696665.1 uncultured Acidobacteriota bacterium
CCGCTGCCCGCCACGGTGGAGGGACTGAAGCTGGCGGTAGCGCCGGAAGGCAGTCCGCTCACGCTGAGCGACACGTTGCCGGTGAAGCCGCTGAGGGCCGAGACGGTGGCCGTGTAAGCGGCGCTGGCGCCCGCCACTACGGATTGCGCCGAAGGCGAGGCCGAAAGCGAGAAGTCCGGATTGACCGGCCCACCCGAAAGGGCTGCCGCCTGCAACGTGATGGTTCCGTTACTCGAGGTGTTCTGCGTAAAGGTGATGGTCAGCGTCTGCCCGGCAGATGCCGCGCGGTAATTGAACGTGTAAACGCCCACCATGTCGCCGCTGCTGTTCAGCGACGTGTCGGTGTAATTGGGCGCGCTGTTGTCGCTCAACTGGGCCACCATCTTGCCTTGCGTGTTCCAGATGCCAACGAACACCTTAAGTGTCCGCACCGTGGTGTCGGCGGGTGCGGTGATGCGGAAGCCGCGATTGAGCCCGGCGACCCAGATCCCGGTGGTGGTGTTGGTGATCGAAGCGGTAGGGGTGCCGCCGGTCCAGGAGTAACCCATAGGGTTATCGGTGTAACGTTGTGCGGCGGGGCCACCCACCGGGGTGTAGTTACTGATCTGCTGGGACACGCCGGCTTTGTGATTGAAGCTGGTGTTCGAGCTCAGGCCCCAGTGGGCCCAATCGGAGGTGCCGAGTTGACTGAGGTTCTCGACCGCCGAAGGTGCAGCCACCGTGCCCGTCAGCGCACCGCCACCTGCCGCCGCGGTTACCGTGAACGGGGCCGGATTACTGATGCCGTTCCTGGTAGTCACCGTGATGTTATAAGTTCCTGGCACCGCTGCAACCCCGATGGATAAGGTGGCGGTAATCTGGGTCCCGCTGGCCAGGGATGCATTAGAAACCGTAACACCCGTGCCGCTGACATTTACGGTGCTTCCGTAAACGAAACCAGTCCCCGTCAGCGTCACATCCACCGTGAAGCCGGCAGGAGCGCTGGCTGGAGTAATCCCGGCCAGTGAAGGCGCAGGTGCAATCTCAAAATTGGACGACTGATACGTAGAGGCGCAACCAAGCAGGCATGGTGTCTCCTCAAAGTCAGTGGGAATGCTCTGGTCCCAGACGCCCGGCCCGATCTGCCGGCTGAAGTGGAGGTGATCACCGCAATTCCGGTAGTTGTTATAAGTACCCGCGGAGCCGGAGTGACCCTGGTCCGCTATGTGAGTTCCCTGAACGACATTCTGCCCCGGCGTCACCTGAACGCTGCCGGACTTCAAGTGCGCGTAAAAGGAGTAACTGCCATCCAGGTGCGCGATGGCGACATAGTTACCTGCTCCGGAATTCGGATCGTTGCATTGGTTCGAGAAATCATCCCAGCCTACGGAACAAGTGGTGGTAATGCTGTTACACGTGACGTTGTTCGTAATCGCGGCCACTGTTCCATCGGCAACCGCCAGAATATGCGTATTGCCTTGGCCGTTCTCCGGCATTTGAATCCAGTCGAGCGCATAGCCGAGTTCGGAGAAATGAGCCGTGAGGAAGCACTGCGCGACACCGTCGCAGGAGCCGTCCTGATAGAGATTGCCGCCTTGTACCATGTAGGCCCATCCATCGAACGGCAGTTTCCAGGTAGTGGACGCCCCCGCCGCAACAGGGCCCGCCTGGTGGGACGCTGCCCGCACGGATGGCGTCTGAAGGGATTTCATCTGCGCGGACGTTTTGGTTGCGGCGGTATCAACGTACTTGTACTCGATGCCGGCCCTGGAGTTATCGCGAACTACCAATCCGCGCTCCGTCGATGCATACAGCCGGCCCTTTTCAATGAAATCGAACGTGCCGGCCACGCCGTTCCAGCGCTTGACAACCTCACGGCCGCCCTCGATGACGTTCACATAGATTTGTCCGCGGTGGATAACAAACTTCCTCACCGGTCCTTCGTTCGGACTGGGAACTCGCGGATAAGGCGCGGTGACGTTCTGGCCGCTCACCCAGAGTTCGCCGCCGGCGTACTGAGCCCAATCGATATCGGGAATGTCTACTGTGGTTCCCTGGCGCAGGGAATAGCGGTGCAGCGTGGGGCGGTACTGGCGGTCGTCCGCGGCGCGCGTGCTCAATGGCGTCATCGTCATGTAGAGCAGTTCGGCGCCATCCGGAGACCACTCGAGATACTCCGACCGTAACGGGCCACTACCGGCTTCCCTGTCTTGCCCTAACTCTAAGTTGTAAACCGACACATGGAAGCGGTTTGATGCATCGAGCGACATATAGGCCAGCATGGGCCCTGCCGGCGACCAGACGGCTTGATGAACCGCCGCCCGGGTAATCCTCTTTTCAGTCCTGTTCCTCAGGTCGTAACAATACAACGCGAATGATGGAAACCGGCCATTCGCTTTCAGGTACAGGAAGTACCGTGAGTCATGGGAGAACCCAAAAGCCTTGTATACGTTCGGGAGAAACGGCACTCCCGCAACACCAGCCTCGTAGTTGTAGAGAAAAGCTTCGCCGCCGCGGGCGAGCACGAAGGCGTTGGCGCGCGAAAAAGCTTCCTTCGGGATATCCGCAAAAGGTCCGGTCTGCTGGGCATACATGTGCATGCCGGAGGCTGCGAGTAGAGCCACTGAGGCTAATAATTTGGTCGTCATTGAAATGGAAGTAGGGACAGTAAGGTCCGGATGGAGTATAGCGTTACCTGGACGTCGGCTTCAACACAGATGGTTCTAGAACAGATGGTGCTAAATAGGGCATCTACTGGTACCAGACTAATGCTTGATGGTGATATTTGTGCCGGTTGGCTTTAATTGGATCAGTTTCGGCCCCGGCAGGACCGCTTCCACATTCTCCAGACGGACTCGCGCATTACCCGGCTTCGCATTCGGGTCCGCGCGAAGCTTTAGTTCGGCGACCACGCCGCCGGGGACCAGCGACTGTCCGCCCACCATCATGCAGCGGTAGCGGTACTCCTGCGGGCTCTTTTTCCATGCGCCGGCGCACGCGATCGATTTTTCCGCCGAGCGTGCAGCCGGTCCCGCCTGTATACCCGCTTCTTCAATGATCAGCCGGTTCGCCGGATAGACCAGGTCCCATTTGAGAATCAAAACAGCCGTCGGTCCCGGCGCCAGCGTGATGCTGAGTGTGCTTTCTTTTCCGGACTCTACGGCGGCAGGCGCCATCTGTAACGATTGCCCGGAAAGACACGCAGCCACAAACAGGGCCACGGCGCTTCTCAGGATCAGAGACATGAAACTTAGGCCACGTACGGAATGAAACGCTTCGTGCGGCGGCAGTACGAATTATAGCCGGGCAGCGTGGAAACCAGCATCTGCTCTTCGCGAATCGCCTGCCGCAATACAACGGGGGTCAGCAGCGCGACGAAAAGAATCAGCCAGGAGTTCAGGGCGAGTTCCAATCCGGCCAGCAGCAGCAGGTCTCCGGCATAAATAGGATGCCGGATGAAGCGGTAGATGCCTCTTGAAACCACTGTTTGGCGCTGCTTCACACCGGCTGTCTCGATGTCCAGCCAGTTATCGCCCAGTTGAACCCGTCCGGCGATGGCGATAGCAAGCCCAGCCGTGTACAGAACCGCTCCGGTGATTCGAAGACCCTGCGGGCTGCTCGATAGGGGAAGGATATCGGGCAGCATCGTCTGCATCAGAATGCCCAGGAGGATGCCCACCTTTACGGCTTTTACCAGCGTGACCTGCAAAGATCGCGCGGCCGGTTTCGCGGATGCCCGCGCGCCCCTGTTCCGTTTCATGACCTCCCACACGGCTTTGTGCAACAGGAGACCAACGAGCAGATACAACCGAAGCAAGTCCAGATCCATACCCTATCTCCTGGCAGCCGTGATCTGCGAAGTGTGCTCCGGGTGCTCCGCGCGCTCCGCATTCAACGCCAGCAGTTGTTTCATCTGGATTCCGATGACCGCATTCTGATTCAGCCGCCCCAGCCGCGTGGCGACCGCATCGCCCAACATGCCGATCAGCAGAATCAGCAGCGCGCTCATGAAGGCCAGCATGGCGGAAGCCGAGATGTTTGGGTCCCGCATCATGTCGATGGTCATCTTCACCGTGCCATACGTGAGGCACAGCAACACGATAGGCAGAAACACCCGCAGCGGCCGGAACAGCATGGCCGTGCGCAGAATCAGCACGGCGAAACTGCCCGCGTCCCAGGGGACAATCTTCGAGCGTCCGGTGCGCTGGTGGTAATCGATCGGGATATACGATACGGCGTACTTGTCGCAGTGCATCGCCAGCGTGATCGTGGTGGTGAAACTGAACAGGTCGGGCAGAATCGAAAAGTACTGCATGGCGATGTCGCGCCGGAAGACGCGCAGTCCGCTGTTCAGGTCCGGGATCTGTGCATTCGTGACGTAGTTGGCCAGCTTCTTGAGGGCCCACTTCGCCGGGCGCCGGATCCATGGAATATGGACATTTCTGCCCGTTCGCGCACCCACCACCATATCGGCCTGCTCCAGTCCTTCGAGCAGTTGCGGAATCATTTCTGAAGGGTAGGTACCGTCGGCATCGGTAATGGCGATGATGTCGTGGGAGGCGGCGGTGATGCCGGTTTTGAGCGCAGCTCCATACCCGCGGTTGCTGCGGTGATTGAGCACTCGCGCTCCCGCCGCGGCTGCGGCGTGGGCCGTGCCGTCGGTCGAGCCATCATCCACCACAATAATTTCCGCCTGGACCTGATGGCTCTCGAAAACGTCCCACAACCCCCGGACCACCGGGCCGACACCCCGCTCTTCATTGAAGGCAGGGATGACTACGGTAAGTGCTTTAATCATCGTTGTCCATCCGCTTGCTTATATCCCGCCGCCACCGGGCGCCCCGGGGCCCGCAAGCGGCACACGTAAACCTCGCCCCCGCTGAGCGTGCCCGGAAAGATTCTTATCGGCTCAAACTGAGTTTCCACCACTTTCCAAATCTCCGGCCGGAAGGCTTTCAACTCGATAGGAAGCGAATATATCACGGATACATCGGCATGTTTCGCGCTGATGGCCGTCAACTCGGCCGCGGTCGAGGCAAGGTCCCAGTGCGGGGCAAGGTATTGTTTATAAACCGGACCGGCGACACCTACCACTACTACGGCATCCCCCGGCGTACGATGTCGTTCGACAAAATCCCGTGCGCCGGCAAAATCCTGTTTGGGCAGCGCGTAACAACGGGGCACGGTGGCGGCCGAAGCCGCTATCAGCAGGAGGGCTCCCGCCAGACCCGCCGCTTGAGCTATCTTGCGCCGGCGGAAAATGATTTCCGGCACGGCTATGGCGCCCGCGATGACAATCAGAAGAGCGAATCCCATCGAGAAAAAAAAGAACCGGGGCCACAGATTGTGCCCGAGCGCCAGCATCGACGCTCCCCCCAGCAGGCCGGGCAGTACCATGGCGAGGGCGGCGGACCGCGAGCGGCGCCACAGGTTCCACCATCCGGCAAACAGAAACGCACCGCCGGCAATCAGGATGGCGGCGCCCGCAAAGCCGGTGCGCAGGCTGCGTAAAGATTCCGTCACCACCCACATCGGGTTGGTCCACTCCGATTCCATCGAGACTTCATGCGCCGCCGAATGAAAAAATTCGGGCAGCGTCAACGCATACACCTGGGCGCTGAGGCTCGCCGCCAGCAGCCAGGCCGCTGGCGGTTGCCACAACCGGGCCCAGTTCTTCTCGCGCAAATTCGAGAACAGCTCCGGAACCGAGATCAGTGCGTGGGCGAGGACAACGAAGACCATGGTCATGTGAACCCACATGCCAAGACAACAGGCGATCGCATAGCCGGTCCATAGTCTCCAGTCGTGCTCTGTGCGTGCCTCCAGCCACAGCCAGGTGGCCAGGATGGCGAAGAACAAAAGCCCCATGTAGCCGCGGGCGTTCTGAGAAAACCAGATGTGATGGTAGGAAACCGTCATCAGGCCGCAGGCGAGCAGCGCCTGCCGTGCGCCGGCCAGTTTTCTTCCGAGCAGAAAGAGCCCCCAGATACTGCCCACGCCAAAAAATACGGAGGGCAGGCGCAGGGTCCAGGGGTGCTCGCCGAACAGTTGCGTGGAGCCCCAGGCCAGCACGGAGTACAGCATGTGCTGGTTCTGGCTGTGAAAGCTGGTGACGATTTCCGGGAACGGCCGGCGGACGTATTCGATGAGTGTCAGCGCTTCGTCCAGCCACAATCCTGTATTGAGCGCCCAGAAGCGCAGCGCGAACGCCACTACGCTGAGGCCCGCGAGAATCCACCCGTGCCGGCGCTTCATGCGCCATATGTTTCCGCGGGGCGTTTTCTGCGCCTTCCACCGCCAGGCGATCATCAGGCACACCAGTCCATGCGCGGCCAGCAGCATCCGGAACAACGCGGGTCCCCACGCCAGCGTTCCGGGAGCGCGTCCGCCGAAATCCTGTTCGAGATTCGAGTTGGACAGCATCGCGGCGGCTGTCACGAGGGACAATCCCAAAGTGCCAAGAGCGATTCGCATGGGTTACTTCCGGACCTCGCTCTCCGGTGTGCTCAGACGCTTCGACCAGATGCTGTAAAGGATAAAAGCCACCAGCACAAACAGGGGCAGCGGCGAGACCCCGTTTGCGGCGTAGCCGCCGTATGCGCCGCCAATTCGGGAAAGCGTCGATAACACCGGCAATTGAAATCCGCCCAGGAATACATGCAATACGGGGTCCAACACGCCTAGTCCCCGCTCTACGTCGCGATACATCGCCATCGGCCAGGCCTGCGCCACGGCCAGAACCGCCGCAAAGCAGACCACGCGTTTCGGCAGGCGATCCAGAACTACGGCCAGCGGGAGGAACAGCAGCGGCACGGCGGAAATCATGTAGCGGACGCCGGTATTAAACTGCAGGCGGGAGTAACTGACGGAGGCGCAGAACAGCCACAACAGACCCGCCGTGCCGAACAGGAAAACGAGTTCGCGGGCGGGCAGCACACGCCGGAAACCACCCTGCGGCCAGAGGCTCAGAAAGGCCAGCAGCAACAGGGGGCAGCTTACAAACAGGCCGTACCGGTAGTCGAAGAGATTGGCCGCCAGCATGTCCCATTGCGGCCAGCCGAAGCCGCGATAACCCACCTCGACCCATTCGACCGGAGCCATCCAGTGCTGAGCCGGATAGAACGGGTGGCCGAAGCTTCGCCACTGTGCAAACCAGAGTAACGCCAGCGGCCCCAGAGCGCCCGTGACAAACCATCCGCCCAGACGAAGCACACGGCGAAATGAGCCGTGTTGCCAGTTGGCAAACACGGCATAGGCCGACAACGCGGCGAGCGGCACGACGCCGGTATAATCCATCAGCACGCCCAGTCCCCCCGCCGCACCCGCGGCGAAATGCCGGGCGCTACCGGGCCACCGTGCCGCATTTCCGGGATTCCAGAGCGCCAGCAGGCCGGACAGCAGACAATGGGCCAGCAGCAGGTTCTGGTTCAGGTAACCCGTCCGGAAAAAAATCGGGGTGCCGAACGCATAGAGCAGCGCGAACCACACCGCTTTTCGATCGGAGCCGAGCAGGCGCCGCAGCAGAAAAAACATCGCCAGAACCCCCGCCGCCGACACGGGCGCCATGGCAAGCGTCTGCATAATGAGCGCCGCCAGACCGAGCTTGACATCCACGCCGCGCTCCCAGGCCTTCTGGTAGAACTCGCGCGCCATCGGCCAGGGAGAGTTGTAGACGGGCGCCGCGGCGGGAGAGGAGGCCCTTTGCCGGTTGACTTGCGCTACGATGCGATCGGCCAGCGGCCGGAGAAGCGCGTAGGGTACCGCGCCTACCAGCGAAGCGCCCGGGTTGGAGTTGATGTGCCATCCGAAGCCCGGTTTTTCAAACAGGTCCGGATGCAGCCCGGCGTACTCGTCCACGCGAAGGGAAAAATGATCGCCCAGCGACACCGCCGGATAAATTTCACGGACGATGTTTGTGGCCGCGTGCAGGGCGTAGATCAGCCAGCAGGTAAGAAACAGCCGGACGGCAATACCGCGTGCAGAGTACTGCCACGGAATTACTCCGCCGGCGGGTGCCAGCGGGGCGGCCGGCGTTTCCGGACGCGCGAGGATCATCCAACCAACGGCTCCTCGGCCCGGTGGGCCAGTTCCCTGTGGAGGAATTCGCGTGCAAACGAGAGAATCTGCCTGCCTTCGGTGGATACCAGTACGGCCCCGTAGGCAAACGAGGCGGCCACCGCCGCGATCCAGGGACCTAAGTGCTCGTACCGGAGCAGGCCGAACACTGCGGCGGCCAGCGCCAGCGCCGATAGGGGTTTTAAAAGCTGGTTGTGAATCCGGATCTCCACCACGTGCTGACGGAAAGCGCGGTAGACCAGCGCGAAGTTCATGATGTTAGCGATCAGAAGCGCCCAGGCCGCTCCGAAATCCCCCATCAGGGGCACCAGCGTCAGTCCCAGCGTAACGGCGATCACGGCCGATGCCGCCGTGCATTTGAGCAGACTCATTTGGCGGTTGTAGGCGATCAGCGCGAAGCGGTGGTGTCCGCTCAACATGGCCACCGGAAGCATCCAGGCCAGGACCGCGAAGGAATGCCCCGCTCCCTCGAAGTCGTCTCCGAATACCAGGACAATCACCTCACTGGACAACGCCGTGAGCGTGAAAGCGGCAAAGAGACTTGTCCAGGAAGCGAACTTGACCGATTTCTTCATCAGGCCGAGCAGGTAGTCGTGAGGCAGATCGACGCAGCGCGAGATGGATGGCAGCAGGTTGAAGAAATAGAGCCAAACGAAGGTATGCAGCGCCATCAACGCCCGGTGCGAGGCGCCGAACCAGCCGAGGGCTTCGTTCGCGAAGATCACGCCGAGAATGACAGTGGCAAAATACCAGATGAACGCCCAGGACAGCTCCGTGAGTCCGATCGGCATGCCCTGGCGCAAATGCGAGAGCAGGGCGGGGAACCGGAACGAGGGCCATTCTAGACGCACCCGCATCCGGTAGCGCACCACATACAAACAAAACAGCGCGACCACCGTCACCGAAATACATTCGGCCACACCGATGAATGCCAGCGATGTGCCGGGACGGAAAAACACAAACAGAACCGTTGCAAAAACCCCCTGCCGCACAATGGAGGCAACCGCCACCCAGTGCATCAGATCGTGAGCCTGGAAAAACCACTGGAGCAGAAGAGGGCCGGCAAAGAGGCTCCACCCATACACCGCCAGCAGAAGCTTGAGCTCCGGCGCTTTCCGGATCACGCCCGTGAAAAGAAGCAGGAGGGCAAACGAGACTACGGCCAGAATCAGCCGCATGCCCGTAATTTCGCGCAGCAGGCGACCGGCAATCGGTTTGTTGCGGGCGATTTCCCGCGCTCCGTAGGCGCCCAGACCGAGATCGATAGGCAGCGTAAAGAAAACCATTACCGCCAGAACGAATTCAAGGCTGCCGTAGGTTTCCGGACCAAGTGTGCGCGCCAGGTGGCTGAAGGCTAGAAACGTAAGAATCTTGGCGATGAATTCTCCCGCAGTCAGCAGGAGTAAGTTGATCTCCAGCCTGCGGGCCACGGGCCTGCCGGTCCCCAAAGGGGCCGGTGGAGCCGCGGTTGCCGTCTCCGCGTCAGAGGCCATGGCCGGCGCCGTCATGCGGTTCCGTTCGACTCCCTGATCACCGTTAGCTTTTCCGGAATCTTTTTCGCGGGTGTTTCCAGGCTGACCTGGATTTTTTCGTCTTCCGGTAAAGGTGTGGGCTTTCGCCAGACTTGTGCCCCAACCATCACCTGCACCAGCCGTGCCGGCTGATAGGTGAAGCTGGGCCAGAGGAAAATCTCGTTCGTGCAGTAGCACTCTTTCCGCTTGATGGAATCGAGAAGCTGCTGTGCTTCCGGAGAATCCCAGATTTCCCAGAAGCTCTTTTGGCGCAGGTTCCCCAGCGGGGCGTGCGTTTCACACACGCTCACATCGCCGTTCGAATATACGACCGCGCTCAGCACGCCGGCGCGGCACGGGATCACCTGGTTCTGCGCTTTCGCCGTCCGCGTTTTGGCCCATTGCAGCATCGGCTCGATGATCGAGCCATAACGCGATTCTTCGCGGGAAGACCAGAGCCTCTGCACGTAGTTGTACAACTGCTGGTACTCGGCCAGGTTCGGTCCCTGCAAAGACGGGTTCTTGCGGTCGCCTCGAATCAGTGCCAGGTTGTGATGATCCATCTTCGGACAGTGGTCGAACAGGTACGTCGTCAGGCGGCGGATCTCGTCCATGTTGATCCCGGTCGCGGTCGAGATCGAATGGATGCGGAGACGCGGGTCGCTCTCCTGCAGCCGCGCCAGCGCCTCGTAGGTCTGCATAGCTTTGTCGAACGCACCGGGCGATCCGCGGAACTGATTGTGAAATTCGCCCAGCCCGTCGAGCGAAATCTCGGCGACAAACAACTCCAGCGAAGGCTCTTTGAGCGTCTCGGTAATCTGCTTGACGGTTCGATCCGTAAAGTAGCCGTTGGTTGGGACGTAGATTTGACGAACCTGGTTCTGCCGGATGAACTGCCGGCAGATTTCGCCGAACTCCGGCCGCAGAAATGGCTCGCCACCCGACAGGTTCAGGTTTTCGATACGGCCCAGGGATCGCGAAAGCTCGAAAAGCTCTTCCTTCGAAAGATCGTCACGCCGGTTCAGATTCCGCCAGTAAAAGCAGTGCTCGCACTTTTGATTGCAGATCGAGTTAATGAAAAGAATCAGAAACGGCGGGCTGGGCCGCCGCTGGTAGTTTTTCCAGGTAATCCGGGCGTGGCGGACAACTCTTTCGCTAAAACGCATAGCTCCTTTATCCCCTGCGTCGCTTGGACGGGTGCTATTGTGCTGTCCGCATGTTATTAGCCAAATCCGTACACCTGGATTGGCAATAACTTGGCATCTCCTCAACCGTTCGAAGAACAGGCGAATGCGGTTATGTGGGAATTTATCCCAAACATGAATCAGCGGGAGGCGGTTTCCACCAGGGCCGGCGCGATCACCCGTGTGAAGAACTCGTTACCGTTCTGGTTGAAGTGATGGTTGGGCCAGTCGTAGTCGTTGTAAAAGAGGCGGTCGACTTCGTCAGGGCTCATGCCCTGGAACAAACTTGCTGGCGGTATGCCGATCAGGGTGATGTCTTTGCCGAAGAGGCCGGGCCAGGGCATGCGTTCGATAGCCCTGGTGCTCTCGCGGTCGGTCCAGACCGGAATATTCAGTAAGACTGTTTTGACCTCGTGCCGGCGTAACAGCTCGAACGTGAGTTTCAGAAAATGCATCTGAAACGGATTCAGGACCTGGCCGGTGAAGTGAAACCTGCCGCGCGTTTGCTCCGAATAGATCATGTCGCGGACAGGGATATCGGGCGGTTTGGGTGTCCATCGCGTGAACGGACTGTTTCCGATGCCCCTTTGCACCTGGCGGGATCCCAGCGTGAGCTCATAGGGAGCGCTGTCGGCGTGATCCGGCCGGACCAGGCTCAACAGATGCCGTGGGGCTCCGAGTACGTTGCCTGCGTAGGATGTCAGGCGATTCCGCGCAGGCAATCCATGGAGGGATGGCTCATCCTCGCCGTACAGCAGCCAGCGGTAGGATTGCACATGCGGCAACTCGTCCTTCTGCCGGAAGATGGGCATCGAAAGCACCACCATCCGGACCTTCCGCCGCTCCAGGATATCGCGCAGCAGCATATAGTTGAGCTGTTCGCAGCGCCAGTTGGTACCCAGGCTGATCACGTTCGCCTCGCGTCCCAGCCGTTTCGTCATCTCCCGCTGAACGTGCGGTGTATCGATGGCTTCCCAGAGCAGGGAAGTGCCCAGGAACAGCAGGTCGATATCGGATGTTTTTTCGAAGATCTGCTGGTGGATGTAAGGGAAAGAGCCCCATTTGACGGGCACGGTCTCGTACACGTCGCGGCGCGAGAGGGCGCCCGACTTCGCCAGAATCAACGGCAGCGCGAGAAAAAACAGCAGCACCAGGGCAAACCCGGCCGTCTGTCGCTGAGAGAAGAACGGCGAGTCCATGGGCTCCCGCATCGCTATTACCCCTCGCTGCGTTTGGACTTACGCACAAAGATCTGTACCCGCGGATTGATCCAGGGCAGAAATTTCACCGGGCGCCCGATGAGGGAGCGGGTTTTGAAATCGGCGGCCTTATCGTAGCCGAGCGACCCATTCTGAAGACCGGCATAGACGGCCTGGGGGAGAAAGGCGCTGCGCTCCATTCCCCAGTCCCGGAAGCCTGCTTGCGCTCCGGTCGAGCGGCTGGAATTATCCGGACTCACCAGCACCCAGGCGATGCGTTGCTCTTCGAAAAAGCCGGGATCCGGGCGGACCGTGTCTCTATGCAGGCGTACCGGCTCAACGCCCCGCGGCAGGTTCGGCACAAAATCCGGCGATGTGAAGAACGCCACCCGGTCCCCAGGACGCACGGCGGTTTCAAGCCACGCACCGGCGGGATAGCGTGCGTCATACAACATCTGATACACCAGATCCCCGCTCATCACCGCCAGCCAGCACGCGCCGGCCAGGCCTGCCATGACCGCTGCCAGGCGAGTTCTACCATCTCGCAGCCAGCCGAGCCTCAGCACCCGTGCCGCCGGCAGCATCAGGGCCACCGCGGCAAACAAAATATAGCGGTATTGCATGTGCCGGACCGGAAAAACCGTCAGCACCAGGTGAGAGATCGTCATCGCCGCCAGAATCCGCACAAACGGTGCGCCGCGCCAGGTTAGCGGCAGCCCCACCAACGCGGCCGTCACCAGCACCGGTCCCATCGCCTCCATCAGGCAACCGCAAATGTCGATTGCGAGTTGAGCATAGCCGCCGGGCGTGACGGGCCGCAGCAGTCCCAACTGCGCCACGTTGAAAAATGTCGTTTCGAAGTTCGCCAGGAAAGAGACGTGCGCCCAAAACCGGGCCGGGTTCCAGGCAAGGCCGCTCGCCATCGCGTAGACAACGAAACCCGAACCGGCAATCGCCGCCAGCGGTTTTAAGAAACCGGGCTGCCGTCCGGGTGTGCGCCAGTGCAGAACGCCCAGCGCCGCGAAACCGCCCAGCCACGCGGCGTAGGCCTGATCTTTCGTGGCTACCGAGATGGCTGCCAGCGCGCCGAGCGTGAGGCCGCGCTTTACCGTCAGACCGTTTTTCACACTTCGGGCCAGAACCACCATTCCCAGGACGGTCCAGAACAGAACCGGTGTATCGAGGTTTCCTGTGCGCCCATAGTAGACCAGCGGGACACATAACAGAACTCCCGCGGCGGCCATTACGCCGGTGGCGCGGTCCCATACAATGCGGCCCGTGCGGTAGCAGCAGACAACGATCCCTATCACCATCGCGAGCGTGACAAATCTCGCCAGAAGCCCGAGGATGGCTATCGACCGGACCGGATCGGAGAAGCCGTAGGGATAAACTCCGGATGGATTCGCCAATCCTCCTGAAAGCCATAGAAAGGCGAGATATGGCGTGTAGGCACCGCCGAGCACCAGGTAATGAAAGACGGGGTAGGCTACATACCAGCCCGGTTGCGGCTGGAGGAAAAGATTGTGCAACTCGGAAAGTACGGCCAAGCCGGACGCGGTGTCGATTTCCCAACCGTGGGGCACCTGCGGATGAACGACATGCGGCAGCCCCCACCACATGCCCGGAATGTACAGCAGCAGGGTGATGGCAGCGATCGCCAGCGCCGTTCCATCCACTGGAAAACGCCGGCGCGGCGGCGCGAATCGTACTTGTCTGAACTCTTCTACCACAAGGGCCGGGCTGCTCATCGCGATACCACCCGGCCCGGTTCCGGCGTGTGCGCCGGAGAACGGATTTCGACCGGCTTCGCGGTGACATAACCGATGAACTCGCCCGCCGCCTGAACCACCATCAGAATCAGCATCGACGGAAACGCCGTGAGAAATACTCCCCTGTTGCGCCCGCGGCGTACTACCTCCGCTGTGCGGCGTGCCGCCAGCAAGGCCGGCAGCAGGGGTGAAAACAGAATCCATAGAGCACGTTTCAAAAGGGGAGCCCCCGCGGCGCGCCGGCCCGCAAACAGCCGCGCCCACGCAAAACGTTCCCGCAGCAGAGGTCCGAGCCGCAGCCGGCCGCGGTCGTGGCGCACCACGATCCGGGGCGTCAACCAAAGCGTCTCGCCGGCGGCCTCGAGCGCCGCATGCACCGCTGTTTCGTGATAGTACCGCCGCCAGATGGGCCGTGTTTTTTCAATCGCCGCACGCTTGTACGATATGTTGATGTCACTCGCATAGTGCGATGGACCTTCCTGGAGCGGATTGGCATATCGTCCGAAATCGCAGAAGTAGGCGGCGCGGGTCAGCCATCGCGGGCTTGCATTCTCAATTGCTCCGCCGATGGCCGCGTAGGGTTCGCGGTGGGCCTCCGCGATCCCGGCACACCAGGTTTCGTCTGGAATGGCGTGATCCTCCGTCATCGCGATCCACTTACCCCGCGCCGCGGCCAGACCCGTAGCCCGCCGCCGGTCGTAGGTCAGATGGAGCAGGCCGGGGTCGCCTGACGCCAGTCCCTCCTCATCGCCTTCGACAGGAAGGAAACACACCGCCGGGTGAGCGGAGCGCAAGGCCGCTACTTCGTCAAAATTGTGATAAATGGGAACCAGAATCTCCATCGCCGGAGCGTTCTGCTGGGCTTCGAGCGCTTTGAGGCAGCGGCCCAGGTTCGGCGCTCCGCTGGTGATGGTGACAATGACCGATAAATGGGGTTCGGTACTCACAACCTCAACTCAAGCCACCGCGGCCCGCTCAAGCGGCGCGGAATACCACTCGATGGTCTCCGCCAGTCCTTCTTCCAGCGTGTACTTGGACCGCCACCCCAGGAGTTGTCTTGCCAGCGTGCAATCCAGATATTGCCGGGGGATCTCATGTGTGGCCTCGTTCAGTACGGCCGGCTTCAGGTACGTCCTCTTCATCAGCGACAGGATGGTTTCCACTACTTGCAGTACCGATACCGGCACTTCGGTCCCAAAGTTGAAGGCGCGGTCTTCCAGCCGTCCATCCAGCATCTTTTCGGCCAGTGTCAGATACGCATCCACGGCGTCCCGGACATAGAAGTAGTCGCGGATGAACTTGCCGTCACTGCGGATGATGGGCGCCTCGTTCGCCAGCGCCGAGCGGATGGTGCCCGGTATCAGGCGGTTGAAATTCAGATCGCCCGCGCCGTAAAGATTGCCGCAGCGCGTGATAGCGACCGGCGTGCGGTACGTGTGCCAGTAGGAGAGCGTGATCAGGTCGGCGCAGGACTTCGACACGTCATAAGGGAAGCGCCCTTCGAGTGGAACCTGCTCCGTGTAGGGCAGCTTTTCATGCGATCCGTAGGCCTTGTCGCTCGAGGCCACGATGACGCGGCGCACCAGTTTCGAGCATTGCCGGCAGGCTTCCAGCAGATTCCAGGTGCCGCGAATATTCGTCTCAAACGTGGAAAGCGCCGAGCGCGACGCCGTGCCCACGATGGTTTGCGCGCCCAGATGAAACACAGTGTCGATTTCGTATTCGTTCAGCGCGCGTACCAGCAGCGCATGATCTTCAAGTTCGCCGTGGACAACGTTCATCCGCGAAAAGGCCTCCGAAGCGAGAAGACGGCTGGCCGGTACCCAATCGCGCATCAGGCAGGTAACGCGGGCTCCTCGCCGGACAAGTTCTTCGCTCAGCCACGATCCGAGCAGGCCGGTGGCGCCGGTGACGAATACGTTCGCATGTTTCCAGGACATTGTTATTCCCATATCTTCCAGGGGGCGTTTCCTCCGGCCCATAGCGACTCGAGCAATTGCTTTTCGCGCAGCGTGTCCATCGGTTGCCAGAAGCCGGCGTGACGGAAGGCCATCAACTCGCCTTCGCGTGCCAGCCGTTCCAGCGGCTCGCGCTCCAGAATGGTGCTGTCGCCTTCGATGTAGTCGAGCACTTCCGGCTCAAATACGAAAAAGCCGCCATTGATCCAGCCTTCTCCCGTCTGCGGCTTCTCGGAAAATTCACACACCGCGTCTCCATCGAGCGTCAGGCCGCCGAAACGCGCCGGAGGGCGTACGGCCGTCACCGTCGCAAGCCTGCCGTGCGATCGATGAAAACCGAGCAGCGCGCGGATATCGATATTCCCCAGCGAATCGCCGTAAGTGGCCATGAACGTTTGCCCGCAAACCTGGGTTTTCAGTCTCCGGATGCGGCCGCCCGTCATTGTTTGCAGTCCGGTGTCGATCAGCGCCACCCGCCAGTCCGCCTTGCAGGGATGGATGGTGGTGCGCGATCCGTTGCTGAAGTCGATCAGATAATCGCTGTTGCGGATGGAGAAGTTGTGGAAGTAATCCTTGATCATCTCGCCGCGGTAACCGCAGGCGATCAGAAAATCCTTGATGCCCTGCGAGGCATAGATATTGAGGATGTGCCAGAGGATGGGGTGGCCGCCGATCTCTACCATCGGTTTGGGCCGCGTGGTGGTCTCCTCGGCCAGCCGTGTACCCAGGCCCCCGGCGAGAATAATCACTTTCATCTCACACCACCCGCGGCGCCGGAATCGGGATGATGAACCGCCCGCCGCGCCGGCGGTATTCACGCTGTTGTTCCATGATCTCGCCGGCGAAATTCCAGGCCAGAATCAGCACATAATCCGGCTGCCGCTCGAGTAGTGTTTCCACCGGCAGCACTGGAATATGAGTGCCTGGAGTGTAAGTACCGACCTTCAACGGATTCTTGTCCACCGTGTAGGGCACGAGGCCCGTATCGATACCGCAGTAGTTCAGCAGCGTGTTCCCCTTGGCCGGAGCGCCGTAGCCGGCGACGCTTCGGCCTTCGCTCTTCAACCGGCAAAGCAAGTCCCGGATGGCCTGCCGGTTCGCTGCCGTCTTTTTACCGAACTCCTCATATCGCGCCAAGCCGGTCAGTCCGCGGGAGCACTCCTCGCGGGCCATCGCCAGCACGGATTCCGCATGCCCGCCATTCCGCTCCCACCTGCCCGCATAGACGCGCAGTGAACCGCCGTGCACGGCCACGGAATCGATCCGCAGGATAGCCAACCCGGCGCGCTCGAACATCCGCAGCATCGGCGTCACCGAGAAGTAACACAAGTGCTCGTGATAAACGGTGTCGTATTCCAGGCGGTCGAGAAACTCACCGGCATAGGGGAATTCGGTAATGATGAGACCTTCCTCGCCGATCAGGGTTCGAGCCCCGGAAAGAAAATCGCACGGTTCGTCTACGTGCGCCAGAACGTTGTTGGCGATGACTGCCCGCGCCGGTCCGTACGTCTCCCGCACCTTGCGGGCCATCGCGGAGCAGAAGAACTCGTTCATCGTCTCGATGCCCCGGGACCGCGCGATCCCGGCGATATTCGACGCCGGCTCGATGCCCAGGGTTCGGATGCCAAGGTCACGGAAACAGGTAAGCAGGCTGCCGTCGTTGCTCGCCACTTCGATCACAAGATCGCTGTTCGAAAGGTGAAGCAGTCCGGCGATTGTCCGCGCGTACTCGCGATTGTGCCGCGCGATGGTGTCCGATGTCCCCGTGACGTAGATGTAGTGGCGGAACAACACTTCCGGGTGGATCACGTCGAGCAACTGGGTGAGGCTGCAATCCCGGCAGAAGTAGACGTCGAGCGGAAAGCGGGCTTCGTCGCGAAACTCTTCGGGCGAACGCAGAAACGAGTTTGCCAGCGCCGCCGGTCCCAGCGACAGAAAGCGGGTGAGGTTGCGCCCTCCGCAGCCGCGGCAGTCCTCCCTCTTTCGATGTACGGAAACGGTAGCAGAGGTAGCCATGAGCCTGCTCACTTGCCGGAAACAGCGGTGTGGGTCTTGACGGGCAGCGCGTCGACCTTAGTCCGTGTTTCCATGCGCCGCTCTTTCAGCCGGTAGCGGATCAGGTTGACCATAAACTCCCAGCAGGTAGCCGGGCGCACATTGGAGACTCCTTCCGCCCGCATCTGCGAGAACACGTTCATCTCGAAAGTAGGCAGCCCCATGCGCTTGGCCTTCACGATGACTTCGGCATCCAGAAACCAGTCCTTCGATTCCAGCTCCATGGCTTCGAGGTGTTCCCGGTGCAGAATTTTGGGGTTGGCGTTGATGTCCATGGTGCCGAGTTCCCCAAACAGGGTATTGGCCAGCAGGTTGTAGCTGGCTGAAACGACCCGCCGCAGCGGACCCTCCAGCCGGAAGCGCCGGCGTACCTTGAACAGTTTCGGCGTACGCGCCTTGGCGGCGATGTGATACAGCTTCACGACGTCCTGCGCTTCCACCTGCTCATCCGCGCACATGAAGCCGATGAGGTCGGCACGGCAGGCCGGCAGCCCCTGGAGAATGCCTTTGCCGTAGCCTTCGTTGACTTCCACCACCGCCTTGGCTACAGGCCAACCCTCGGCGATCAGCTCGTCGATGATCTCACCGGTTCGATCGGCGGAGCCGTTGTCTACCAGTACCAGCTCCAGATGGACGTTTTGCTGGCGAAAGGCGGTGATCAGACGGTCCGCTGTGTTGCGGATAGCGTCTTCCTCGTTGTAGCAGGGAATAACAAGAGATAAATCGGGGCGGCCGCTCGGCTTCGATGCCGCATTGCTTGAATCGAGGCTCATTGGACCCTCTCCATTTGTGGGTGCTTCGAATACAAAAGTGTTTGGCGAATTCCCTCCTCAATGGAGGTTTCCGGCCGCCATGCGAGGAGGCGTTCGAGCCGGTGCAGATTGACGGCGTTGTGCTTCATTTCAGTGAAACGCGTCGGAACTAGGCCGAAACCTAGCCTTATGGAAGGAATACCTAGCAATCCGGCTGCCGTCTCGACGAACTGGCGCACGGGAGTGAGCCGGCCTGTTGCCAGATTGACAACGGTGTGCGAACCGCTTTCCGCGGGTATGAGACCCAGCCGCAGCAGCCCCTCCGCCACGTCTTTCACATAAGTGAAATCTCTCTGCTGTACGCCGCTTGTCAGCGGAACCACGCCGTCCGTGTGCGACGCCTCGATGAGCGACGGCAGCAGGCGGCCGGCGTGCTCTCCCGCGCCATAAACGGTAAAGAGACGTGCGGTAACGGCTGCAATTCCGGTTTCTTTGCAATATTGTTCAATTTGCCGTGTGCCTTCGAGCTTCGAACGTCCGTATGTCGTGGTTGGGTTCGGCTCGGAATCCTCGGCCAGATCGCCATCGATAGCACCGTACTCGAGCGCCGAGCCGGCATGCACCAGAACTTGTGCCGGCCAGTACAGGTCGCGGGCGCCGGCAACGGCCCGGGCCAACTCGCCCGTAAACGCGGCGTTAATGCGCCATGCCGGCTGCTCGCCGGTTTCGCTGTGATCGACGCCGTAACCGGCGAGATGAAAAACGATAGACGGCCGCACTTCCCGCAACAACTCAAGCAGACTGCCGCCATGCTCGATGTCAAATTCCATCGGTTCAGCTTCGATACCGTGCCGGTGAAATAGCTCGCGCGCAGCGAGAGGGTCGCGGACCGGCAGGTACAACCATGCGCCGTGGGCACTGAGCGCCTGCGCCACCCACCGGCCGATAAACCCGGAAGCGCCGAAGACCATCACGCGCGCCCGGCGATATGGACTGTCTGTGGCTCGCAACATCATTGTGCGAACCGGGCCATGCTGAGGCGGCCATCCAGCAACTCTTCGGGGGAGATCTCCCCTCGCAGCCGATAACCGGCTTTTGTGATGCTGGGACCGTCCACCAGCCAGATTTTTCGATCCGGGTACGCTTTTACCAGATCGGCCACAACATCGCTTTTCCACCGCACGGCGTAAATCGATTCGAGCGATATATACAGCGGCGCGTCATTGTCAAAATAGAGCGGGTTATAGATCCAGGCCGACGCGTAATCGGGATGCCACCACCCGCGAATCAGCACCAGGCTGTTCCGGAAGTCCTGCTGTTTGGCCAGCTCGCGAATGTCCGGCCGCATGTTCAGGTAGTGGTAATACTTGTCGATGGCCCGCCAGGGGAAATAGTTCACGGCCGTGAGCACGCATAGAATCAACACCCCGCCCAGAACGCGCGCCCGGTTCTGCGTGGAAACGGAATCTTCGAGAAAGCCGGTACTCCGGATCGCCAGCACCACCAGGGGGATCAGTATCAGATACCAGTACCGCGCTCCAAAGTCGGGGCCGCCACTGTACCAGTAGAGGCTAAAAGTCCCGACGACCAGGCCGATGATGGCCAACATATGCCAGTCGTGCCGCTGGAGCCGTCCCGAAAAGACCAGCAGCAGAATCAGCAGCAGCGACCCGGTGGCCCAGCCGAACAGTTCCACGTTCAGCGAAAACGTGTTCAGTTTTGCGTTCACAATGACATCGGCGATCCCATGCCCGGGAAATGCGTCGAGACCGCCGAAATCGAATCCGATGTTGGGGCCGAATCCCAGTGCATTGCGGCCTTCACCGAAAATCCGGTCGAGATATGCATTGAGTGGGAACGATGCCGGCTTACCGGTCAGATGCTGGTTGTAAGGGAAGACCAGCGCTCCCACCAGACCCGTTGCCAGAACGAAGCCGGCGATGGAGGAAAGCTTCATCCGTCTGCCGCCTACGCCAATCATCCATAGCCCGAGCACGGCTGCGGCGAGCACGCCGTCGAGCGGCCGTATGAGGCTGCCCACGCCCGTAGCCGCTCCCGCGGCCCAGGCCCACGCGGTTTTGTCTGTTTCCCGGCAGCGCAGAATCGCCCAGGCGGCGGCCAGCACACAGAACAGCGTGAAGGTATGAGTCATGAAGTTCATCGCCATGAACACGTACCAGGGCGATGTCGCCAGCAGCAGCAAGCCGAGCGCCGCGCTCCGGCGGCCGCACAATTTCCGCAGTAGCTCCCACACGAGCAGCATGTTGATGCCGGCCAGCAGCGGATTCACCAGCCACGGTACGCCCGCCAGCCAGCCGAGGGCCAGCAGGGCCGGCCATCCCGGCGGCGGGGTGGCAAACCAGGCGCCGTTTTTTACATCGATCAGGTATAGCTCAAAGGCTTGCGGTACGGCCGGCGCGGGGACGCTCAGATGACCCGCGGCCAGCGCTTGCGCATGGTAGAGATAGGCAACTTCATCCGGAACGTGAGGGTGGTTCTGATAGACGAAATAACTGAGCAACGCCGCCACCGAGAACACCCATAACGCGGCCACGGCCGGCAGCTTCGGCGAAGCGATCCAACGTTCCAGGCGGGCTTTCCAAAGGGGAATGCCCGCGGCAGGAAGGCTGGCCGCCGCCATGAGCAGCGTCACCAGGTTCACCGCCTGGAGAATCGTTCCGAAGATCGTCTCCTGAACGTGCATCGCCGGGTCGGCGGAGGCCGCGGTACTTGAAAGCGTGAACCCGGCCCCTATCAGGAACAGCGCCCAGGGGCGGAAGTTCGCGCGAATCCATCCGAAAAAAGGTTTCCGGCAGCGCACAAACGCCGTCCCGGCAATGCCCGCCTGCGCGGCGGCGATCAGCAGCGGCACCAGATGGGTGTGAAACAGGTTTCCGTCAAGCGGCAGATAGTGCTGGTAATGGATGCGCCGGCCGGCGTCGATCAACTGGAGCGTGGCCGCCTGCCCCAACAGCGTCAATGCGAGCCATAAACCGAACCGGCGCCATACGCCCGCTACGGTCGCGCCGCACACTGCCAGCGCCAGTCCCGCGGCCAGCGGCAGGCAGGCACTGCCGGACAAAATCCCTTCTCCATCCCGGAACCGCGGGTCGAAGAAGGCGAAGACTACAAACACGAGTCCCGCCGCCCACAGGGTCAGGCGTGCGAGTGTGAGGATCCGTCCACCCGGCGCCTTTTCAACGACCGCCGTTCCAGCGCTTCCCCACGCCGCTTCAGTGGAGTTACGAACCATGCTTCCAATCAGGCGATGGCGTATTGCTTCTGCCGTTCCAGGCACCAGTCGCGCGTGTGGCGAAGCGCCGCGTCCAGGGTGACTTGAGGAGAATAGGAAGTGCAGGCCACAATCTTTTCGATATCGGGGACGCGCCGCTCCATGTCCTCGAAACCGAGCTCATAGGCCCGTTCGTAAGGGATAAACTCGATGCCGGCGCTCGATCCCGTAATCTCGATGATCTTCCGCGCCAGCCCGGTGATGGTAATCTCCTCGGGATTGCCGAGATTCAGAATCTCGCCCACCGCCCGGTCGTTCGCCGACAGCAAGAGCAGCCATCGCACCACGTCGGAAACGTAGGTGAAACACCGCGATTGCTGGCCGCTGCCGTAGACCGTCAGATCCTGCCCGGCGAGCGCCTGGTTCAAAAACCGGGGCACCACCATGCCGTAGCGGCCGATCTGGCGGGGTCCAATGGTGTTGAACAGGCGAACGATAACGGTCGGCACACCAAATTCGCGCCAGTAGGCCAGCGCCAGGAATTCATCGATTACTTTGCTGCAGGCATAGCTCCAGCGTGACTTGCTGGTCGCGCCGAACACCAGGTCGCCGTCTTCCCGGAACGGGATGCGGTGCGACTTGCCATACACCTCCGAAGTCGAGGTGAGAATGACTTTTTTCTTCTTTTTTGCCGCCATCCGCAGCACCGCTTCCGTGCCGCCGATGTTGTTCTCGATGGTGGCGACGGGACTTTCGATGATGTTAAACACACCGACCGTGGCAGCCAGATGAAAAACGACATCCGCCCGGTCAACGAATTCCGCCAGGATGCTTTTCGAGGTTACGCTTTCGGGAAGAAATTCGAGCGCGGGATGAGTCCGCACCGCCGAAAGATTCTCTATGCTCCCGGAGGACAGATCGTCCAGCACCAGGACACGGTGCCCTTCCGCGAGCGCTGCTTCCACGAGATGGGAGCCGATAAACCCGGCCCCTCCAGTTACTAGAAATGTCGCCATGCGAACCTCGTCACTCAAACCTCCAGATTGCAAATCATGGGTATTACAGGCAGAAAGGCACGTACAGGGCCAACTGGAGCCCGAAAAATAGGGCGTTTTGCCGCCGCAAAACCAGCCCCCTTCTAAAAAAAACGGCCAGATTCCTAAGCTTTTGGACTGGACGGCTGGGGGCAGACCGGTTCGGGCGCGGTCTGCCAGGGGATGCTTCCGCATTTTTTCATTGCGGCGCGGCGGAGGTAATCGAAATAGAAGCGCATATGCGCCTCCCGGCACCACCACTCGAGAAAACCACGATAGCCTTTCTCCCCAAGCTCGCGCCGCAAGCCGGCGGAAGCGCCGATCTGGCGGATGGCTTCGAGCAGCTCTTGCTCGCTTCGATAAACGAACCCTCCGCCGGAATCCTCGACGGCTTCGGGCAGCGCGCCGAGGTCGCGCACGATGACCGGCGTCTTGCGCGCGAAGGCTTCAATACTGATCATCCCGAAGGTCTCGTAAGTGATCGAAGGAAGGATGCAGGCGAGCGCGTGATGATAGAGTGCTCCCAATTGCCGTTGTGACATGGGACCCAGAAACCGGATCCGCGGATTCGATGCCGCCATGGCGCGCAGCTCCGCTTCATAGCTGCCGGTCCCGGCCACCAGAAGATCGAACTCCACGTTCTTCCAAAACGGGATCAATGTCTGGAGTCCCTTGATAATTTCCAGCCGGCCGACAAACAGGAAGTAGGGCCGTTCCTGCGGGCGCGGGCTGGGGGTGCGCCAATCCTCGTCGGCACGGTCGATGAAATACGGCAGATGCTCCACCGGTTGCGGAAAGCCACGGCTGGCATGCATCTTCGCCGTGAAGCGGCTGGGCGAGACGAACTGATCCACGTGCCGGGCCGCGCGTTCGAGCAAGCCGGTATAGCGCCACCACTGCGGCGGCCGCTTTCCGAGGAGCGTGCATTTCAGGCACTCGGGCTTTTCGCACGCCCTGCTGTTGAACTTCCACAGCACGTGCATGGGACAGACCAGCCAGTGTTCGTGCGTCGTGTAGATCTTCACCGCCGCGGGATTGGGCGGCTCGATGGCGAGCGTCTGCGGCCCCAGCAGCGACATGTTGTGAAAGTGGATCACGTCGTGGCGCCGCGAGGAAAGCACTTTGCGGATCGCGTCCGTTTTGAGGTACGGCCGGCCGGTCTGCTGGGTCAGAAACGGAGACAGCCAGCCGTAGCCGCTGCGCAGCTCGTGACGCGTCACGTTCGGGTGTTCCGCAAACTGAATCGGTGGTTTCGCCGGATGCAGAAGGTGGTAGGAATCGACGCAATGAATGACATCCACGTGATGGCCCGCCTCCCCCAGGGCGTGCGAGAGGCGGTAGATGTACATGGCATCGCCACCGAAGCTGTAAGGCGGATAAAACGTGGTCAGGTGAAGAAAGTTCATGGCAGTAGTTACTCGAAGCTTTGCATCACCCGCATCAATTGCTCTGCCGCGGCATTCCAGGTGAGCCGTTGCGCCGCTGCGGCGCCGGCGCGCCGCATGCGTTCCCGCATCTCTTTCGAAGCCAGTACCGCCTCCAGCGCAGGCTCCAGTTGACCGCTTCCCGGCTCGATGTAGATTCCGCCTCCCTCCAGCAGTTGCGGCAGCGGACTGGCCTTGGTGGCGATCACCGGGCATCCGCACGCCGCCGCCTCCACCGCGGGCAGCCCGAAGCCTTCCATGAAAGAGGGAAGCACCAGCACCGCTGAAAGGTTCAGCAACTTTGCCAGATCCTCGTCGGATACGTATCCCGGAAACACGACGCGCTCGTGCAGACCGGCTTGGTCCACTTTCCCGCGAAGGGCTGGAAGGCAACTGTGAAACACTTCTTTCCGCGTCTCTCCCACCAGCACCAGCAGGCAATCGGCGAACTGCTCCAGGGAAGCGATGCGCGAGAACGCGTCCATCAACTCCTCCAGATTCTTGTGCGGGCTGAAGCCACCGACGTAAACAACGATGCGGCGGCCGGGATCGATGCCGAGCGCCCGCAGGGATGCGGGCATGGCTGGCTGCTCCAGGATGCGGAAAACCGGATCCGCGGCTTCACTGACGACAAAGACGCGTTCCGGAGCAACACGGAAATGTTCGATGATTTTCTCGCGCGAGAACTCGGAGACGGTCACCAGTGCGTCCGCCTGCATACGCCCCAAGGCGACTTTGGCTTTCCAGAACAGGCGCGCCGTCCGCCGGGGCAGCGTCAGATTCGGATAGGTCTCCGCAATCACGTCATGAATCATGACGAGTTTCCGGGCGCTCGTCAGCGCCGGAACGTACGTATAGATGGTCGGATAGAGCAGTACATCCACACGGGCCTTCGACAGAGCCCGGCTCATTCTCCACATATCGGCCAGCGACCGGTGGCCGTTGGACGAGGCCGCCGACGAGGCTGGCGTGTCCGCCGCCACCAGTTCCAGTTTCGCGTGTCCGGCAAGATCGGGTGTGTTGCCCGCAGAGTCCAGAAACAGCCGGTATTCATTCTCCGGATACCGGCGGATAAGCGTCGAAACCAGTGCGCGGGCGTGCCGTCCATAGCCCCGGTTATTGTGCCAGCAGGTGGCGTCTATGGCGACACGCATGGTTTTCACACCAGACCTCAGTCCGCCGCCGAAGCAACGGATGTGCGCGCACCGTAGTGCGCGTATTCGCCGAACAGGCGGCCCCATTCGGTCGTCCGGAGCCACTGCTCATAAACCTGTCTGTCTTTGACCGGCCAGCGGAACCAGTCATGGTAGGCCTCCGACCCGAAGACGAACATGTGCACCAGCGGCGAATGAAACAGTAACTTCTGAATGCGTTTCAGGGGTCCGAACCAGCAGATATCGCCGATGCGGCTCGCCATGTTGTCGCCGACGCTGAAGCCCCAGCTCTCATTCCGGATGTCGTCGCCGGCGATCTGAATCTCCTCGGGTTTGCCCACGCCCAACCCGCGCTCGTGCGCCAGGCGGATATAAGGCAGGCTCATCGGGTCGAATCCCATGATCTTCGCCGCCACGGCATCAATGGCGGCCTGGTCTCCGCTGGCCAGCATCAGGTTTTTGATCTTCGGGCGCATGGTGCGCGGTCCCGGACCGTCGCCGGCCGTGGTGCCGTCCATAATGGCGAAAAGTCCGGCGTGGATCTCTTTTTGAATGGTCAACAGGTCCACCAGCGTTTCGTGAATCCAGGAGTGGGTGTAATGGCGGTGCGTGTTCAGAAGTCCGCCGAAGGCGTTCTTCATCGCGCCCGTTGTGGTGGTGTAGATGTGGCACTTCATCGTAGGCAGATGGACGATATTCTTTCCGAAGAAATAATCCGGAACGTAGATCCCTTCGCGGAAGATTTTATCGAGCACCAGCATCTTCCCCTTGGGCTTATACTCGATCCACTTCATGTCCTCATCGTGAAAGTTGTATAGCACCGGGATTTCGTGGCGCTGGAAAATAGGCACGTAGTGGTTCAGGTCCTCGCCTTTGAACGCGTTGGTGACTACCGTCTTGTTCTGCACGCAGGAGAGGTCTTTGAATCCGCGCTCGCGTAGCGCCAGGATCGCGCCTTCAAGCTGCCAGGGCGTGGTATTTGCTCCGGGAAACGGAAAGTGCCAGGAGATATTATCTTTCAGGATAGTGGTCGAACGCGCATCCAGCGCCTCGCGCATTCCAGCCAGTTCCGCCAGGCGTCCAATATCGTCGAGCACCCTTTCCGGCGACGTATATAAAGCGGCAACAGTACTTCGTGGCATCAACAGTCCCCCTGTTCTTCCGCCATAATGACGACTTGCACGCGTCCCCGGGCGGCCGTGTAACTCCGGGTCCGGTTTTCGTAAGCAAGATCGAGAACTACTACGCGGCGGCTCTCCAGTTTCTGGGATATGGTACCGCGAAGAACCACCTTGTCTCCCATGTAACAAGGTTTCAGGTAACGCATATCCACCGACAATTCGAGCGAACGGCGGCCTGGAAAGCACATGCCCACGAAATGCGACAGGAATCCGTTCAGGATAGCGCCGTGCATGACGATGCCGTCGAAGCCGTTGGCTTTCGCGTAGCCGTCATCGACGTGCACCGGGCTCTTGTCGGGAAAGATGGACAGGAAAGTTTCATACACGGTCGTGTCGATCGTGTATTCGTGCTCGACCATCATTCCCTCGTGCAGGTCTTCGAAAGAGTAGCTGTTATTGGAGGGCATGCAGAATCTGCCGGGCTGTTCCGAAATCATTCGCGAAGAAAAACAGGCTGGCTGTCACAAACAGGAACGTCATGGCGACGGCCACGGCATGGACGAGGCGGCTTTCATGATAGGCCTTGTAGCGCTCCTTGCCCAGGCGTTTCTTGAGCCACACGTTGTAGTAGTGAACGGATGCGACTCCCAGGCCGTGAATGGCTCCGTACACGGCAAAGTTCGCTCCGGTTCCATGCCAGATTCCTACCAGCAGAAACACAAACAGGATGGTGGCGGCAATCGCGTGATTGGCCTGTTTCGGTCCCAGCCGGCCGACCAGAAACTTCGACAGCGGTGAAAACACCACATCCCGCATGTACGTGGAGAGTGTAATGTGCCACCGTGTCCAGTAATCCTGTACGTTCCGTGCTCCCAGGGGATTGCGGAAGTTCTCTTTCACCTGGATGCCCAGGAGGCCCGCGCCGCCGATCGCCATGTCGCAGAATCCTGAAAAGTTACAGTACAGATACAAGTGGTAGGCAACGGCGGCGACGAAAAGATCGACCGGCGAATGCCGGTAACCGTCGAGCAGCAGACCCGCATAGGAAAGTTGGTTGAAAATATTCCCTAAAAATTGGTATTTCGCAGCGCCGATCAGGATGCGCAGCAAACAACGGCCGATGGGTGTCGCCGCACGGTCGGGTGCTCCCAGCGATTCCGCGTGGTTGCTGTAAGGATTAATGGGTCCGACTACGAGCGTGGGCAGGAAGAACGCAAATCCCAGATACTGCCAGAATCCGGGCGTGGCGGCGACGCCGTTTCTCACTTCGAGCACCAGATGGCTGAGCCGGAACGCCATGTAGGAAAGCCCGATAAAGAAAGCCGCCAGCGGCCCCGATAGAATGCCCGGAACCAGTGCAAACACCGGGTCAAACAGAGCGGCGGCATAGCGCAGCACAACCAGGACGGCAATGGGCGAGGCGAATGCCATCCATGGCCACCAGCCGGTTCGCCGTGCGAACAGGCGCATCATCCCGTAGTGAAACGAAACCATGGAAAGATACGCCGCCAGGAGAAAAAGGAACCGCCGCCGGCCATCGCTCATATCGAAGAACAGGCCGATGGCGGCGACGTTGATCACCGCGAACAGCATGGCCCGGAAGCGGACGGATTTCAGATAGAGTACGGCCCTTGCCGCCGCCAGGTAGGTTAGCGCGCCGAGCAGGAACCGGGCCGCCTGAACGGTTCCGAGGGGCCGGTAGCCGGGTGGGTCCCAGACCAGAAATGCCGCCAGGCCGGCCGCACCAAAGGCAGCCAGCAAACCGGCCTTCAGCCACTCGCCGGTCCGGGGCAACTCGGGCGTAAGAACCGGCCTCGTCACCGCGGAAGCTGCCATCAAAAACCTCCATACACAATGCCAATATCGAGCGAATCGCTTGGCAGAAACAGGAAAAGGGCAATTGCCGCAATACTGAGCGCGATCGTGACGAGCGTGATGGCGTTTCCCGGCGACAGCGTATTTCTGAACATTTCAAAAAGAGGGATCAGTTGCCGTTTACGCGCCGTACGATCAGGTCCGCAAACTCACCGACGTTTTTCGTAGCTTCGACCTCGCCCACGCGGAACCGCACATTAAATTCCTTCTCCACCGCCACCATCAGCGAGATCTGAGTCAGCGAGTCCCACTCCTCTACGTCCTGCGCGCTCAGTTGAGGCGTCAGCTGCACTGGTTCGAGAAAGATGTTGTCAAAAACTCGCTGTAGACGCGAAATGACTTGATCTTGATTCATAACTCCTTCCGGTAATGCGGATTTGGGTAGGGACAGCTTCATACGCACCGGTGTCCAACAGATATTCCGTATGGGTTTCACTGCCGGACGCAGGCCGGAAACCCATCTGCGGATACAAATCACGCACCATTCCATTCTTTGCGGTGGGGATATACACACCCCGTATTTCCGCACAGGAATGGAGACGCGCCAGCCGCGCGATTTCGTTCAACGTCTCCTGTTCCACCTGCCGTTTCAACACGCGGCAACTCATCAGCCAGGTATCGATTTCAAACACCGGCCCTCCTTTGCCCGGAACGATCTTTGCGATGATGACGGCAATGAGACCGTGATCGCCGAAGCGGTCCCGCAGGCGGATGGTGAAGGCCGCCGCTCCCGGGTCCCCCGCCAACTCCAGCACTTCGGCCTCCGTCCGGCGGCGGGTGGTGAGATTAAACTGGTTGCTCTTGTTGATGAGCTGTGCGATGCGCGGCGCATCGATCGGATTGAACTCGCGAAGGGTGGCTTCCATCTCGAGCGAAGCCAGGTAGGCATCCATATCGGTGGCGGAAGCAAGCAGCGTCCTGCGCTCGGCTTCCTGCCGGTACTGCGCCGTCCGTCCGGCATCTTCGGCTGTAATGCTGCGCGGCTCGAAGTAGCGCGAATCCTGGAGTTCACGGGTATACGCGGCGGGATCGGGCCCCAGCAGGATGGTTGACACCTCGGGCAGAAACTGCCGGACAATTTCGATCTCCGCCGGATTGTCGTCCACGAATACAAAGCTATCCAGGCCAAGGTTCAACTCGGCGGCCATCTCGCGGATATTCTCCGATTTGGGATTCCAGTTGGCTTTGAACGAGACGAAGTGTTGAGGGCGCAGCACCATCTCCGGGTGTTTGTCGAACGGCTCGATGGCTTTCTCGTGATCGTTCTTGCTCGATACGGCGAGAAGGATGCCCCGGCCCGCCAGCGAGAGGATATAACGCTGGAAAGTCTTGAACGCTTCTCCGCGCGGTGAGGTGTCTCCGATTTCGATTCCCTCCAGGCCGTCGTCGCCCACAACGCCGCCCCACAGCGTATTATCCAGGTCGAGCACCAGCACCTTTTTGTGCCCTTTTCGAAAACCTCGCACCAGCACGGCAATTTCTTTGGCGATGTCGGCAAGCAGGTCGGGTGCGCAAGGCTGTTTGGTTTCAAACCACCCGCGGGCATCTTCAGATGCGGTTGCGCCGCGGCGATAGGCAAGAAACTCGAGATCGCACAGGTGAACGTAAGGCGGAGCGTTGAGACCCAGTTCCAGGTTCACCATCTTGCGGAAGCTCCAATCGGATGCGAGCGTGCGCGTGCGATAAGCACCGGGATCGAACCCGCCCGGCAGTATGAAATTGGAAAGGAGAACTTCCGCCCCGGTGCGCTCATACACTCTGCGGCACAGATCCAATAGCTGCGAGGCGGTCTCTACCGCTTGCGCCTGTTGCACTTGGCGGGCATCCGTCCACCTCCCCTGATATTTGCAACGCCCGGGTGAGGGCAGAAGAAACACCACCTGCGGAGCGAAGCGGTAAAGCGCGCTCGCTTCGTCCATGATTTCGGAGACGTAATTGTCGAAGTCGCCGGTAAAGACCTCGCAGGCATAACCTTCGACGGAGAGCATATGCCGGGCGAGCTCATTGAGCGGATAGAGGCTGCACCCGCCGAGAAAAGCGATTCGCAACGTCTCCTGGGGTTCGGCCGGCGCGAGTCCCGCCGCTTCGGCTCTCTTGCGTAACGTACAAAGCGAAATGAGGGTTTCAAAATTCGAAGCCTGCCCGGACTGTTCGCGCAACTGCGGCCAGAACAGCGGGTCTTTACGGATCAGTAATTCCCTGAGTTCCATGGCTACACCTACAAGGAAGATGGTTTGCGGTTCAAGTCGACCCGCTCCGGCTTCACCACCACAAGCCGTTTCAAAGCCGGAGTGAGGGTGTCGAAGTGCGGAGAGTTCCTGCGCACATATGCAAAGCTCTTGAGGCCGGAGGTACGCCATCCCGGCCAATTGATTTCGCCCAGCCAGACCCAGTTGTCCCTTAGCTCGCGCATGCGCGTGTGCCACAACTCGGGCCGCGTGAAAAACGTGCGGTTCTCGATGATCACCACGCCGCCTGTGCGATAAAACTGCATCAGGTGGTTCAGGTAACCCGTCTTCATGCGAGGATCGTCTTCCGCGCTGACGGCGCCCGGGGAGGCCGGCGGTTCAAAGCCGATGTACACGTCGAGGTTGCGGCTCCAGATGTACTGTTCCCGCTGTTCCGGGCTGATCGGGCGCCGTCCCGAGAGAAAGTTGTCATTGAGGCCCACCCGGTCCAGCAGGTTCACTTCCGTCACAAACGGGATGATTCCGGCGGCATCGCAAAGAATGGTCATGCGGGGTCCGAGGTGTGTGGCTTCAAGCGTTCGGGCGATCTGGAAGTGATATTCGGAGAATGCATCCGGCGGCCGCGCCGCACCACCCTGGAGTAACGAGCGCCAGTTGCCGTCGGTCGCGAAAAGAATGGCTACCGCCATAGCCGCAAAGGCTGCCAGGCGGGTTCTGTTCAGATCCGGCAGTCGTTTGAAGGCCAGAGTGGCCACGGCCGCCGCGGCAATGACCAGGTAAAAATATGTGGGGTAGGAGAACCTGTGACTTCCACCCACTTCATGCGTGATGGTCGTATAGTAGGCCAGCGCGAGCGCAGGCGGAACCAGGGTCAGTGCCACTTTGACGGTGGTGCGTGGGTTTCGGAAAATTGCTTTTACGGATCCGGCGGAGACGAACAATCCCAGCACGGCAACCAGCGGGCCGAGGCGGACGGCAATGTGCTCCAGGTACCGCAGCACGAAACCGGCGCCGGCCAGCGAAACCTGGTTCGATTTCACATAGAACGGGTTCGGCAGCAGATAGCCGAAATACTGATACTTCGCGAGTCCGTAGGCGAGCCCGAGACCGGCGAGCAGAACCACCGGCGACAGATAGGCTTTGACGTGTCCGGGAACGGTCTCATGCCGCCGCGCCGCAGCGATCAGATAAATCCCCAGCACGGCATAAATTCCGGCGCCGTAAATCGCTCCATCCGGCCGGCACAACACGGAAGCAAACGTAGCGATCGCGAGGGCGATGCCTTTCCCCAGTACGGGCTCTTCCACGAAGGAAATCGCGAGGAGGTAACACAAGCACAGCAGGAAGACAAACAACTGCGTTTCGAGCGCAATGGAGGTAAGACCCACCGTTGTGCGATCCGCCAGGTAAAGACCGACGATCAGGGCCGCGGGCGGAGCCAGCAGCCCGAATTGGCGCCGCGCGACCACGATCAGCAGAAACGCGGTCCCCAGCGCCGCAAGGACGGCGATTACCGTTGCGGCCGTTTCCGGAGCAACACCGGCACGGATGGCGCCGGCCAGCAGGACGACGTGCAGCATGCTGGTGAATCCTTCCACCCGCTCGCCGCCGATGTTCCACACCAGTCCTCTTCCTTCGGCCAGGTGGTTGGCATACCGCAGTGTGATGTAAGTGTCATCGAGCAGAGCGTTCCGCTCCGCCAATGCACTTACCAGGAAAACCAGGAAAGACGCCGCGAGAACCACAGCCACCGCGAACCGGCCGGCCCCGTGCACGGATTCCATCCGGAGTTTTGGCGGCGGAGGCGATGTGTGAGGAATGGACACGAGTGCCCTCTATTTCAGCCCGATTTGTACTTCCTGCCCGATTTTGGGGACCGGAATTTCCAGCGGCTCAGCCGGCACAGGCGCCCGGTGCGTGAGCTTGTAAAGGCTCAGCGAACCTTTCCTCCACCGCGAGCTGGAGGAGTTGAGTGGAAGCCGGTGTTCGAGGTGCATGGAAGCCGTCGGAGCCGCCAGAAGGTCTTCGCAGGCCTGCCGGCGGGTCGAGTCTTCGATCACGATACGGTCGATGCTGTACCGCCTGGCAAACGCTTCGAAGTTTGCGGGAGAGAGATCGGCCTCCGGGAGCTTGTCTCCGGGGATCACGGTGGTTTGCCGTTGCGGGTCCAGCGTGCGGACCGCGAAGATAAAATTCCCATCCGTGCTGCCGCAATACAGCACGCGTTGCGGCGTGCCGCTCACAACCAGGGCCGCCGATTGCGCGGGTCCCGACAGGAAGAACGGGCCCGCCATCAATCCCATCACTATGCAATAAGCGCCCACCGCTACTGGCACATACCAGGCTAGCCGTCCGGGAAAAACCATGGATGCCAGCCGGAACAACGACGCATAGGCGATAACGGCCAGGGCGGGATAGACAAAAAACAGATACCGTTCATCAAACGGTCCGAGAAGCAGTAAAACTGTGAATGCCGAAAGCGCCCAGCTCCAATACAGAGCCGGTCTTTGGCGGCCGGCGGTTACGGGTTTCAACACGGCCGCCGCTACGATGCACAAGCCGAGAAGAATGGCGGGCGCCAAGCCCAGCGTACCGGCGATGCTTTCGAGATAGAAGCGGAGGTTATGCGTGAAGATCTCGCCGATTTCGTTCGCCGGCGCCACCTGGTCGACGCCCGTTCCCCGGAACGGCAGGGCGAGCAGCGACAGCCCGATGACCTGGACGCCGAACACGATGGAAGATACCCAGATGGTCTTCTGTAGCAGCAGCCTCCAGCGGAACGTAAACAAAACGATAAACCAGGGGACCAGTCCGAGAAAAACCGCGTGCTGCTTGGTCCAGACGGCGGCGCCGGCCAGAAGGGCGAAGGCCAGGCCGCGCCGGAGGGGATACTTTCCCGTATCCAGATCGCGAACCATGTACAGCGCCGCCAGCGTGAAGACGAGTGCGGGAAACTCGAGCATCACATCACTTGCCACGGCGCGCGAATGCCTCCACAGGCAGAATGTAGCGATCGCCAGGATTGCCAGCAGGCGGGAGCCATGTGTGGCGAGAATCAGGCGGTAGAACAGCAGGACCGAAATCGCTACCGCCAGCGCTACCGCGAGCCGGGCGGCAAATACGTTCACACCGAAGACGGCGAAGAACAGGGATTCGATCGCTGGAAACAAAGGCGGATGAAAAGGCAGCGAGAGCGCGGGAAAGTCGGCATAGTATTCCTTGCCGTATGCGATCGGGTGCAGCAATTTCCCTTCACGGATCAGGTCCAGGATGAAGCTACCGTTCATGGCATGCCTGGCTGCGTCGGTATCAATGATGTTGTTGGCCCCCACCCCCCGCAACGACCACAACAGAAAGAAAAGCGCCAGCGCATAAGGCAGCGATTTTAAGATCAGGCTGCTATCATGCCGGGTTTGCGGGCCGGTTCTGTTCTCCCGCAGCGTGCTTCCGCTCATCAGTCCTCCACAACGTGCCGCTCGAATTCGCGGCGATACCCGGCCCATTTCCGGCGATCCAGCCCGCCGGCCTCATCCAGGCAGTCGTTCAACCCGTAAGCCATGGCAAGCGTGTGGTGCGTGTTGTCGTGCGCGAACAGGCCCTGTCTGCCGAACGTGACCAGCCCATCGATGGTGTCGACCCAGCCCGTAATCCGGTCGAAATGCCGGCGGTAATCACGGGTGTAAATGGGATAGGCTTCGGGGAGCCGCCGCGTAAGAATCTGCCGGATGCGCGCGTTGACGGGCAGCCCGGCCGCGGCCAGAGCGTCCGTCATGACGCGGCCTAACTGCTCGTCAGAGGCCGTCCACACCGTGTCGGTGCGGGAGCAGGGCAACTCGGCGCACAGTACGGTTGTGCCGGGCGCCTCGGCCAGGCCGTAGTTCTTCGGCTCGGACAAGCGTGTAATGGCCACGCCGGGGGCAGGGAAGTAGTGCGCGTCGTACTCGGTGAAGCGTTCCGTTTCGAGCACGAGATAGATAAGAATCATCGAACGGAATCGCAGAGAGGCCGCGGCTTCAAGCACGGCTTGCGGGGCCGCCGGCCTCATGCATTGAACCAGCCGTGAGATCGGGATTGTGGATAGAATCTGGCGTGCGGGCAGCAGGCGTTCCTCATCGCCTGCGCGGACGGCAGCCGCAACGGCACGGCCGTCCCTGGTCTCGATACCCGTCACCGGGACCCCGAGCATCACCTTTGCCCCGGCGCGCAGGGCCGCGCAATGGTAGGCTTCGCTGATCTGGCCGAACCCCCGTTTCGGATAGAAGAAACGGCCGCTTCCGGGGGGCTTTATTCCCGGAATCGCACCCATTACTTTCCGGATCATCTTCGCCAGCGAGCCCGCCGATACGCGGCGGCGCGCCTGTTCGGCATCGAGCTCCGACGGATCTACGCCCCAGATCTTCCTGGCGTAAGGAAAATAGAAATCGCGGCAGATGGTCCTGCCGAGACCGTGCTGTAAGACCTGTTCGAAACTCTCGCCGCTGTCTTTGCGGCCGAGTTTGGCGGCTGCGTCGCGCAACACGCCGAGCGAAAACGACAGAGGCAGATGGGCCGCCAGGTCGAGCGGCTTTAGCGGGAAGTGCACCCACCGGCCGCGGATCCGCATGCGTCCGTGCCGCGGCCGGTCCAGCAGGTCCGCCCCCAGCATCTCGCGGATGTCGGACAGGATGGCGGGAGAGCAGGCCGGATGCAGCCGGTGGCTTCCGTAATCCACCTGCAAACCGCCGGCGTCGAAGCTTCCGGCGTTACCGCCAACCTGTGTGTGCCGTTCCACCGCGGTTACGTCGAACGGCCCGCGGCGGGCCAACTGGAGCGCCGCTCCCAAGCCGGCGGGACCGGCGCCGAGAATAACAATAGGAGTACGTTGATTCACGATCGTGCTGTAGACGGATGGAGACGGAGTTGAGCTTGTCTCGCCGCTCGAAGCGTCTGGCGCAAGGCCAGGTAAGCCCGGCCCCGCAAGCTCCACAGGGATTCAAACCAGAAAGAATTCTGGAAGTAATACATGTCGATGCGCGGCAGCTCGATGGGATCCGAATGTTCGTTGACCATGCCGAGTGCCGTGCCGCAGGCGAAGCGGAAATATCCGGCGGCGCAATCGCGAACCGCGCGGCTGGTATCTCCGTACGGATAGGCGAACGTTTCCACCGGTGCGCCGGCTCGATCTTCGAGGTCGTGCTTGGAGCGCCGGATCTCCTCTTCGGCCCGGGCCAGCGGCAGTTCCGGCAGATGCGGATGTGTCGCCGTGTGCGCCCCCAGCGTAATGCCGCAACTCACCAGTTCCCGCAGTTGTGTCCAGCTCATCAGTTTCCTTCGCGGAATTCCGCGGAGCGATTGCGACGGCCAGTCGTTCGAGCCTCCGCAGTAATCCGTCACCACGAATACGGTCGCCGGCAGGCCGTACTCCGTTAAGACGGGCAACGCATCCGTGTAGAAGTTTTCAAAGCCGTCGTCAAATGTGATGGCAACGGCGCCCGGTGTGGTGCGCAGCGATTCCAGCGGGACCACGGGAATCGCGCTTTGCGCCAGAAACTCCATTTGGGAGCGAAATACCTCCGGCGCAACGGAAATTACACTCCCACTCTTATCGAGCGAGTGATAGGTCAGAATCATCGCCTTGCCGGAGCCGGTCATCGGTTCGAAGATGCGGCCATCCTTTTGCGTTCGGGCGGCGGCTCGCGTTTGAACACGCGTTGCAGGGTGTGCCGTGCGAGTCCAACCGCGAACGAGATGCCGTTGTAGAAGTGAAACAACAGATGAAACGGGATAGCCGCCAGCGCCAGCAGCCTCCCGGTTCTGCCCGCCAGGAATACGTAGAACTGCGAGTTCAGGGCAACCACGATGCTGAAGATCACGAAGAACGCGAACACGAACGGATTGTTGGGCAGATACGTCAGCACGAACAGGATGACGAACAACAGATAAACTCCGCAGAAGATGCCGGTCATACGGCGCCGGCGCTCGCTGCCGTAAGCATAGCGATGGCGCAGGAACAAGAGCAGGTAAGCGAGCAGCACCGGTGGAACCAGCCAGTAGCTGCCGGTGAAAAATGCCAGGGCGACAATGACGGCAACCAGAACAATAGTTCCAATGACCGCTTTGGGATTCTGCTGCCAGGTGCTTTCAGTCTCGTAGCCGATCAGGAACAGAAAGAAAAGCGCCAGCAGCGGCAGGATGAAAGTGGCGCCCGCGTAAATGGCGCCTACCGCCGCAACACCGATCAGAAGGTACACCAGAGCGACGCTTACTCTTTGACTCAACTGCAGGTTCAGGTCGTTGGGGAGGTTCTTGTCGCGCAGGATCAGCTCGGTCCACGGAATGCCGCGGTCCAGGATATCGGTCTTGACCAGGCTGGTGAAGCTCCAGGCCTTCAGATGCTTCACCTGCAGTTCCGTATCAAGGACGATCTTCTTCTTGTCACGCTTCAGCCGGTATCCCAGCTCGATATCCTCGATAGCCGGACGGCCGTAGGATTCGTCGAACCCGCTGCACTCGAGAAACACTTCCCGGCGAATGGCGCCGCAGCCGCTCCAGAACGTGCAGGCTTGTCTCTTGCCGCGCTGGTGCGTGTAGCAATGCATCAGGTTCTTGTATTGGGAGAGGAAATCCTGGGCCTGCGGCGAGTTGTCGTAGGAGCCGATCAGCGCATCGATGCCGGGGTCTTCTTCAAAGTTCGCGTGGATCCGCCGCAGCGTACCCGGCTCCACGCACACGTCGGCGTCGATAAAGTACAGGATGCCGCCAGAGGCCTCGCGGGCCCCGATATTCCTGGCGTGAGCCGGACCGCTGCGCCTGTCCGTCGACAGCACCTTCGCTCCGAACTGACGCGCCACGTCCGCCGAGCTATCGGTGGAACGGTCGTCCACAACAATGCACTCGTAGGGAATGGTAGATTGTTGCAGGGCTTGGAGGCACTGCCGGAGGTAGGTGGCGGAATTGTAAACGGGAATGATTACGGAGATCAGGGGTGCGGGAGGCGTTCCGGATATCGATGAAGGAATCTCTTTGCCACTCATGGGCAGTACCTCTGTGTCTGGTGAAGTTTCGGATGGTTGTCTACTGTTCACGCGCTCTCATGGAGAGTACGCTGCCGGGACACATGTGCGCGCGATAGTCCAAGTGCGGCGTAATACTCATCTTCATAGCAACGAACCATGCGTTCCAGGGAATAGCGGGCAATACATCGCTCACGATTGCCAGCTCCCAGGGCGGCGCGCGTCTCAAAGTTATGGGCCAACAGCCGCATGGCGTCCGCATAAACGCCAGGATTCTCCGGCGGAACGGCCACCGGAGCGCCGGGCTCTCCAAGCATTTCCCGGATGTCGCCTACGTCGGTACATAACGCCGGCAAACCACAGGCCATTGCTTCAAGCAACGACATCGGCATCTGCTCGGAAACCGACGACATCACGAACACATCCAGGGCTCCCAGATATGGTAGAGGGTCTTGTACTTTGCCTGTAAAGATCACCTTTCCCAGTACGCCTAGCTCCCGTGCCGCATGCTCCAGTTCAGGACGGCAGGGGCCATCGCCAACGAGAACGAGCCTGGCGTCCTCGATATTGGCCAGCGCGAAAGCCCGGATCAGTAACCCCAGATTTTTTTCCGGCCGCAGTTGCCCGACGTAGCCGAATAGCAGGCCACCGGTTCCCAATTGTCCGCGCAATTCCGGATTGTGGCCCGGCCGGAACCGCTTTGTGTCTACCCCGTTGGGGATCAGGCGGACTTTCTCCGCGGCCAGGCGGTAACGTGTGATCGCGATGTCATACAGTACTTTTGAAGGCACAATGGTGCAATGCGCCGCCTTGAGGAGGATGCGGCGTGCCAGCACGCGCCGGAATTTCAAAGAGTGGGCCTCATCGATTCCAAATCCATGCTCGTGCTGGATCACAGGGCAGAGCCGCCCCACCACGGCGGCCAATACCGCATCCATCGCTCCCCAGTTGTAGCCCACTAACAAATCGGGGTGAATATTCCGAATCGTATTATGCAGCGCCATTGCATGGGGTCTGCCGGCATCACGTTCGGGCGGCATGATGAAGTGAACGCACGCACCCGGTGCGATTCTACAGGCGGCATCGCTGTTGCGGTCCATGGGCAGAATGGTGTGACGGAACGCCGGTCCAAGCGAGTTGATGATGTTTGCGACCCGCAACTGTGGCCCACCCAGGCCGAAGGTGGAAAACACGTGCAGGATGTGAATGGAATCACGCATGGTTCAGGTGCACCGGAGATCGCCCGCAAGAAGCGGTTGAAGATGGGAATCGATCGCTTCGGCCAGAAACGTTGCGGTCGAAGTTGTGGGTGACCACCCCAGGATCCGCTCCGCGGCAGTCGAATCCAGTTGTGCGCGCAGCGACCGGCTCTTCAAATCCCGAAAGCTGGGCCACGCATTATCACGCTTTCTGGCAGCACATTTCACGGCCCACTTCAGGATCTCGATCATCTGCATCTTCAAAAGGCTTTGCGGATAGAAACGGAAATTCCGCCGTGACCGTTTCCGCACCATCTCCATGAACTCCGCGGCGGAAGGACGGATGGGTCCGGCCAGATTAAACGATCGCCCCTCGATCCCCGGCGTCTCCATAGCCAGCACCAACGCTTCGGCCACATCTTCGACAAGAACAAACGGCAACGGCGTTTTTCCCCGGCCCCAACCGGTGCAGCAGGTGCTGGAGGGCCAGAACCCGACGCCGGAATGGTTCAGCATTCCACCCCGGCCGGCGACCAGCGCGGGCCGGACCACCACCAGCGGCAACCCGCTGGCGTGATGCATCTGCTGGAGAACCGATTCGGCCAGGATCTTGGCGCGCGAATAGTGACTGCGAGAGCCGGGTTTCGTGTCCGTGCCTGCACTCTCATCCACGGGTTTTGTGCCGCCAAGATACAGCGCGGCCACCGAGCTTGTATAGATCAGCCTTCGGGCGTTGTAGGCAAGGCAGGCGTTCGCGACGTTGCGCGCGCCCTGGACAAAATCACGCTCAAAGGCCGCCCAATTATTTCCCCCGCCGGTTGCGAGATGGAATACCACCGAGGTGTCGCGCAGGCATTCGAGCATTGAGGACGCATCGCCGACATCGCCCCGGACATACGTTACGCCTTCGGTGCGGTTTCGCTCCGGTCCCGCTCGCCGGCTGACGACTTTTAACCGGTATCCGCGTTTTCGCAAAGCCGCCACTAGGGCGCTTCCGATAAAGCCCGTACCGCCCAGAATGGCAATCTCACCCGGCATGTGCGATCTCCTTGGAAATATCTGTATAGTTCAATCGTTCACCGCCGGCGCTATGAACAATCCGCTCACAGGCTGTAATGACAGCCGAGGCCTGCTCAAGATCGACCGGCAGCGGACTTCCCTCCCGGAGAGCTTCATAAAAGGCCCGGACGCTAGCGCGAATACCGGCAAAAAACGGGTCATTTGATGCTTTCAGTTTCAGAAACGAGAGGCCGTAATTTACGAAGTTTTCCGCGCCCTGGCGCATTGCTGCCGAGCCGTTCCGAACGCCGTCGAGCAGATGGTCAACAGGTTCCAGGAAGCGTGTCTGTTCGCTGATTTGGACCCGGTTGGTGCGCAGATCCACAAAGGCCACTGCGTCCTCGCCGGTCACCTGTAAGGTGGAGACCGGGAAACCCCCGCCGAAGGAGAGCGAGCACTGGGCGGAGCCTCTCTCGCAAACCATCGAAATCTGCCAGGTATTGTAGAACGGCTGGCCTGTATTCAGAAGCTGGCGCCCGGAGGCAAGAGCCGAAACCGACTCGACGTTTCCCACAAGAAGCTGAATCTGCGACAGGGGATGCGGCGCCTGCTCCAGAACAATATTACCCGGACTGCGGAACATCCAATGATCATGCTGGCCCTGGCTGAGCTGACGCAGCGGCAGGTTAATGGCCGCGGCGACATGCTGGACCCGGCCGAAGCGCCAGGCGCGGATGGCCGTCTTCAACCGTTCCAGAGCCGGGTGATAGCGGGCATTGTGATTCACTCCGGCGCGCCGCCCCGAACGGGCCGATGTGCGCAGTAAAGCGTCGCATTCCTCCGAACTTGTGGCAAGCGGCTTTTCCAGAAACACATCCACGCCCGCCTCCAGGCATGCCAGGGCAGCTTCAAAATGCCGATCCGGTGGCAGCAGGATATGAATGACGTCGAGGCTGGATTTCTCCAGCATCTCTTCCAAGGAAGAATAGACCTGCGGGATATTCCAGCGCTCGCCGGTGAGGGCGGCTTTACCGGATGCCTGATCGCATACGCTACAGACTTCAACGAACGGCAGCGTTTTCAAAGCCGCGATGTGCAGGTCGGAGATGAAACCGGCGCCGAGAATTCCTACACGGAATGAACGCGCCGGACTGGCATGCTTTCGCATCATGCGGATATCCTGTGTTCCTGTTGTGTCTCTTTCCCCAAAACGATTCGTTGCATCTCACCCACCACTTCGGCTGCGACCTGATCCCAGGACCGGCCGTGAGCCCATTCAGCGATCGCCCGGCGGTCCCATTCTTTGCCAAGCGCGTTCCGCAAGGCTGCGGCCAGTGCCGCCGGGTCCGCCGGTTCCACTACAATTCCGAATTTTTCGGACACAACCAGGCTTTCCACCGCGCCCACGCGGGTAGCGACAGCCGGCGTACCGCAGGCCAGGGCTTCGTGCAGCACATTGGGCCAGCCTTCCCGATGGCTGGCCAGACAGAACACGTCGGCCGCCGACATCAGCTCCGCCAGCGTTTCCGGTGGCACCGCGCCCATAAACTGGACGGTGTCTTCCAGGCCCAGTTCGTTCGTTAACCGCCGGAGTTCCATTTCAAAACTTCGTACGCCGCGGCCTGGGCTGCCGCCCGCGATGACCAGTTGCAATGGAAGGCCCGAATCGGCTAGTTGCCTCACGGCGCGGATAACGTGGTGATGTCCTTTGAGCTCGATCAGATGTCCGGCGGTAAGCACTACCGGCAAATCGGTTCTGAGATTATGTTTCCGGCGGCATGCGGCGCTATCGCGCGGTAAAAACATCGATGCATCCACCCCATTGGGGATCGTCCGCGCTCTGGCCGGGTCCACGCCGAGTTCAATGGCGAAAGCCCGTAACTGTTCCGACACGGTAATGACACAACCGGCGCGGCGCAGCGCGAAACGCATGGCGGCGCGGCGCAACCGGTAGCGGCCGTGCAATAACTCGGCGCCCCGGAGTGTAACCGTAAAAGGCACACGGAGCACGCCGGCCAGCAGGCAGCCGGCCACGCCTTCGGGATAGCCGAAGTGGACGTCCAGCAACTGGCACCGTCCGGATTTTTTCAACCGGTACAAGGGGCCGAGTAATTGAACGAACAGCAACATCGCCGTCAGCACGCCAGCGCCGGGCACGTACATCCATCGCGGGTGTACCACCTCAAGTAATCCGTCGCGGCGGCTGGCATGGATGACGGCCTTTGTACCGCCTGGATGCGCCAGCTTGTGGTAATCGAACCACAGTACGGGAGCAAGCACCGTTATCCGCGCCAGCGCGGCCATTCGCTCAAGCCGTGCTCGAACAAATAATCCCGATGACGTTTCCACCGCGTTGGGAAACACGCAACTGAGACTGACGACGTTCATAGGCCGGGGTGTATCGTCTGCGAGCCGCTCCAGAAGATGAGGACTTACTGCTGCTGGAGTGATAACAGCCTCCACCTGAGCGAGCAGCTCAACCTGTACGCCGTGGAACAGATCCCATGCCGGTACCACGCGCCCGCGAAGACCGTGTACTGGCTGTTGCCGAACTCCCGTTTGTACTGATTGTCTCCAGCGGCGCAATCGATGCTGGAAAGGCCGGCGGCGGGCGCCGCCTCAATCAGTTCCTTGATCAACAGGCGCCCGGGTGAATACTTGCTCAGTTCCGGATTGTAGACGGGGAAATAGAGGCTCAGCACATCCTGATTGCGGATGCCAAAATGCGATGCCACCCAGGTATCTCCCGCATAGAGGGTGGAAAGCGTTCCCTGGCAGCTTGAATGCCTGGACGCGGCCAGTTCCTCCAGCAGGGCGCGCTTCCAGCGGATGCGCAAACCATCCCGGCCTTTGGTCCGTACGTATTGCAGGCGCTTGTAATGGATAAGATTCTCCATTTCGGCTGCCCGGTTCGCGGAATCGAACACGAACGAGAGCGGTCCCAACGCCTCCTGGATTCTACGCCGCTGCCGTTCGGTATCGAGCACGAAGTTCTTGTTCCGTTTCCGGAGATCGCTCCAATAGGAACCGGAATCGGAGGAGGCCAGCGACAGCACCATGCCGGTTTGTTTGCGCTCCCCACCCAGCCCGTAGCCCGCCTGCCCTTCATGCAGGTTGGAGAACTGGATATGCGTGAGCCCGGCCAGCAGCAGGAGTGCATCCGGATGGATACAAACCTCCGGCGCGGCAATGAAACCAAAGTGATCGTTCATCAACTCGCCGGCCGGCTCGCCCACCCGTAGCAGTTTGTGCAGGCGCGTGCGGAACTGGAACGGAAGAAAGCCCGCCAGTCCACCGCGCCGCCGGCGTACGACGAGGGTATAGACGCCACCTCGCACGCTCGCCACGGCTCTCATGAAATGCGGCGACAGAAAGGGGCTGTGCAGGAAACCCGCCGGGGCGCACAGCTCTTCCCAGTAACTCAACTCATCGGGTTCGAGTTCCAGGGGCGATATCACACGCCCCTCAAAATCGCCGAATTGTCTCCGGCTGCTCATGTCGGAAGATATGCTCCTGTGTTGGTAATCATTACCTCTTCGCTGGTGGGCTCAGGTTCTTCGTCAGCCTTCCTCAGTTCGTCGATGACGGCAATTTTTGTAAGCATGAGAATAGCCATCAGGTGATAGGGCAGATCGAAATAAGCAATGGTGGAAGTCGCGCCGCCAACCGCATAGCTTGCCAGGGCAACCTGTGACATGGCAGCGAGGTCTCCGGCCCAGCTCAGATCTTCCCGCTGGAACGCTACACGCCGGATCCAGGTGCCGGTCCGCCAGGCGCATACACCCAGCAACAAAAACAGAAACAGCCCGGGGTAGCCGTGCTCGCCCAAAACCTCGAAAAAGATGCTGTGCGGCTCGCGGTAATCATGAGTGTTGCCGATGTACTTCGCAAAGAGCTCCTGTGTAAAGCTTTTAAATCCGCCCCCAACCAGTGGACGGTCCGCGGCCATGTTGATGGCGAACTGCCATGCCTCCAGGCGCCCCATTGCGGAGCTGTCGCTTTTATACTCGCTGATGGTGTCCATCCGCTCGAACCATTCCTGCGGCATCAGCGACAGTATCAGGGGAACCGTAACGATCATCGCTCCCGCCAGCAGCCATTTGCGCCGGCTCTTAATCAGCAGGAGAAAACCGGTTGTGCAAAGCGCGAGGAATCCACCTCTCGAATAAGAGGCAAGAATGGCAATAGCGGTCAGCCCCATCCCCACCCCGAGGCCCTGGCGAATGAGCCGGCTTTCGGTATTCAATTGCAGATAACGCATCAACGGCAGCGTCGCAGCCATGAAAATCGCCAGCGCATTATTATTTTCGAGCATCGTGCGAGGGGGCCCTTGCACCGTATACTGGGCGCCCGTGAGGATGGCGAAAATTCCTCCTTTGACGCCGTAAAACTCAATGGAAAGCACGATTACCCAGACCAGCAAGTGAAGGCGCGATCTTGCGGCCATTACCAGCATGCCGAGGAAAATCATCAGCATGGTCTTCATGGTCTGATCCCACTTGAACCAGGCCCCTGGCGGGTTCAAGGCGAAAAGAGTGGTGACGTTCATCCATAGAACGAACAGCAGGAAAATGAACGTCTCCCGCGCCCAGGGGAACCGCTTGCGCTCGGAAGAAATGAATATGCTTGCAATCGTGACCGCCGCGGCCACGGCGAAGAAAGGGAAGTACGCGGCAAACCCGTAACAGAGGCGGTGCGGGCTCATGTAACCTAACCAGGCGCACAGGAGCACACCAATCCAGGGCCGCCCGATTGCCGCCAACAGGATTAGCACAAAAACAGAAGTAAAAACCAGATCGCGCATGTTGGGGAATCAGTACCGGACGGATGCAACGGATGATATTCGGGCGTTCTCTTTCCGTCTGGTGCCAGTGAATACTCGAGGCCGGTTGAACAGCCATAACGCCAGCAACTCCGGGCGGAAACTTCCATTCCGGTCCGTGATGTTCCCGGATGAAATATTCAACCGGCCGATGAGTGCGGTTTGCCAGTTTGCCGTGTCCGCGGAGGTGAGGTGCGGGTCGCTGGTGAAGAGCAAACGGTAGCCGGCCGCACGTGCAAGCTGTACGGTCTCTTCGTTGTAAAGACCATGCGGGAAAGACAAAGCCAGCGGCGCCCGCCGCTCCTCGAGTCCCAGCAAAGCTACCAGCCGCCGGCGGGAATCTTTCAACTCCTTTTGAGGGTTCGCCGCCAGAGGAATAGGCGTGTGTGTCAGGCCATGGGACCCGATGCTGATGCGGGCTTTCGCAAGAGCGCCCAGTTGAGCGGTTGATAACATCACGGATCCTTCGAGCGCGGAGGACGGTTGGAAAATCGTATTCAATAAGGCCGTCCGTGATACGTCATCGAGGGTATCCAGCCGGTTGGCCAAAGCCCAGAAAGCCTTCGCCGAAGTCCAATCCCGCGGCTTGGTATCTTCCGCATCCGGCAGTGCGCGCCATAGACCGCCGAGTTGATCCGCATCGAGGGAGCCTCTTCGCCACTGCCGGTACAGGCGTTCCCGCCAGAAACCTTCCTGGTCTACTGCGCCGGCCACGACAAACACCACGGCGGGTAGCCCGTACTCTTGTAAAATGCCGGCGGCGTATTGTTCGTTGTCCGCCCATCCGTCGTCGAACGTGATCAACAGCGGCCGGGCGGGCAAGTTCTCTCCGCCATCGCCGGCGCGTAGTAAATCATCGATCCCGATGACGTTGTAGTGCCTGCGGAAAAACTCCAGGCAATTCCGGAAAAGGTGGCTGGTAACGGTCCAGTTCGGATCGGTATCCGGCCAGCGGGGATCATCCTCCGGCAGAACCTGGTGAAACATGACAACCGTCAGCGAGCGCTGATTCCTCACCCGATGGTACAGGCTGAGCAGCCCGGAACAGTACAGGAACCGTTTAGCAACACTTGAAACAAACAGGGGTTTGTGTTCAGGAGGCATGAGATACAGCCTTTACGAGGAGCCGCCGCCGCTGTGACAGATAACTCCTCACCATCGCTTTTTCCTCTGCCGGAAAATATCCGATCAGCCACGCCACCAGGGCGAACCCGAGCACCAGCAGAACATCAATGCCGATCCGCCCGAGCATCGCCACTTCACCGATGAGCATTGATGCGAACAACACCAGGGCGGAGAGTACACCCAGTAAAGCCACGGACCGGAAGGCGAACGCGATATGGTGCTCGTATTGTGCGGCCACCCAACAACCTGCCATATAGGCGAGCCAGGTCAGCAGTGTTGCCAGCGCGGCGCCCTTCATCTGATACTTCTGGATCAGCCAGTAATCCAGTCCGATATTGAGCAGAGCGCAAACGATGGCGATTCTGCTGAACAGCCCTGACCGTTTGTTGATAAACAGCAGATCCCGGAAGAAATCGCCGATCTCGCGGAATACGTAGGCAAACGCGATAAACGGAATCAGCATCGCCGCCTGGGCATAAGCCGGGGCGGCGACCAGTGGGACCGCTTCATCGGCCACTACGCTGATGCCAACCGCGGCCAGAAACAGCGCCAGAACGAAATACCGGGCGATTCTGCCGAACTGGTGCCGCCATCCTTCGGTCGACGTGTGCGCATACAAACTCACTGCCCAGACCCGGGCGAACGGTTCCCCAACAATATAGGTGACGAGAAAGCCTGCTTTATAGGCGAGCGCATACACGCCGACTTCACCCAGGTTGACGAAGTGATTCAGGAAGAAGCGATCAGCAAAATGGATCACAAAAAAGCAGGCACTGGTAATCACCAGCGGTCCGCCAAAGTGGGCCATTCTCCGCGCCTGCTCCCAGTTGAAACCGAAGCCGGTTTCCCGTAGCAGAAGCACGATGAGAATCGCGGCGCCCAGTCCCGTGCAAATCAGCTTGCTGAGGATAAATCCCCAGACGCCCATTCCCCGGTACGCAATAAACCAGATGTTCAAAGCGAGTGTGAGGGTAAGCTGGGCGGCCGAGAAGAGAACGAAAAATAATGACCGCTGTTTGATTCGTGAATAGACCAGTGCCAGTTCGGTAATATTGCCAAGCACCATCGCCAGAAAGGCGAGCCGCACCAACCACGCGCTGCTGCTGGAGCCGAACATAAGGATCGCCAGCGGAGTAGCGCCTATAAATGCGGCGCCCGCCAGTAGCAGGCTCAAGGAAGTGATTCCCACGAGAGCGGTAGAAACCAACATGCCGCGGCTACGCTCGTCGGGATAGTCGTAATATATCCGCACCATCGCGTCATTCATCGCGAGAACGCCGAGAATGATCACCGAGACGGACACGAACAACTCGATCATCTCGATCAGACCGTAATCGGCCGGAGTCAGAAATTTGGTGTAGACCGGAATCATCAGGAAGCCGACGCCGCGGCGTACGATGTTTCCGATGAAGTAAAGGGCCGATTGCTGAAACAACCAGGATATTTTCATGGATTAGAGTGACTGGGCGGCAACGGTGCGGACGCGGGAGTGTGCGGGAACCTGTCTCGATACGACGCGGCGGCCGAACCACCACTCATACCGGCCGGCCGAGAACAGAGATCCAAGCATTCTTCTGATCCGGGCTCCCAACAACACGGCACGGCATTTCACGGCGGAAAGCAGCCTCACCGGCACAACCGAGGCGGCCGAGCGAAGCAGGCGCGCCCTCCAGCGGTAAGTCCACAGGGAAAAAGATTCTTCTTTCAGATGCCGCAGCAGAGTATCATGTTTTCCGAGATCGAGCAGCCAGTATGCATGCCGGAGAAGTAGCCAGTCCAGCAGAAGGGTGGCATCGCGGCGTTTCGCAGGGGGTAGTGCTCCCGTGTCAAGGAACCGGCGCAGCGTGCGCGCGGCGGGCGGATAAGGCGGATTCGATTTCCAGCGTGAAAACGACCGGCCTGTGGCATCGGTGTGATAAATCGCCAAAACACGCGAATCGTATGCGATGGGATGCCGCAGAGCGATGCGCACCCACATATCGCGATCCGCGCCGATCGGCTCGCCCTCAAGGAATACTCCCACTTCCTCGAAAACGGAGCGTGGAATGGCCACACTCGAAGAGCTTACGAAATTTCCCTGCTTTGCATAATAAAAATACTTCTCGATGAGACTGGCATGGCCGGTGCCGCCAGATTTGAATGTGGTCTCAAGATCGTATGCCTCACCGTCTACGCGGCGCAGGCCCGTGGCCAGAATGCCGGCCTGAGGAAACTGTCGGGAAAGGCCAGCCACTGCTTCCAGGAAACCGGGCTCCCACTCGTCGTCCCCATCCAGAAAGGCAATCAGGGCACCTCTTGATTCCGAGATACCACGATTCCGGGCGCCTCCCTCTCCGCGGTTTTTCTGCTCCACAACACGGAATCGCGGATCGGGAAATGCCGCCGCCAAGGCGCCTCCCCGGTCTGATGAGCCGTCGTCGACCACGATGACTTCGTAATCTGAAAATGTCTGTCTTCGAATGGACTCGAGGCAGCGAAGAATGTAGCGTTCTTTGTTGTAGAGCGGCACTACAACGGAAATGGCCGGGAATGTTGTACTCACGAGCAAATGGTGCGACGGCCTTCTTTGCGAAGGCCATCGCCATGGATTGAATTGGTCTAACTGAAAACTTAAGAACCGGTACGGCAGGCGCCGCCCAGGGCGGCGTTAATGACACGCTGCACGTCGATGACGTTGCAGCGTCCGTTGGAGTCGAGGTCGCTCGTGCAGGAACTGGTCCCGAGCGCCTGGTCGATTCCCAACTGCACGTCCAGCGCGTTAACGAAATTGTCCTTGTTGATGTCGCAACTGCTCACTACAGGATCCGGCGGAGGAGGCGTAACGGGGGGTGGCGTGGAAGAACCCTCCGTGCCTCTGGGCAGGAAAGCCCATTTCGGATTTTCCTGGCCGCTCACGTCATAGAGGTTGGCCTTCAGCCACTCCCAGGCGGCCTTACCCGTGTACGATCCGTTCGAATAGGGATATGCGTAACTGGTGGCCGCGAATCCGATATAGGCATAGTCGGACGCGCCGGTAGCCTCCCAGGTCCTGGCGTCCCGGATGGTTGGCAGAAACGCGTTCTTCACGGAGGACCACGACGTCAGATATTTCGCATCGGGCGTCATCACGGGCGTCTGGTAAGCCTGGATCAGATATGGATTGTAGCTGGGATCCAGGATGCGGCTGGTGTAATACTTGCTCCGGTCCTGCAGAATTCTGGAGTAGTTGAAACCGAGTTCGTTCAAGTGTCCCCAGACGGCATAAAGCATGTGCTCCTGCCAGGTGAGAACACAGTAGTTTGCCTGTGGATTGTTCACGACGTAATCGTGGCAGGCAGGTACCCCGAACGAGATAAATCCCAGATTCGGATAATTGATCGAACCAGTGAAATCCGGGCCCTGGGAAGCGGTCTTGTTTCCCCAGCACCATTTGCTCTTTTCCGTGGCGGCATTGTAGGGGCTGGTTGTGCAGGGCGAATACAACGGGCTGCCGGTGATATTGTAGAATCCTTCCTGTATCACGATATTATTGTTCATCTTCTGCACAAACTGCGCCTTCTCCGGCGTTCCGTCCGGCGCCACGAAAGCAGCTTGGCCGATGGTCCGCAGGGCCCACGCCTGGCCGCGTGTCTCTATGGCCCCTTGGTTTATGTATCCCCAGGTTTCATGCCGCGACCAGCCCAGTGTGATGCCGGGATTGGCCACCCCGAGGTTGTACGCTGCCCAGGCGTAGAGTTCCTCAAGAAAATACCAGTCACCCGTGATCAGGTAAGGCAAATACGTGAACGCCGGCTGATGCGCCAGATCGGGCGACCAACCGTGCGCACTGCTGCGGGGCCCTGCCGCCACGATCCTGTCGGTCGGGTCGTTATCCTTCTCACCCAGACGGACTCTCGGACGAGCATCGATGGAGACCATACGCCCAAACGCCTCATCGGTATCGGCAAGCCCGTCGTTGTTGGCATCCCGGAACGACCGGCCCGTAAGCGATTCGCGCAGGTGAATCGGAACATGCCCGCTGACGGCTGCGTTCCCCAACACCGGGCCATCGAGCATCGCGTTGTCGGACACCTTCGACATCGTGTAGAGATACCGCACCTGCCATTCCGGAATAATGCCGATGTGGCCATCCGTCGTCTGACCCGTGCCGGGCATGTATTTCTGATACTGACCATTGCCATTGATGTCACCACGGTCGGTTGCGTTGAATGCGGAGATGTCATTTGCAATCCGGGACGTTGAAACCGGCATCGACAGATCGTAGTTCGGCAAAGCCTTGGTGGAGATCAGATACGGCAGGTTGTGGTCGATTTTAATATCGCCTGGCGCCGTGTTCGACCAGAACGTCTTGCGCCATCGCGTGGCGGCGTAATGGGTTACTATCTTGCTATACCGGCTGGCGAGATTCGCGCCGCTTTTCAGATTGACCGTGTAGCGTTGATCCTGGAGCGCGGTGGTCCACATGTTCTCCAGAATGTAATCCACCTTGACTGTCTTGTTTGCGGGATAGAACGTCACTACAAAAATAGGATGCAGGGATCGGTTCTGGTTGTCGGCCGCCCACGTTGCGCTGGCATAATCGCCCGTGCAGCCCCCTGTACAACTCCAACCGAAATCGGCGGAGCGGTTTGGGGACTTGTCTTCGATGATGACCTGCGTGACCACGGGACCCGCCATCCAATACCGCACCTGGGCGGTATTAAAATCGGTGCTGACGTTCAGGTTGTTCAGCATCGTCCGGGCGTTGGCGCTCTTTGCCAGCCCGGAGGCGGCCGCCTCGATCGACGCACCCCATCCGTTGCCCGCGCCAGATGTGCTCTCGTTGAACGCGAGCATGCCGGCTTTATCCAGATACCCGGTGTTATTCCCGGTGGCCTGGCTGACGAAATCGACGGTTATGGTGGCTCGTGCGCCGATCGTCGCGTTAAAGCTTACCAGGGCGTGCTGCAAGCTGCCGTCGGGCCACCTGGTTTTGACATCGCATTGCGTAGTGACGGGCGTACCGTTCACCCGGGCTTGCGCAAACCTTGCAATGTCGCCTTGTGCGAACACTCTGGAGATCGTGATCGGACGGTTCGTTTGCGCGGCTCCGCTCAGATCGGTGATGGTGATGGCATTGCCGGACGCGGAAAATAATCGTACGGCCGTAAGAAACAAAACAGAAGTTATGAAAACAAAATGTTTCATGGGTTCCGCCAAGGTGAAACTCGGGTCCAAACCTTAAAGTGATTCAGTGGTGCAACTGATAAGTGCAAAACAACAATGTACTGTCTCAGTTGCCGGCCAATGATTGCTCCCAAACGGATTTCCCATCCTAACATGCATACTAGGACTATGCAATAAAAAGTACTAGTACTAAATAAGTCTTTCGGTTGTTCAAATGGCGTCCGGCTAAATGTGGTTTTCCCCGCGTGTGGACAGAGTGATTCTGTGCTGCGTCATCGGAGTTTCTGGAGATCTCAGAGATAGATGATCGCCGCGCAGGCCAGCACCCAGCCGGCGACGCACATCAATAATTGCTTATCCAGCATCAGCGCCGAGGTCGGGTTTCCCGTGCGATCTCCGGAATGCATCATGTGCAGATAGCGCAGGACGCCGAACACGACGAAGGGCAGCGTGTAGATCAGCGCGTCGGTTCCGAACTTCGCCTGGGTTTCGGGTGAGACCGCATACAATGCATAGGCCACCACGGTGGATCCCGATACCACCGTACCCGCCTGATCGAGCCACGGCAGGCTGTAGTGGGTCAGTACCCGGCGATGCTGCCCGGAGCCGTTTGAGAGGGTCACGATCTCCTGGCGGCGCTTGGCGATGCCCAGAAACAACGCGATGAGGAAGGTGCACATCAACAGCCAGTGCGAGCTCTGCACGTGGATCGCGGTGGAGCCGGCGATCACGCGCAGGACAAACCCCACCGCGATGCACATCAGATCCACGATCTCTACATGTTTGAGCGCCAGGCTGTACAGGCCGTTCAAAATCGCATAACCGAATAAAAGAAACCCGGTCGCCGGGTTCAAGGCGAAACCTGCAAGGACGCCCGCGATCAGCAGCAAGGAACCGCAACTTATCGCCACCGCCGGCGTCAGCCGTCCAGACGGGATCGGCCGCCTCTTTTTCTGCGGGTGATTCAGATCGCTCCGCCAGTCGAGACTGTCGTTCCACAGGTAAACGCCGCTCGCTACCATCGAGAACGCCGCAAACACGGCCAGCGCCCGCAGGCCCAGTTCGAAGTTCTGGAGATTGGCCGAAAAGATCAGCGGCGCCAGCACAAATCCGTTCTTGATCCATTGCACCGGCCGCATGCCTTCGAGCAGGCCCATCAGGCTGCTCGATACACCGGCCGTGGTGGTGGTCTGTAGAACGGGTGAACTCATTGCCGCTTTCTGTGAACAGGCAGGTAAATAACCATCGCCGGGGATAACACCTTATAGGCTCTTCCGGAACCTACGGGGAAGAGCGCAATCAATTTGTTGTACAGAATGACGATTTTTGGTATGGGGTGGCCGCCACCAGGGCAGCCAGATGGGACATCCCCGCTCCATCCGGTTCAATCAGAATCGAGGAGATTCCCGCCCGGACGGCGGCAGCATCGTCCACGCCGCGGCGGTCGCCGATATACACCACTTCTTTGCAGGTAACGCCGAGTTTACGTGCCGCGACTTCGAGGCCACGCGGGTGCGGCTTGAAACACTGAACCTCGCGGTCCTGGGCGCAAACGATTACGTCGAAGTATGCCCTCAGGTTCATCGCTTCCAGCTTCCGTTCGCACGGATAATCAGAAACCACGCCCAGTCCAAGCCCCCGCTCCCGGGCCTGCCGCAAAAGATCCGCTATACCGGGTCTTACACAACGCGCCAGCAGGTCCAGCGGAGACCGTTCCATCCAGTGCTGAACCAGCGCCCGCATCCGCGCCGCTTCGATTCCCGACCGCCGGGAAGCCAGTTCGATCTGAGCCTCCTCCAGGTTCTTGAAGGGAGCCGCGGCCGCACGCATCTCTTCCTGTGCGCACCGGTACGCCGCCAGCGCCCGCACGAGCGAGCGCGCTTTGAGGGGCGCGCCCGCGCACGCCTTCCCCAGCCGCAGCATCATGCGGCGGCGGAGCCACGCCTGGGAATACAGCGTGCCGTCCACGTCGAAAAGCAAAGCGCGCGGGTTCAATTCGTCCCAGCCATTTCAAGGGCGGCTGGCCGCGAAGGGTCCTGATAACGCGCGTGCCACAGGGCCAGCATGAGAAGGTTCCACAGTTTCCGGTCGTGGTTGTGCAGACCGGATTGATGCTCCGTCCAAATCCGCCCGAGATAGGCCGTTTGAAGCAGTCCATTCACTCCATCGCTTAAGACCGCCGACTCGAATACCGGTTTCAGACTGGTGCGGAACCACGCGGCCAGGGGTACGGAGAAACCCATCTTCTTGCGGTGGAGGAGCAGTTTGGGAACGTACGGCTCCATGGCTTTTTTGAAGATGTGTTTCCGGATGCGGCCGTTGATCTTCAGGTTTGCCGGCAGGCGGCAGGCCAGTTCCACCAGCCGGTGATCGAGCCAGGGCGAACGGCTCTCGAGCGAATACGCCATCGTCGCCCGGTCTGCTTTCACCAGGATGTCGCCCGGCAGGTAGGTGTGAAGATCAACCCACTGCATCTGCTCGAGCGGCGGTAGATGCCGGACGGCCTCGAACCGTTTCCGGTAAGCTTCCCTCGGCGAATAATCTCCCGGTTTGCCGTTCGCGACGAGCGCTTCGAGATCCCGTTCGCGAAACGCGGTCATCGAATGGAAATACGAGTCGCCGATCTCATGAGACAGGTTGGTGAGCAGGCTCTTTGCGCGAAAGACCTGCGGCAGGTAATCGAACTTCGGATAATATCTCGCCCCGGTGCGAATCACCGATCGCCGGAACCATTCCGGGAACCGGCCGCGGAGCCGCTCTTCGAGCACGCCGTAATAATAACGGCGGTAGCCCCCGAAGATCTCGTCGGCGCCGTCGCCTGAAATCGCCACGGTGACAAACTGGCGGGTCATGCGGGACAGATACAGCATGGGGATGGCGGAGGAGTCGCCGAACGGTTCGTCGAAATGCTCTACCAGTTTCTCCAGGATCTCGAAGATCGAGGGCGTCACTGTCTCCTCGTGGTGATCCGTGTGGTTATGCGCCGCCGCGATCCGGGCGTAGCGCAGCTCGTCGAACCGCTTGTCGGTGAAGCCGATCGAGAACGTCTTCACACGGTCCGGCGCCGAGCGGGCCATGATGCCGACGGCGGCGCTCGAATCCACTCCCCCGCTCAAAAACGCGCCCAGAGGAACATCGCTGACCAGACGCGCCTCGACCGCATCCCGCGCCAGCGCGCGAATCTCTTCGGCGGCCTCGCCCTCGCCGGTCTTCCCACGGCCGGCAAACTCCGGGCGCCAGTATCTTCTGCTCTGCGCGCCGCCGGCGGTGACCGTTAACGAGTGGGCGGGCTCGAGCTTATGGACGCCATCGAAAATGGTAGCCGGATCGGGGATGTAGGAGAAGCACAGGAAATCCGCAATCGCGGAATGGTTCAGCCGTCCCCGGAACCCCGGCGCGGCCATCAACGCTTTCAGCTCCGAGGCGAAGGCGAACCGCAATCCGGGAATGGAAAAAGAATAATAGAGAGGTTTCTTTCCGCAGCGGTCGCGCGCCAGGAACAATTGCCGGCGGCGCGCGTCCCAGATGGCAAACGCAAACATCCCGTTGAGATATTCCGGCAACCTTTCGCCGGTCTCCTCGTAGAGATGCACCAGAACCTCAGTGTCGCTCCGCGTGCGGAACTGGTGGCCACGGCGCGCCAAGTCCCGGCGCAATTCGCGGAAATTGTAAATCTCGCCGTTGAAGACCGTTAGCACGCTGTTGTCTTCGTTGGCGAGGGGTTGATCGCCGCCGGCCACGTCGATGATGCTCAGGCGGCGATGCCCGAGCGCGAGCGCGCCATCGACGTAATAGCCGTCCGCATCGGGCCCGCGATGCGCAATACGGCTGCACATCTCCCGGAGGAGAGAGCCTTCGGCCGGCGCATCACCGCCGCTCCAAAACCCCGCGATTCCACACATAGAGGAAGTTGTTTAAAAGCTGCTACAGGGGCTTTTGCCGTTCGACCGGCTCGAACAGCCAGGATTCTTCGCGTTGGAGCAATGTGGCGATCTTGGCCCGGAGTTCCGGGTTGGGCTCGCGGTATCCGTTCACGATCTTGCTGAGCACGGTCTCATCCAGGTCCAACATTTTCGCCAGCAGGTTCTGGCGAATACCGGTGCGCCACAATTGCAGCTTTAGGTTGGGATACATCGGGATTCTCGCTTTGAGGCTGATATCAGTTTTTGTACGGAGGACGGAGAACCTCTACATCACCGCTGTCGATTTCGGTGGCGACCGACTGCGACAGCATCTGAACAGACAGAACCAGGCGGCTGCCGCTCTTCACGCGCACCAGCAGCCCTTCGACTCCTTCGAGCGGTCCGTGCTTCACCCTCACCCACGCTCCTTCCCGCAGGAAAGGATGCGAGAAGAAAGGGACCTTCGACAGCAGAAGACGGCGGACCGATTCGATCTCGATTTCCGGAACCGGTTCGATTTCCGGGCCGTGGCCGAGAATGCGAACCGCCCCCGTGCAGCGCACCACCTGCAACCGGACCGGCACGCTGTCCGGTATCCGGACAAATACGTAACCAGGGAAGATGGGGACGTCTACCTCTTTCCGGCGGTCCTTCCAGCGATGCACTTCGCGCACCGCCGGCAGATAGGCTTCAATTCCCTTGGCCGCCAGATCGGCCGCTACGGTCTTTTCAAAATTCGAACGCGTATAGACGGCGTACCAGCGCGGTATTTCTAAAGCGCCAGGATGCGAGACTGTGAATCCGGCCGCCGGATGAATAATGAAATCAGACATAGCTCCGCCCCTTCGCTTACAGGCGACGCCTGCAAACATTAATGAAACCCTTCCTCCCCCAGCTACCGCCTTTGCTACCGACTGCGAAACTCTTTCGAGGCGCGGTAATAATACGAATCGTACTGGTCTTTTCCCGGCAGAAACCAGTTGCTCTCGCAATTCAGAATTACACCCAGCAATTTTTCTTTGGGCAGCGTTTCGAGCGCTTTAAAACAAAGCGTCCGGTTCGTATGATCCGGCCGTACTACCAGCACAACGCCGTCGCATGCCGCCATGATCAGGTCGTAATCGGCAACGGCCGCAATCGGCGGGGAATCCACGATGACGTATTCAAAGGCGCTTCTTACCCGCCCGGTCAGCGACTGCCACTGCGGAGAATCCAGCAACTCCGCCGGGTTCGCCCTCTGGTCTCCAGCAGGCAGAACATACAGCGCCGGGAACTGCTCGGTATGCACCAGGGCGTCTTCAAGCGCGCAGGTTCCTTCCAGAACTTCCGCCAGGCCGGGCGTGTGCGAAAAGCCGATCTGACGGTGTATGGTGGCCCGGCGGAAATCCCCGTCCATCAAAAGAACGTTCGAAGTTGTCTTGAGTGAGAGCGCGCCCGCCAGGTTGATGGCCGTGACGCTCTTTCCGTCACCCGAGCCGGGGCTGGAAACCACGATCATCCGGGGCTTCCGCGGATGTTGCAGGATTTTCGTGCGAATTATCCTGTACCGCTCGCTGGCCTGCCAATGCGTGTCGTCGAACGGCAGCACGGGAGCCGTTTGCGGCACCTGTAGCGACAGAGTGCGGATTTTGTCCAGCCGCAGCCCCGCACCCGGAACCGGCACGGCGGCCGGTGGCGCCTGGGGATGCGCGGACGCCGGAGCGGCATCCACCACAACCGGTGTGGCGGGGAGTGGCTGTTCCGCCGCCGCTACGGTGTCATCGGGTCCGATCAGATCCGGCAGAAGAGAACTCGCCGGTTCTCCCTCAGCCCTCGTCAGTGCTTCGAATATTTTGCTCATGCGCGCCGGTTATCCTCAGGTCAGTCCGAGCTTCTCCGCCCACCGGTTCCACAACGTCTTCGGCCGCGGCTCGGAGCCGAAGAACACCGGAACCCGGATCTCGGGAACCTTTGCCATAGGCAGCGGCGATTCCTGTGGAGCGGCGGCGGGAAGAGGCTCGCCGGCTACAGGTTTGTCTTCCATGCCCGGGACTTCTTTCTTGTCTGTGGTCTGGGCCGCGGGTTGTGCCAGATCAAGGTCCGCCGTGGCCTGTAAAATGTGGGCGGCGGAAACCACCTGGGCTTTCTCTGCGAAAGCGAGCAGCAGAGCATTGTCGCAGATGGAATTAATCAGCCGCGGAACTCCTTTCGACCAGGCGCCGATCTGTCCGACCGCTGCCGGAGCGAAGGGCATATTTTCGCGGCCGCCAGCCTGCGTCCAGCGGTAGCGTATGTATGACTCCACTTCTTCGGTGCTCAACGCTTTCAGGGCCACCCGTACCGAAACCCGCTGCTTGATCTGGCGCAGTTCCTCGCGCTTCAGCACCTCGTCCAGTTCGCTCTGCCCGGCCAGCACGATTTGCAACAGCTTCTGGTCGCCGTGGTCGAGGTTGCCTAACAGCCGGATCTCCTCGAGAACCTCCGGACTCAGCTTGTGCGCCTCGTCGATAATCAACGCCGAAAGCTTGCCTTCCCGGTCGGCCTCCTTCAGGAAATTCTGGAGCCTTACCAGCCGCTGCGCCTTGCTGGCCGGGACGTCCGGGATCCCGAAATCCATCATGAGCAGTTCCAGAAATTCGTTCGGCGTGAGCGTCGGATGCATCACCACGCTCGACTGTACGCGCCCCGGGGGAAGAAACCGCAGCACCCGCGAAAGCACCGTCGTTTTGCCGGTTCCCACTTCGCCCGACAGCACCAGCAGACCCTTACGGCTCAAAATTGCGTAAACCAGGGCCGCCATCGCTTCCCGGTGCTGGCTGGTCATGAACACGCACCCGGGATCCGGGGTCATTGCGAACGGATATTTTTGGAGGCCAAAAAAATCTTTGTACATAATCAGAACCGTTGCGCAATAAAATAGCCGGCGACGGCTGCCACTGAAATCACCGAACTCCAGACAGCCAGGCGCATCTTCATGCGCCCCAGTGCCGCCAGCGCTCCGGCGCCGTCGCCGATCCGGATCTGCGGCAGTGCCCCCAATACGACCGCGTTCGGGGGCAGTTCCCATTCGCCCAGCAGCACGTTGCGGCGAAATTCATTCCCGAACGCCACCGCCAGACCCAAAAGCATCGCCACGGCCGATCCCAAAAGCATCAGCACCTTGCGGTTGGGCTTGAACGGCTTCAGTGGGATTCGGGCCGGGTCGATCACTGTGAATCGCTCCGATTTCTGGCGCCGCTCGAGGTCAGTCGCCATGTCGGCGGCCAGCTTTTTGCTGAGCAGGGACTGGTAATTCTGCCTGGAGATCTCGTAGTCTCTGGTGATGGCGGACATCTCCTGCTCCCGGAAGGGCATCATGTCCACCTTGGCCTGCACCCGCAGCATCTCCTGCCGGATCCGGTCCTGATCGGCGATCCTGGCGGCGAGTTCCTTGTCCGCCATCCCGATCTGCGCTTTCAACGTCTCCATTTTGTCGCGGGCTTGGGCGAGTTCGGCGGATTCGCGCACCGGGGGAGCCGTACGGGCGAGTTCGGCAGTATCGGGCTGCCTGGATTTAGGCGCCGGAGCGGGCGGCTCGTTGGCCTTGATCTGCCGCAATTTCTCAATCGTGATGCTGAGGCGCTTCACGTCCGGGTGCTGGTCGCTGTAGCGGAGCCGCAGGTTTTCCATCTGCCCTTCGAGCTTCCGCAGTTCCGCTTCGGCCGGGCTCAGCGGAGGGGCCGGCGTCCCGGCTCCAACCGCCGCCAGAGAGGGTACCGGCTTGTTATCGCGGATCGCCTGCTCGACAGCGGCAATCGTTGTTTGCGCCATGCTCAGGCTGTTGTCCAGGATGGTTTTATCCTGGCGCACGCGGTTGATGGCTTCGGTGTTGGCTTGCAGTTCCGCCTGCAGGCGCCCCAGCGTGCCGACCAGCGCGTTCTGCTGTTGCGGCAGTTCACCGCCATGCCGGGCCTTGTACTGGCTGACCGTGGCCTCGAGTCCATCAAGCTTCTTTTTGGCTTCCGCGAGTTGGGAATCGATGAACTCGGCTGTGCCTTCAGCCTGTACTTCGCGATTCTTCAGGTTTTCCTCGACGAAAAATGATGCCAGCCGGTTTGCCACTTCCGCCACGACGCGGGGCTTCGAATCGATGTAGCCGATACGGAACGCCGTCAGCCCTCCCGTCCAGCCCGTATCCAGATTCAGCTTGATATTGGCCCGCATCTGGTCCACGGTGGTGTCCGGCACGGTCTTGCCACGGGTGAAGCCGAACAGGTTCATCTCCTGAATCAGCTCTTTTAGCCGGTCGTTGCTCAGGATGCGCCGGCTCATCGCCGCCAGGCGGTCCCGCACATCCACCCGGACGGTCGATGACACATAATCCTGGGGAATCTTCTGATAGTCGACCAGAACCAGAGCTTCCGACCAGAACAGCGAGGGCATTCGGGAGATATAGAGATAGGCGGCAACACTGCCCAGGATCCACACTGCCACCGCATAGTGCTTGCTCTTCCAAATGGCCCGCAGGATCGACAGCGGCATGAATTCCGGGCGGATAAGTGGCTGTATTGATTTCGTCATATCGACGTTCCAGCGGCGTGAGGCCTTTTTACGGCTCTGACAGCCCTGTCAACATCTTGTTGCAAGCTGGATAGCATGCACGTGCGATGCCGAATTGTGAATGCGCTTGATTCAGTGCCGGTTCCGCAGGTGAGACCCTGGTTGATCCCACGTAGGTTTATAGGACTTTGTCCAAAACATGGGGACGCGTCTGGCCTTAACCGGATGAAAAGAAGACTGTCTTGCCCTCATAAATCCTTTAGAATTGCTGTTGATAATGCACGGCATCCTCCAAAGGGGGGGCGGTGACACCGGGTTCACATTGAGTTGCCGCAGGGCTACCGGGTCTGAGTTACCGTACCAGCCCGGCATGCGGGGTCCAGGAGATGCCCACCGTAGCGGCATTGGCTCTTAGCTTATAGGCCTGCGAGAGAAAGTCCGCGTTATAAGTCAGGTACGCATACTGCATGTTCAGGACGAAACCCCAGCCGATCGCCTGCCCAAAACTGACGTGCGAGCGCCATGCCTGGATATTCGAAAATCCAGGGGTGCCCAGATCCTGGCGCCCGGAGCCGGCCGAGATCCACCAGGAGCGGCCGGGACGGCTCCAACTCCAGGCGGCATCGGCGGACATCGTGGCGTTCGAACCGATTCCATAGTTGTCACCAATCGTACGCTTCACATCCACCAGGAACGTATGCTCCCGGGTCTTGTATCCGATGACAGTGCCGCCCATATAGCCGACCTTTGTCGGAACCCGGTAGGTTTCGCGCAGCGGCACGATCATCCCGGCACCCCCGTTGACCGTCAGAAACCAGCGCCGGCTCAGGGTCCATCCGGCAAAAACCGTCGCGTAATTGGCATAGGAATCCTGCAGCCGGTTGAACGTCCGCACCGTGCCGGTATTCATTCCAATCTGGGTTCTCGGCGAAAGGGAATACGATAGGCCGACGTTGGCGTTGGCGTTGTTTGTGTAAGGCACCAGGTGGCGGCTCGAGTTCGAGCTTCCGCCAAACGAAGTGAGATGTTGTATCCGGCTTCCGCCCCCTCCGAACATCCAGGAAAGCCGTCCCGATTGCGCATAAGTAAAGGTACCTTGCACCCCCCCCATGAACATGCGGTCACCATAAAACAAAACATTGGCCGCCGAATCCGTAACCGGAACGCCGTTGATTACTGGCGCCAACTGATCGCTCGACGGGTTCTGCCGTATCATGGCGCCGGCAAGCTGATCGAACGAGGCAGGGGCGGAAGCGATGTTGTCGAGCGTGGTGGGCGCAAACAGGGATTGGTTCAAATTGGTGAAATTCGTCATCAGCGCGAAGTCGAACGTCCACCGGGGTGAAATCGTCAGGGTTCTCGGAGTATTCGTGTTGATGGTGAGCGAATGGTTCCAGAACGACCAGTCAGGATTGCGCAGGCTGCCAAAATAAGAGGGGGCATAACCAATGGAAATATTCGTATTTTTGGACGGCCGGCTCCACCCCACCGAAGCCGAACTTTGAAACAGCCAGTCCGATCCCGTAAAAAGCTGGGGGATTTGTGTGTTCGACAGCCGGTTGTCGAAATAAGTGGCCGAGCTCATAATGCCGTAGAACTGAAATCCCCGCAGCCGTCCGAAACCCGGGGAATTCGGTCCGAGTAGAGGCATTTGGGCGTGTACCGGACCGCTCGCCAGAATCCCTAGCGCCAGTGCCGCGATTTTGTGGGAAATACCGGTTTTGGAAGTCAAATGCCACCTTTCCATCTGCCCGGGACGCTCTGTGACCCAGCCGTCCCATTCATTAGTAAGTGGTGCGAAAGTTCGGGAAATCGCAGCATGCCTATCCCATGAACCCTACTGGGGAACCACAATCATGTCGTCGGGCCGTAACACGATGTTCTGTTCCAGGCGCTTGCCTTCCAGAATGGCTTCGTAATCGAACGGTAGCCGTAGCTGCTTACCGCCGTCATTCCGCAGGATATAAATCTTGTTCCTTTTGGCGTATTCGCTCAGTCCGCCCGCTTCGTTGATGGCTTGCAGAACCGTCATGGGGCCGATCATGGGAAGCGGCCCTTCTTTTTTGACCGCGCCCATCAGGTACACCTTCATACTGTTGATCTGTTTTGGGATGACGGTGACGTCCGGACCATTGATGAACTTGGCGAACTTCTCGGTCAGCGTCTCCTCCAGTTCCCTCGGAGTGAGCCCGACCACTTCGATTTCCTTAATCAGAGGGACTGATATTTTGCCGTCCACACGCACCACCGCATCCGGCACCGAGGCTTCCGGCTCCCTCCAGACGACGATCTGAAGCAGGTCGCCCGGCCCGATACGGTATCCGCCGGGCAGTCCCTTGGCCAGTTGCACTCTGGTCCGGTCCCCGCCCTGGAGTTTCTCGTTATTCAGCATGCGCACGATCGTATAGGTGTGCTCGATGGTTGGCGCATCCCAGCCGGCGCTGAGAGCGTTGGCCCGGATCTGCTCGTCGTTCAGCCCGAGTTTCCTCGCATTCTCGATGTATTCGAACAACTCTTTGGGGGTTTTCTGCTGGCCAGCGGCCGGCAGAGAAAACAGGAGAACCAGACCTAAAATCAAACAATTTGTAATCATCGGTATGCGCATTAAGTTTCAACTCCGCTCAGAAATCCGGCCATTCGGGTGGGCGACACGGACTTTCTCGCATTTTTGGGACCAATGGCGGGCGTTTTGCAGAATAGTCTTTCCTGTCTCCGGTTCGGAAAGCAAACTGCAACAACCCGCTGTGCGTACACAGCCTATGGACAAAAGGGTGATGTCAGCCGGACTCGCCTGTTTTCTGGCGGTTCAGCTCGCCGTAGCTCAACCTGCGGCTCCCGGACTGACAATTACAGTGCTGGATGGCCTCGGCGCCATCAACAACATCAACCAGCGCGAGCCGCGCACGATCGTAGTACAGGTTTCCGATGAGCAGAACCGGCCGGCGTCCAAAGCCGCCGTTACGTTCACGGCTCCCGCGCAGGGCGCCAGCGTTTCGTTCAACGGTAGCGGGACCACCCAAACGGTCACGGCGGACGAGCAAGGCAGGGCGAGCGTGCGCACGCGGCCAAACCGTATCGCGGGCGAAATGGAGATCCGCGTCAATGCTTCGCACGAAGGCCGCACGGGGAGAGCCACCATCACGCAGTTCAACATGGCTGTTCCGAAGCAGGAGGCCGTAAGCGGCAGCGGATCCAGCGTTGGCAAGATCCTTCTCATTCTGGCGATCGGCGGTGGAGCTGCCGCAGGGGCTATTATCGCGGGCACCCGCAACAGCGACTCCACTTCGGCCGCTCCGGCCCCCATCACGATCACGCCTGGAGCCGGGACCATCGGGCCCCCGAGATAAATCAAGGAGCATCGTTCGAGTGTTTCTCAAAGTGGCACTATTCGTTGGAATTCTGTACATTTTCCAGGGACCGGCCGCCGGCGCCTCCGGCTTCAGGATCGGAGCCCCACGGCTGGGCTACGTCTGGGATGCCGGTACCGGAAAAGTGGTGCCCATTCAAGGTATTCCGGGCGCATCTATCGCCGGTCCGGCATTCGATCCCGGCCTCGGAGATTCAGCGCGGGTGTGGGCCGCCAGCGGTTATTTTGTGGCCGTGTCCGGCGGCAAAACCTTCGTGGCCACGGAACCGGATGCCGCGCCCAGGGAGATTGCGGCGCCGTTTCCCCCCGATCAGGTGTTTTTCAGCCCCCGTGAAACCGCGGCCGTACTGTGGAGTGAAGAGGGCCGCTTCGCACAGGTCGTGGCGGGATTACCCGGAAACCCGGCCGCGGCGCGCCGCATCGTGGTTCCGGACTGGGCGGGACGGGCGGATCTCTGGGCGATCAGCGATGACGGGGAAGTCCTATTGGCTTGGGGCACGGACGCTGCGGTTCCCTTGCTCTCCATCGATTCGGGCGGCCGCGTGCAGACGCTGCCGGTGGCGGGTCCCGTAACGGCGGCGGCGTTTCGCCCCGGATCGCGGGATGCGTTGGCCGCCGCGGGCCCGGAAAGCGGGATTTATCTGCTTCGCAATGCGGGCGCCGGGGAAGCGCCGCAACTGGTGGCAGTTCTGGGCGATCTTGCTGGCGCGCCCAGCGCACTGGCGTTCGACGAAGCCGGCGGCGGGTGGGTGGCCGCGGATGCGGAGGGAGCGATCGTCACCATCGCCATGTCTGGTGAGATTTCAGCGCCCCTGGTATGCGGGTGCACGCTGTCCGGCCTACGGCGGTTGAATGCCGAATCTGCTTTCCTGTTGAACCGGCCGGCGGGAGGGGAGCTGCTGCGCATCCTGGATTTTAGCCGCGGCGCGGCGCGTTTGTTGTTTGTACCGGCGTCTGTTACGGACGAAAACGGGAGAGGCGATCAATGAGAGGGCTGGCTCTCGGGTGGAAAGCAAAGCCATTCGTGTTGGCGGTGGGAATCCTGTTGTATTGTGCCGCTGTCGAGGGGCAGACCACACCCCTGGTGATCACCACCACGTCGCTGCCGGATGCGACAGCCGGTGTCCCCTATTCGTTCGCATTTTCGGCCATCGGAGGTGCGGTCCCGTACAACTGGTCCAGTGTGGGCACGCTCCCGGCAGGATTGAGTTTGAGTAGAGCCGGCGTGCTCAGCGGGACGCCGCGTGCGCCCGGAGCCTTCCGCTTGACGGTTGTGGCGTCGGATGCCAGCGGTTCCGGCTTAGCCTCCAAAGTTTTCCCGTTAACGGTCCTGGCCCAGCCGGTGGCGATTACGAACAGTTCTCCGCTGCCGGCCTCGACGTTGGGAACGGCCTATTCTTATACGTTCACTGCTTCCGGCGGAGTTGCGCCTTATCGCTGGTCTGCCGCGACCGGTTTGCCCGAGGGGCTGCGGCTTGATTCCGGAACCGGTGTGCTGAGCGGCACCCCTCAAACCTGGGGCAATTTCAGTTTGCCGGTTCAGGTTACCGATTCGCTCGGCACCACGGGAGTCAAGACATTTGTTCTGACGATTCAGCGGCCTGTGATGAGTATTCTGACCGCGTCGCCTTTGCCCGAGGTAACCGTGGGCGCTCCGTATTCGCAAACCCTGCTGCCGTCGGGGGGCGCGGCTCCTTATACGTGGAGCTTGATCTCCGGCCAACTGCCCGGCGGGCTGACGCTGGATGCCAACGCCGGGCGCATTGCCGGAATACCGGCAGGTGCGGGTACGTTTTCTTTTACCATTGGAGTCCGGGAAAACGGCGGCGCTACGGCATCGAAGCTGTTTACCTTGAACGTCCGCACACCGGTGCTGACCATCACGACTGCCGCTCCGCTCCCCGGGGGCGGCACCGGTGTCAATTATTCACAAAGCTTCGCCGTAACCGGCGGCGTGGCGCCTTATTCCTGGTCCTTGACCGGAGATGGCGTTCCCGGCTTGTTGTTGAGTCCGGCCGGCGTGTTGTCCGGGACGCCTTCGAGTGCTGGAACTTTCCATCTGACGGTAAACGTAAGGGACAGCGGCGGCGCTGCGGCGGCCAAAGTGTTTCCGCTGACGATCACGGCACGGCCGCTGGCGTTTGCCACCGGCGGGCAGTTGCCGGACGCCACGGTGGGGGCCGCCTACTCGGCGCCGGCCGCGGCGACGGGTGGAACACCACCTTACACATGGTCCGTCAACGGCTTGCCGGAAGGGCTCAATATGAACCCGGCTACGGGCGTTATTACCGGTACGCCGGTTGTACCCGGCCCTGCGCTGTTTACGGTTCGAGTCACCGACACCCTGAATGCAAGCGTAGTGGACGTGTTCCGGATCAGCATCGGACTGCCGCCGGCGCCCGGGATCCGGATCGAGGGTCTGCCGGATACGGCGAATCCGGCGGACCAGCTCACGCTGACGCTGAATGCCGCGTCTCCCTACCCGTTACCTATCACCGGCCAACTGTCGCTGAACTTCGCGCCCGCCGCCGGCGCCGGAGATGATACGATCCAGTTCTCCACGGGGGGCCGCACGGTGGATTTCAGCATAAACGCGGGCAGCACGGCGGCTGTTTTCTCCTCGCCGCAGGTGGCTCTTCAGACGGGCACTGTGGCGGGAACCATCACCGCAGCCGTCCGCCTGGCTTCCGCCGGCGTGGAAATCACGCCTTCCCCGCCGCCTACACACGCCATACGCATCGAGCGGTCTCAGCCAACGCTCACCAGTGCCCGCCTTACGCGGACTGCAACGGGTTTCAGCATCGAAATTACCGGCTATTCGACGGCGCGTGAAGTGACGCAAGCGGTATTTCGTTTTGGAGCCGCTCCCGGCCAGAGACTGGAGCAGCCGGAAATTACGATGGATGTGAGAAACCTGTTTACCGCGTGGTTTGAAGACGCCGCATCCGCGCCGTTCGGCAGCCAGTTCACGTTCACACAAGCTTTCACCGTGAGTGGAGACGCCGCGGTAGTCACCCCACAAACTGTCATCCTGCGTAACAGCCTGGGCGAAAGTAGTATTACTGTGCAGTAGCTGCGGAAAGTTGTGCCGGGTGTGCGTACCGGGGATTGCGCGAAGGAGGTAATCATTTCGAACATCCGCGCGGACTGGGCTGGCTGTCACCGCATTTTGACCGGTGTTGCATGAGCTTGGCCGCGTGGCCCGAACCATCAGCGGCTGGACCGTTCCTGAAGGTTCTTTTCGACAGCGGCCATATGGGCGTTGAACTGCTGGCGCGGACTGAACTCAATCAACTCGGTTCCGGCGTCTACGAGGATGGTATGGCCTGGGACGAGGTAATAGGCCTCACCGGGAGTAACCTCTTCCTGGCGATCGGGGTAAAGCGCCCGGATGCGACCTTTGATGACGTAGCCCCAATGCGGACACTGGCAGTGATTGCCGGGCAGTCCTTCCAGGTAGGGGCGATCATCAAACTCTTGATGATAGACCTCGAAGGACACGTGCATGTCACCCCAATCCTCGGCGCGCCAGGTGGCTTGCGGCAACTCAAAGAACTTCGAGACGTGGCCGCAGTTTTTGTGCATTGTCTCCTCCCTTATCTTGAATCGTAAGTCGCGGGTTGATCCGGGGCAAGGCTACAGGGCAGGAATCGGCACAGGCAGATCTCCGGTTCGGCATGATGTGCCGCGGCCTCAGACAAGCGGGCAAACAGAACCGGGAATACCATAAACGTGAAACGGGACTTTCAACCCGGTAACAACTAGAGGGGCGGCTGGTGAGCAGGAAGGTTTGCCGGTTCTCAGACCTGCGAGGAGGTTATCGGAGTTTCTTCCCGCTGGATCACCCGATAGTGTTCGATGCGGCAGCCGAGGCCAAAACGGGCGGAGCGGCCGATGGTTTCAACGCGAACGACGAGCGCCTGGCATCGCAGACACAAAAAAGTATCTTTTTTTTCCTTATTGTGTGAAGGAAAAAGGATGTCGCAGTCGATATGTTCTCCAGGTGTCAATGGCTCCTGGACGATGCAATAGAAACCCTCGCTACTCAGATTCACGGTCCGGCTTTCCATTGGATGCGTCTCAGACCTCCGGCAAAGATAGACCGGCAACTGCAGCGGCAGGCGCGTGCGCCGGCGCCTTTCGGTCAGAGGTCCCCGCTTCTCTTCGTCAGCTGAAGCCATCAGCACGGCACCGTACGCAGAACAACATTCCAAGGAGAAAGACATGTAAGCCGAACGGACACCGCGTGAATGTGCACTTTTACTACCACGCGCAACCGGTTGAAACTGGGCAACTCCGTTGCAGAATGTACGAAAGTATAGGCCCAAAGTTCGGGGTACGAATGGCCGATGCGCATGAATTTGTGGGAGTGAATCGTCGAACAACGGCGTCGGAAGTTGTCAAGTCCTAAAGGTTGGGACTAGAACTTACAAGATGGTGTTCTAGTACCGGCAATCATTTGTAAATCATTGACAATAAGTGGGACTACGCTATGCTTGATGGCAACTAAATAAAACTCCGGATTCAGCGCACTTAGATCGACCAGTCTTCATGAAAGTGCCGGTCCTGGCTAAAGAGAGGAGAAACGGGACGGCCAAAGGGCGGACTTTGTGCCTATTTGTTTCACGGTCTTGAAAATATGTCTATGAATGTTTTGCTGGTCTCAAGCGATGCTGAACTGCAGAAGTTGATCCGAGGCGTATTGACCGAGTGCCTGGGTGCGGCTTGGCGGCTGGTGATTGCTACGCAGCAGGACTTAACCCGGAAGGCGGATGTGTATATCTGGGACTACCACTCCGGGCTGCGCATGAGCGATTTCATCAATCCTTCCGAGCATCAAAAACACTTTGTGCTGGTGCAGCGCAAACAACTCTCACAGTTCCGCGAGGAATCTCTGCCGGAGGTCAATGTTGTTTTAAAACCGGTCTCCGCCGCTGCGCTCAAGGCGTTTCTCAGCGAAGCCTGCACCCGCTGGCAGCGCCAGCAGGCAGAACACGAGGACGAGGCCGGCAGCGTGCAGGCCGACCGCGATGAAGTACTGCAAAGTTTGATCGAGGCCAATCTTAAATTACAGGAGTACGACCAGGACCGGACCAACTTTCTGGCCCGGGCGATTCACGATTTTCGTGCTCCGCTGACAGCCCTGACAGGGTATTGCGGACTCTTGCTGGGGGAGCAGTTAGGCGTATTGACCGCCGACCAGCGGGAGGTGATTCAGCGCATGCAGTTCAGCGCCAAGCGGTTGTCGCGTCTGGCCAGCGAAATGTTTCAACTGAGTATCTGCCACCGTGTCGTTACGCGACCCAACCTCCGGAGGCACGACATCCACGAATGCGTAGACCAGGCGCTGCACGAAATCGCTCCGTTTGCCGAGGCAAAGCGCATCTCCGTGTCCGTCGATCTGCAACAGCCGGCCGAGCCTTTGGCTTTCGAGCCGAGTGAACTCGAACAGGTACTGGTGAACCTGCTGGACAACGCGTGCAAGTTTACTCCGAGATCCGGATCCATTGACATCAAGGGATATCCGTTCTTCTGGGAGCGCAGGAAGGACGGAATCACGGAAATGCCGTTGCGCGCCGACCGGCGGACCAGCAACGGCCATGCGCCGAACTCGTTCCGGATCGACATTTCCGATTCGGGCCCTGGTATCCCGCCGAACCACATCGAAACGATTTTCGAGGAGTATACCTCGTATGCGGGAGGGCAGGACCGGTCAGGCGGCGGGCTGGGGCTGGCCATTTGCAAGATGATTATGAACCGGCACCACGGGCGCGTTTGGGCGGAAAGCAGTCCGAGGGGCGCCGTTTTCTCGCTGGTGCTGCCTTCTCCTGCGGCCGAACATCTGCTCGCCAGCGATGCGGCGCCTGCCGAGAACAAGTACTACACCCAAGTGAGTTGAGATATGCAAGCGATAAAAAACGGCCGTACGATTCTGGTGGGTGAAGACGAACCTGAAGTTCGCAGCTATCTGGAGATGGCCTTGCGGTGCCAGGGCTACACGGTCGAACTGGCCGAAAATGGCGACGAGGTGCTGGCCTGTCTTCAGGATTCGGGCGAGCACATCTCCGCGGTCCTGCTGGACATTGTCATGCCGCGTAAAGACGGTCTTGAAACGCTGAAAGAGATCCGCCGTATCCGGGGTGACCTCCCGATCATCATGGTGTCCGGCGCGTCCTCACCATTAAATGTCGTGGAGGCGATGAAGAACGGGGCCACGGATTTCATCGGTAAGCCGGTCAACCACGAAGACCTGCGGAAAGTGCTGCGGGGCGTGCTGGAAAGACAGGCTCCGCCACCTCCGCCCGAAGCGCCCGAGCAGCGGAGCCCGATATTGCCGTCGGGAGATGTGTTTTTTGGCGGCAATCCGTACATGAGAGAGATTCACGACCTGGTCGCACAGATCGGCTGGTCTGAAGCGCCGGTATTGATCCAGGGTGAAACGGGCTCTGGAAAAGAGGTTCTGGCGCGGGCGCTCCATGCGCAGTCTCCTCGTTCCAAAAAGCCATTTCTGAAGCTCAACTGTGCCGCCCTGCCTTCCGAACTGGTGGAAAGCGAGCTGTTCGGTTATGAACGAGGCGCTTTCACCGGTGCGTTCCAGAAGAAGCCCGGTATGTTTGAAATGGCCGATGGCGGTACGATTCTGCTCGATGAAATCGGAGACATGGATTTCAAGCTGCAGGCTAAACTCCTTCAGGTCTTGCAAGACCAGGAGTTTCAACGTCTTGGCGGCAAGGAAACCGTGCGGGTGGATGTTCGAGTCATCGCCGCCACCCATCGCGACCTGGAGAAATCCATCGCAGAAGAGACGTTTCGCGAAGATTTGTATTACCGGTTGAACGTCATCAGCCTCCGTGTGCCACCTTTACGCGAACGGAAGGAAGACATTGTCGCGCTGGCGGAATTTCTGCTGGCGAAGCACACCACGGAGGGAAGCGCCCCCGTGATCACGCCAAGCCTCAGACAGGCATTCCTCGCTTATGACTGGCCCGGCAATGTGCGTGAACTCGAGAATGTCGTCCGCCGGTTCATTATTTTGCGAAGTCCGGAAAAACTGGCTGCCGATCTTCGGCGCAAGGTTGCTCAACGGGCATCGGTGCAATCGGTGCACGCCATCCATACCTTGCCCGACGAACAGCGCGCCGCTGATGCAACCATTCTTGAACAGGTGAGTAAGGCCAAGCAGAAGGCGGAGCGGACGGCCATTCTGGCAGCGCTCGATTCCACTCACTGGAACCGCAAAAAAGCCGCTCTGGTGTTAAAGATTGACTATAAAGCGCTTTTATATAAGATGAAGAAGCTGGGAATCGAGGACAAAATGGTGGCCCTGGCCGGGACTCTGGGTGCGAAGGAAGAGTCCGGCGCCGAACCTGTGGCCGGCAGCACCGGCGTGAGTGCGCTCTAACAAACCCACCAAAAAAACACGCAGGGGCCTCCCGCTAGTGGAACATCGCCCCTGCCAACTGCCGCCTGTCGAAAATCAACTCAGGATCGTTTCAGACGCCTTCTTCCAATAGCCGCGCATCCGATCAAAGCGGTGCCAAGCAGCACGATCGAGACCGGTTCCGGCGCAGCGGCGGTCAGGTTTCCGCTCGCGATGGCATTGCTGGTGAACGCACCCGCCGGAGTGCCGTTGGTAAAGAACGAGATGTTGAAATTGCTCGCGTACCGCGCCGGATCAGGCAGCGTTCCGTAGAAATTGGTGAGCGCCGGGTCGAGAATAGAGCTGAACGCAGCGCCGGCAATGCTAAATGCGCCTAGACCGGGAATCGGGGGTATTGGCAACTGCGCCACGATGGAATCCGTCATGAAATAACCACTCATCAACGTTGTGGGCGTGCCGCCGGTAAGAGAGGGGATCGTACCCGTTAGCGTAAAAGTTCCACCCGGAGCAAAGGACCAGCTCAGTCCTGATGTGCCGCTGAGAACTCCCGTTTGAAAATTGATCACGCACCCGACGCAGGGCAGGGCGACGCCGTTGTTCAACGGCACCCCATTGACTCCTGTGATGGTGCTGACGGCGAGATTTGTACCGATCAGGGGGTTGACACCCCCGGCATAAGATATCGAACCACCCCCTCCCCCAGCGGGAATCGTGAAATCGATAAACTCAGCGAAACTGACGCCGGCCACCAACACAAAAAGGCAGAGCACCCGGCTTATGTTTTTCAACTGCATGTCGCCTCCGAAAGACATCGTTGTAGAGAACACACCTTAATTCGCAGTAAAGAATGCACGTAGCACTCCAAAGTTGCACTTATTGCCCTGCTTAGAGTTACGTGCTCCATAATTCCTGGATAGTGCGAAAACCCTGCATGTTTGGAGATTTTGTCGTATAAACTCTTAGTTCAGGACCGCCATCAGTTCTTTTGCCTGGCGGGCTTCGGGTGCGCCTGGCGGCGACAGTTTCAAGGCCATATCCAACGCCGCACGGGCATTATTCCGGTCGCCATGCTTTAGATAAGCCATCCCCAGATGCAGGTTCCGGCGGGCCGTTCCTTCGAGCTTCACCGCTTCGGAAAGCCGCTTTATGGCTAATTCATACAGACCTTTCTGGTATAGTACCCAGCCCAGCGTATTCACTACGGCGGGATTAGACGGAGCTAATTCCACCGCCTTCTCCGCGTATTTGAGTGCCTCATCCGGTTTGCCGGCGCTGTCTGCCAGGAGAAATGCGAGATTGTTCAGGGCCATGATGTTGTCCTGGTCTCCCGCAATGACTCTTTGATACTGTTCGATCGCCGCCGAGGCGTTGCCCGCTTTTTCCTCGAGGTCCCCCAGCCAGAGCCGGGCCATCAGATTGTCGCCGTGCTCGGAAACAATTTGCACCAGGCTTGTTTTTGCTTCATTCCATTTGCCTTCGGCGACGTCGATCTGCACCAGACCCAGCCGCGCCGGGAGGAAGGCCGGGTCCACCGCACGGGACCGGGAAAAAGCGGCCCGGGCTTGCACGCGGTCTCCGGACGCCAGCAGAAGGCTGCCGAGATACTGCTGGAGCGGCGCGGACTTCGGCCGCTGCCCGGCGTACACCGCCACCTGGCGCACCGCTTCCGGGAGATTTCTTTCTTCGGTATAGCTGCGGGCCAGAATACCGAGCGCCCGCAGGTCTTCCGGGTTTTCCGCCAGCGCCTGTTGAGCCAGCCGGCGTGCCTCCGCCGTGCGGTTCTGCGCCAGCCGCAGCGCGGCCGAAAGGACATGCACCTCCGGCGTATCGATGCGGCCCAGGTCCCCCTTCAACGCCTGTTCAAGCTCGTCCGTCTTCCTCATCGCAAACAGCGCCCAACCGCGCTGGATCACAACCGGCGCCAGCTTCTTTTGTTCCGCCGGGGTTCCGTCGAGAACATCGAGGGCGATTTTGGCGCTATTGGTCCGGATCAGAAGCTCCGCGAGTTCCAGCCGCGCCGGCAACAGTTCCGGCTTCAGGCGCAAGGCTTCGTCCAACTCCTGGCGTTGTGTCAGGATCTGGCCGCGCGCCTCGCGAATTTTCGAAAACAGGTAGTGTGTTTCCGCCGAGTCCGGCCGGGCGGGAAGGGCTTTGCTCAAGTCGTTTTCCGCTTCATCGTAGCGGCGCAGGGTGAGATACAAGCCGGCGCGCTGCAGCAGCGCGTCCACATCGCCCGGGTTTTTCTTGACGGTTTCCGATAACAGCCGCTCCGCGTCCGGTGTCCGGTCCGACCAGATCAACGCGGCCAGGAGATGATCGCGCACCGTGCGGTCTTCGGGTGTCTTCTGGTGCAGGCCGCGGAGTTCGGCGATGGCGAGATCCCTTTTCCCCGACTGGAACAGATACACCGCGTGTATGGGCCGGTATTGCTTATCCGGCAACTCGGAGATCCGCTTGTAGATCTGCTCTGCTTTAGCGGCATCGCCCGCGCGTACCGCCATTGCCGCCAGATCAAGCAATGCCGGAGCGTGTTTCGGGTCGGCGCGCAGCGCCCGTTCAAACTGCTCTGCGGCCTCCGACGGCCGGTTGCGTTGAAAATAAAACTCCCCGAGCGCCACCAGGATGCCCGCCGACGGCGGTTCTCCCACCGCCTGTTTCAGAATTTTTTCGGCTTCGTCGAATTGCTTCTGTGCCGCTTTCAACCTGGCCAGCGCCACGGAAGAATCCAGGTTCTGGGGTGCTTTCTCAAAGGCCCGCCGCAGGTATTTTTCCGCCTCTTCCGGCTTCGCCAGTTTCCACTCCGTGACAGCCAGGGCAGTCATCGCCTCCACATCGTCCGGAGAGGTTTGAAACACTCCTTCGAGCCGCTTGCGGGCTTCTTCGAGAAGCGCCTGATCGTCTGAGGCCGCCATGAGCTGCGAAATCTTGATCTGCGCCCCGGTGTGCCCGGGATTGAGATCGGTGGCCCGCTTCAGGTTCACCGCCGCCTGCTGCCAATCGCCCGTAGCCAGATAGGCAAGGCCGATTTCGTAGTACGCATCCGGGGCATCCGGCTTTGCCTCGATCGCGTTTTTGAACTCGAGAATCGCCCGGGTATAGTCCTTTTGAGCTACGAAATTCCGGCCTGACACCAGGTATCGGGCTTGCTTTTCCTCCGGGGACCGCGAACACGCAATCAGGCTGAAAAGAAAAATAACCGCTGCTAAACCTGTGAAATAAACTCTCATGATTCGTCTCCGCCGCATCATCTGCCGTACCGGCCGCGCAGCACCACACGGATCGTTTTCAGAACGATCACCAGATCGAAAAAGGCCGACATATTTTTGAGGTAGAACAGCTCGTATTCGAGTTTTCGAATCGCATCTTCCACGCTGGCGCCGTAGGAATATTCCACCTGGGCCCACCCCGTCAACCCGGGCCGTACCGAATGCCGCTGATCATAGTAAGGGACCTGGGAGCGAAGCTGGTCCACAAAAACCGGCCGCTCCGGCCGCGGCCCGACAAAACTCATATCCCCACGAAGGATATTGACAAATTGCGGCATTTCATCCAATCGGAATTTTCGTAAAATCCAGCCCACCCGGGTGACGCGCGGGTCGTCTTTCGACGCCCACCGGGCGCCGGTATGCGCTTCCGCATCCGCATACATCGACCGGAATTTCAACACTTCAAAATGGCGTCCGTTTAAACCCACTCGCGTCTGCCGGAAGATCGCCGGGCCCCGGGAGTCCAACCGGATGGCCATGGCAATCAGCAGCATCAAGGGCCACCCCACCGCGAGTCCCACGCTGGCGAAGCACACATCGGCTACCCGTTTCAGGAGGAGAAGCGAGGGAGACCGGCTGAACCCGTTGGAAAAAATGAACCAGCTCGGCTGTACCAGCTCCAGCCATACGCGTCCTGTCAGGGACGAGACGGCCGCATGGGTGTCCTCGATGCGGATCCCTCGTGTGCGCAGCCTCACCAGGCTGTTTACCGGCAACATGCCGCGCCGGTTTTCCACCGCGATCACCAGCCGTGAAACGCCATGCCGTTCGACGATCGGCTCCAACTCATCCACCACACCCAGAACCGGTTTGTCCAGGCTATTGCCGTTCCGGGACGGCTCCGTTCCAGCCGCTATGAATCCCACCAGACGGAGACCCAGGTCGCTGCGGGCGGCTATGACCGAGGCCGCCGTTTGCGCCAGTGCGCCGGTTCCGAGAATGGCGATCTTCTGACCGGAGACCGCGGCAGGCCAGGCTTTGTCCACCACCATCCGTGTGAGCAATACAAACGTGCCGGCGAAAAATAGCGAGATAAAAAACACACCCCGGCCGATGAGCAGATTTGGAAATACGAAATAACTTACCCCCAGTATCAGGCAGCCAATCCCGAGGGAATTTCCCAGTGAAACGAGCTGACGGGATGGCGGACGCAGCAACGCGCTGACGTTATACAGATCGCCGTAATAAAAGCAGATCTGAAAGGTAAGGACAACCGCCAGAACCTGGAAAATAAAAGCCGGATTCTGCATGTAAGCGTGAACCGCCGCCGGGTCTCTCCAAAAGCGGATTTGCACCCCACATAGCAGAGCCGCTGTAAATAGGACGCTTTCAAGACCCACCAGCAGGATGCTTTTGCCGGAGACATGGTGGTGGCAGATCGACATCATGCAAGACGCATAAGACAGTAAACACTTGCATCGCAATCCCCTTTCCAAAACTTCTACAGCCGTCAACGCTGCAAAAACAGGGTGAATACGAGCGGCTGTGCATTTTTTTGTCAAAGAATGCAAGCCTTTTGCCCAACAGACCCGGGAATGCTTTGAACGCAGCGGAGAACGAGTGGTTTAAGCTGGTCGGCCCTGTGCGTGCATCGTAGATGATCTGACGGATGACGACGACGGTGGAGTGTGCGCAAACGGAACAACAGCAGCGTCAAGACCGGCCTGCAACCTGGCCTGGATATCTGCTGATTGGCGTTCTGATAGCAGTGCTCTATGGATATGTTCTGTATGATCTGGGGCGCGACTGGTGGTTTGAACCGTCCCTGTCGCAGGGACTACTGATTCCTCCCCTGGCGCTGTTCGTCGCCTGGAGCCGGCGCGAATTGACGCTGGCGCTGCCTGCGGTCCCGGACTGGCGCGGCGTACTGCTGGCATCCGTGGCCTGCCTTTTTTATCTGGCCGGAAAACTTGGAGCGGAATTCTTCCTCCCGCGGATTTCGTTTGTCATTCTGCTGGCTGCTCTGGTGTGGACGTTTTGGGGCGTACAACGCTTGCGCACGCTCACATTTCCCCTGTTGCTGCTGGCGACGATGGTGCCGCTGCCGTCGATTCTCTACAACACGATCTCGGCGCCGCTTCAACTGCTGGCTTCCGACGCGGCTTCAAGAGTCATCGAACTCACAGGAGTAACCGTATACCGCGACGGAAACATGATCCATCTGGCGGATATTACTTTGGGGGTCGAAGAGGCTTGCAACGGCCTCAGTTCGCTGTCAACGCTGTTGGTGGCCAGCCTGCTTCTCGGTTTTATCCTCTGCTCGCGCCCTGCTGCGCGCTGGTTTGTTTTTCTTGCCGCCGTGCCGGTCGCAATCGCCACGAATATTCTGCGGATCGCGGGCACCGCCTGGATCGCCGATTACCGAGTCGAGCTGGCGCTCGGTTTTTATCACCTGTTCTCCGGCTGGCTGGTATTCCTGGCCGGATTTACGGGATTGTACGCAACCGCCAAAATTTCCAACGCCATCTTACCCGGAGCATCGAAATGAAACCCACCCCCACGCGGACTACGGCCGCTCTCTGTCTGCTGTTGGCCGCGACGCTTGCCGCTTCCAGACTCAGTGAACGCCGCGTGCCGGAGTACCTCGCGCAGCCGCTCGATTCGATCGCGACGGAACTGGCCGGATGGCGGGCGGCGCAGGAATTGAGTGTCGATGACAAGGTCCTCGGACAACTCCGGCCGACAAGCCTGTTGTCGAGGCTCTACCGGAAAGATCAGGATGAATTGGGCCTGTTCATCGCCTACTATGCCGAACAGCGCGCCGGCGAGAGCATGCATTCTCCCAAGCATTGTCTTCCGGGATCGGGATGGGAGATCTGGAAACGCAATTCCGTCGAGGTGCCGTTTGAGGATAAGACGGTCACAATCAATCGCTATGCAATCCGGAAAGGGATGCAGCGGATGCTTGTGCTGTATTGGTATCAGTCCAGGTCCAGAGTAATCGCCAATGAATATACAGGCAAGATTCTTCTGGTGCGCGATGCCCTGCTGGACGGACGCACGGCCGGGTCGATCGTCCGGATCAACATTGCCGACAACCCGCATTCCGAAGAAGCGGGCCTAATCTTCGCCAAGGCGGTAATGGCCGAACTCCAACGATGCCTGAAGCCCCGGCGGGCGCCTGAACAAACTTAGTTGGTTCTGTTGCGGTGCGACTGTTCCACAACATCCTGAATGGCGCGGACAACCAACTCCGGTTCATCCAGTTGAATGAAGTGTCCGCTGGCATGAGCCTGGATCTGCTTCCCATTGGTCGAGGAAGCTGCCAGCCGCGCCTGCACCTCTATATGGACCCGCGAAACATCCGGTACCGGTTCTTTATGTGTCCGGGGGCTTTCCAGCTTCATGGAAGTCAGCACGCGCAGAGGCATGTCGTGCGGCAGGCTGGCGCGAGATGCCTGGGCTTCACTCTCAGGCAGGGAGGCCATTTCGCTCATTTCCGCGTCCCGTTGACGGAGCGGGGTGCCAATCACGAAGCGATTCTGAACATCCAGAGGGACATCACTCAACTCAGGCGGCAGAATAGTCCGGCCCTTCCAAAGGCGTATCATGTGATCCGTTCCGAGTGGCGGAACCAGTTGCAATAGGTCTCTGAGGCCAAAAGGGCGTTCAACCGGCCCGGGCTCCTGCGGAGGCGGAGACAGGCGTGCTTCATCTTCATGGCTGGGATCGACCAGCACTAACCCCGCCACCTGCGCGGGGTTTCGCGCCGCATAAATACGCGCGCTGTAAGCTCCAAACGAATGGGCAGCCAGTATATACGGACCCGCTATTCCAGAATTCTTCAGGAGCAGCTCGAGTTCGGCGGCGATCTGGCCGCTGGTACGCGGGAACGGCCCCGGATCGCTCCACCCATAGCCGGCACGGTCGTACACGCAGACGCAAGTAAATTGCGATACTTCCTGCCGCACGGCTTGCCAGGATATCCAGTCCGTTCCAAGACCCGGTTCGATCAGGACTGCCGGGCTGCCTTTTCCGGTGCAGTTCAAATGCAGGCGGTGGCCTCCGGCATTGATCATTTCTCCAGGCGGAGGGTATTGCTCCGTTAGCACAAAAGCATAAGTTTTGCTGGCGCCGCGAATGATGGGGATGCTTAAAAGCAACCCGGCTGCGAGGATAAATCCCATTAAAGAAAGGCGCGGCAATGATAGAGCGGGACGAAGCGACCGGCGCATAGGCAGATAGGGCAACGCAAAAGTGACCCTGGGGCTACAGGAACAAGCCCGTGAGCGCGGATCGGAGAAAACTTCACCGAGGGGCCGGAAAGGCCTTTCCGGTGAGGCTAAACGCCTCTTTCTCCGGCGCGCACATCAGTATTGTGCAGTGAGAAATTTGGAGTAAACAGACCCGAAGGTACTAGAACAAGTGACGCTTATACCCAGTGCCGCGATTCGTGCCCGGCCGCCGACGCACGCAGAAACTGCTTGGCCTGTTCGAAAGTCATCATTGGGTTCCGGAACTTGGAGCCCATCAGGTCTACGATGTTATCGAAACACTTCGTATTGCGGATCTGCCCGTTGAAGAGTTCGCTGCCCGGCCCGAGTGCCGTGAGCAGGACAAAATCGGATGTATGATCGGTACTCACCCAGCCGATTCCCGTGTGATTGCCAACCGCCTGCCCCAGAATGCCGGCAAGTTTGTCGAGGCGTGAATTGAGGCTGAGTTTCCGCACGCCGGCGGCCGCGGACCGCACTGCTTCCACCTCGTCTTCGGCAAATTCACAGCCGCAGGATTCCTTCATCAACTCGTGAACGGCTGAGGAGGCGAGCTTTTGCTTGCCATTCAGTTTCGGCATCAGTTCGGCAAAAGAGTTTTTCGCCTTCGCGAGCCTGGCGAAGCCGTTCGACTCACCGTTCAGTTCCGCCCATTTTCCACCGAGCCCCGGATTCGCATTTCCATGATCGGACGTGATAACGATCAGGGTTCCGGGACTGTGTTCGGCAAACCGCAGAGCCACTTCGATGGCTTCATCAAAGGCGAGTTGCTCCCATAACAGCGCCGCCATGTCGTTGTTGTGTGCCGCGTGGTCCACCCGTCCGCCTTCCACTTGCAGCAGAAATCCCTTCGGTGAAGATTTCAGCGCTTCCAATGCGGCGGAAGTCATCTCGGCCAGCGTAGGCACGGATTCCTGTAGCTCAACACTGTTGTTGCGATCCAGCGTGTACGGAATCATACCGGGAGAGAACAGTCCCAGCACGCGGGTGGATGTTTTTGCAGGGAGCGCCATCAACTCACCGCGGGAACGGACATAGGAAAAGGACGCCTGTCTGTAGCGTTCGATCAGGTCGGTTTTGTCTTTGCGGGTGGCCGCCTCGAAAAACTGCCGGCCGCCGCCCAGAATGACGTCTGCTTTCGCCAAATATTGAACGGCAATGCCATCTTCGTTGCCACGGCTCCTCTGTGTTGCGGCGAATCCGGCCGGCGTGGCGTGCGTCACCGTTGTTGTGGTGACGAGTCCGACGCGTTTCCCCCGATCCCGGGCGATGTCGGCGAGAGGTGTTAACTCGGTGCCGTCGGGCAATGAGTTGACATATCCATTGAGAATCCGCACGCCGGAGCCCCAACTGGACGAGGCAGCCGAGGAATCCGTCGTCACCGAGTTCAACGACGCCATGTCCATCAAAGCCCTCGCGGCTTCCGGACGATCGACCAATGCGCGCCACAACAACCCCTTGTCCCGGACGTGTTGGGAGAAATGCTCCGCCAGCGGCAGAACGCTGGGGCTCATCCCGTCGGCAACCATAAAAATGATGTTCTTCGGCTGTGCGCCAGGTTTGCTGGCGGCATGGAGAACCTTGAGCGATCCCGCTACGGAAGCGAGCACTCCGGCGCGCCCGAGAAATCCGCGCCTGCTGACGCCATGGTTGGTTCCGTTCATATCAATACTTTCGCAGGTGTATATCTTGTTCACAACATAACACAGGCGGCCGGACACTCCTGGTTTGATTCCTTCACAAAATCCGCAGTACGCTACGATTTGTGCTCCATGCCCAAGGAAACTACGACAGAGTTCCAAAAGGAAGTCCGGCAGGGGCAGCGCTTCGAGTTTGGTAAGAACTGGCAGCAGTTTTTGCGGGAACTTACCGAAGAACGCATTCAGGCGGCAGCCGCTTCACTCAAGAGCAATCTGGAAGTGGAGACTCTTCGCGGTCTGACGTTCCTCGATGTCGGCTGCGGCAGCGGGTTGTTCAGCCTGGCGGCGCACCGGCTGGGCGCGCTCGTGCATTCGCTCGACTACGATCCGCATTCCGTCGCCTGCGCGCTAGAGTTGCGGCGGCGCTACGGCTCGGAAGATCTACCCTGGACCATCGAACAGGGGTCGGCTCTCGATCCGGAATATTTGGGCTCGCTGGGAACGTTCGACGTGGTGTATTCCTGGGGTGTTCTGCATCATACGGGTTCGATGTGGGCCGCGCTGGAAAACATGATTCCGCCGGTGGCGCCCCGGGGCAAGCTGTTTATCGCCATTTATAACGACCAGGGCAGCACGAGCCGCCGGTGGCTTGCGGCGAAAAAGCTGTACAACGGGAAGCGCTGGCTGCGGCCTGTGCTTTCGGGGCTATGCCTGGTTTACGTCTGGTGGCGGCCACTGGTGAAAGACGTGTTGCAAGGCCGGCCGGGGCGCTCCTGGAGAGACTACCGGCGCCGGCGAGGCATGTCCCCGTGGCGGGATGTTGTCGATTGGATTGGCGGTTACCCCTTCGAGGTGGCCAAGCCCGAGGAGATTTTTCAGTTCTACCGTACCCGCGGATTTGTGCTCGAGAAGCTGAAGACGTGCGGCGGCTCGTTGGGGTGTAACGAATACGTGTTCAGGGCGGGTGGATAGAGAGCTACAGCCATCGCTGCGCTCGATGGGAAACGGCGGTTCGCGACTCGGCTACCCAGTCTATGGTTCGACCCACAGTATTGTGCCAAAATGAGCAAACGCCTACTTAGAAGTGATCGATAGGGCCGGTCGCGTTGTGATCCTTAAGCCAGTAAGGGAAGAACTGCATTTGGAACGTGACTTGGCGAACCTCGGCAAAGGCGAATGAAGGGATTTTTCGATACGTCGGTGCTGGTGCCGGTGTTCTATGGCAATCACGTCCACCACAGGGCGAGTCTCGATCTCTTCATTCAATTCGACAAGTCAACGGGCTGCTGCGAGCGCACAGCCTGGCGGAAGTCTATTCCACGCTCACGCGAATGCCGGGCAAGCATCGCATCGGCGCAGAGCAGACCATGCTCTTCATTGGCAGCATACGCGAGCGACTCTCGATCATCGCGCTCACCGGTGACGAATATGCCGATGCGTTGCAGGCCGCCTCTGTCCGCAGCATCGTGGGCGGCGGAATTTATGACGCCTTGCTCGCGCACCGCGCCATCAAAGCCCAGGCGGAAATGATCTACACCTGGAACACGCGCCATTATTCTGTGTGTGTGCTCCAGAAGTGACGCGGCGACTGAGGACACCTTACCGGATCAGCGCCAGTTCTTTGCGAGCTTCCAGCACAAGATCGCGATATTCCGGCCGGTTGTCTGCCGACGCCAGGAATGCTTCGTAGGCATGGCGAGCCTTATCCCCTTCGCCTGCCATCCGGTATAGCCGGCCCAGATTGAGTTGATACGCCGCATCCAGCCGGGCGGCCTTTTCGAAGTGCTCGCGCGCTTTGGCGATCTCCCCCTTCTGAAACGCCACCATACCCAGTTCGTTGTAAGCGGGAGCGAATTCCTCGCCCGAAGCGATAATTGCGTTCAATACTCTTTCCGCATCGGCAACGCGGCCAACTCCCCGGTACGCCGCGGCCAGATTTTGCAGGCTTTCGTAATCATGCGGGTTCAACTGTGCCGCCTGCTCAAAGTTCGCAATCGCTTTCTCCTTGCCCTGCTGCTGCAAATAGAGCGCGCCGAGCCGGGAGTACAGGGAAGCGTTGCGGATTCCTTTGGCGATGCCGTCCTCGTACAGGTGGATCTCCTCGCTCCGGCGCCCGGCCCGGCGGTAGACATCACCCAGGTGCGTATAGAGCGCCGGGTTGGCGGGATCCAACCGAACGGCCTGCCGTAACAGCGCCACGCTCTTCGATGGCGGGATCTTCGAGTCCGCATATACCGCGAAGTGCAGCAGCCTCAAAACTTCGATCCGGTCCTTCGGATCGACTCCTTTGCCGGTCAGAGTGAACTCCCGCTGCGAGGAGCCGCCCAGGTATCCGAGCGACCTCAACTGCTCGAGGGTGTGCCGGTCCGAAGCTCCACTTTCGACCTTCTCCACCTCCGGGCTCAACGTTTTGAGCTGTGCTTCCAGCTCCCTCGCCTTCTCCGCGTGAGCCGCAATCACATTCGTGTTCTCGCCGGGGTCGTGCACGAGATCGTACAGCTCGGGCCGCGGCGCGCGGATGTATTTCCATTGGTTCGTTCTGATTCCGCGCAACTCTGTCCAGCCCATGTTGATCTTCGGAAAAAGGGTCTCCACGTATGTATACGCCGCCGGCTCTTTTTCGCTGTTGAAAGCAGGCACAAGGCTGGCGCCCTGCATTTCCGCGGGCGCCTTGCCGCCCATCAGCTCGATCACTGTCGGCAGCAGGTCGATGGTCCGCGCCTGTTGTTTGATTCGCACACCCGGCGGAACTCCCGGTCCCGCCAGCAGGAATGGAATCCGCAGTGTGGTGTCGTACAGAAAAACGCCATGCGCATACTCGCCGTGCTCGGAAAAACTCTCGCCGTGATCGGAAAGCACCGCGATCAGAGTGTCGCCCGAAGACTTGCTTTCGATGCGGTCGAACAACCGCCCCAGTTCCCTGTCGGCGTAGGCCACCTCGCCGTCATAAGGCCTTGTGCGGTATTTTTCCCGGAAGGGAGACGGCGGATCATAAGGCAGATGCGGATCGAACACGTGCACCCAGAGAAGATACGGTTTTCCCGACTGCGCATCGAGCCATTCAATCGCACGCCGGACGACCTCTTCCGCGCGGCGCTCCGGCGCTTCCGATGCTGTGCCGCTTGCGTCCATCTCGTCGTCGTAGACCGCGAAGCCCTGGTTGAATCCGAATCGCTGTTTCAGCACGGATGCGCCCACGAATGCGGCCGTGTCCCAGCCGTGCGCTTGTAACACCTCCGCCAGCGTCGTGTGCTGCGACGGCAGGATGAAGCCGCCGGTATCCCGCACTTTGTGCACCGCCGGATACAAACCGGTGAACATGCTCGCGTGCGACGGCGCCGTCAGCGGAGCCTGGGCAATGGCGTTTTCGAATAGGACTCCCCGCTGCGCCAGTTTATCCAGATGCGGCGTTTCGACATTCGCGCCGTAGCAGCCGAGCCGGTCCGCGCGGAGCGTGTCAATGGTCACCAGAACCAGGTTCATCCGGCGAAGCGGCGCCGCCTCTTCCGTCCGCTTCTGGTTTGCAGACCGGCAGGAAGCCAGCACCAGCAGAGCCGTGGCGCATACGCCCCCATAGACCAGCAACCGAATCGCGAGCACCATTCTCCTGCTCACGAGACCACGGTACACTACCGTCCAACCAGGCCGCAGCCGCCGAAGTCCGCGAGCGGAATCAAGGCAATCGAAATCCTACGCTTCCCGCGACGACAGGGTTGTAATTCCACCGGTTCCAGTAAGTAAACGAGGAAACAAATCCGGTGGCCGGGGTCCGGTAGAGGTAGTTACGCAGTTCTTCACGCAGGAACCAGCGGCGGGCAACTCTTATGTCGGCGCCTGCCCCCGGTGTGAGCACTACGGTGAGATTTGAGTCGCTTTGCGAGGCTGTTTGCTGGCCACTCTGAAAGTCGGTGCCCGTGCGGCGAATTGTCCCGAGGCCGGCCCCGAACGATAGCCAGGGGGAAAGACGCCGCCCGGGGCCAAATCGGACCCGAAAGCCGGGCGTGAGGGCGGCGGTCAGCCGCTCAGTGTAGATGCTGGCATAGAATCCGCTGGCAAAGACATCCGAACTGCGGGATCCATGGAGCGCGACCGGAACGTCAATCCCAATCGAAACACTCTTGTGGTGCAGAAACTCGAGTCCGGCGTTCAACAGGAGAGTTCCGCCGGTTTCCGGTTTCGCATCCCGTCCGGCCGGGTCCGTGCGGGCATTGCCCGAGGCGGGACCCGCACCTCCGCCGATTGCGACGGACAGATGCTGGCAAATGGCGCTTGGCGCCAGGCAAAGAAAGATGATTATGCGACAGGCATTCAGGCTCATATTGGCTTAGAAAGCAAAGACCGGTGAGCCACCGCTTTCAACTACACGAGCCTGGATCGGAAACCAGCTCCGCACGTTGCAGCGCCAATGCCAGGTGAACGCCCCTGCTAGCGATTCTCTCCCGGCAAGTCCAACGATTCCGGATCAGGCTCCTGTCGAGGTTCCATCGCGGAAGCACCAGAAATCCCTCGTTTGCGTTAGCCACGGCCTGTCTCTCCTTTACTTATCTCTATCAGGCTGTTGCGCCGATGGATCTCTTCTTCGCGCGTGAGCAATGACTGTGCGATTGATAAAAGACCAGCAAACACCGATCCGGCTAGATGTTCATAATGCTGAGACGATATCCGTCTTTTTGAAATCGTTCCCTTTGAACAGTAGTGGTTCACCAGTATGTTTGGCGAGAGCATATGCGAAGCAATCCCCAAAATTCAACGCGGCCGGGTGGCGCCCCTTGCCGAAATCGTGGAATGCCTGGCGCGCAATATGCGCCTGCTCAACAGTCACAGGTTCTATCCCGATGCCGGCACGGCGAAAAAGCGCATCGCACTGCTGCCGGACTTCGGGAGGAAATTGACTCTCAAGCACGATTGAGACCTCGATGAAGTTGCCTGCCGAAATACGGCAGTGCGAAGCGGAACTGATGGCTTGAATATAAAGTTCAGCATCCGGCTCGCTAGCAAGGATGGCAATAAGCGGGGAGGAATCCAGGATCATTTTGGGAGACCGTGTTCGTCGTAGAGAAGTTCGGCATGGTCCAAATAGGGCCGCTTGATATGGATCGAAGCACGCTGTGCGATGGCGCGGATGTCGGCCGCGAGTGCTTCAGGGTCACCTTTACGGATACGCTCATAGCGTTCCCGGAGAGCTTCCGTGACGACACGCGTAAGTGTTTCCCCGGTCACCTGTCGAATCGCCTGGGCCAGCTTGTGGGCTTCAGGGTCTTTAATATTAAGGGTCATTTTTCTACCCTTCCTTGCTTTTGTCTACCTTTCTTTACTATACTCTATCAGGCTGTTGCGCGGATAGATTCTTCTTCGCGCATCCAGACTTCGAGCATGAGCAAGATATACAGTGTCGTAGCGTTGTCTCGGCGGCCGGACACGTGCTCCGTGACGAGATAATCGAGAAACTTTTCCGATACGAAGCCGCGCTGGCGGAAACGTGGCGTCAGCAGGTGGTCGCAGAGAAATTCGCGCAGCGGGCCGCGGAACCAGGCCGGCAGAGGAATGCTGAAGCCTTTCTTGGGGAGCGACAGCAATTCGGCGGGCAGGCGGCCGCCGAGAGCGTCAACAAGGATGCGCTTGCCGCGCCCGTTCTGCATCTTCCAATGAGGCGGCAGCGAGAAGGCGAATTCCACCAGTCGATGGTCGAGCAGAGGGCAACGCACCTCGAGCGAGTTGGCCATGGACATGCGGTCCACCTTCACCAGCATGTCGCCCGTAAGGTTGGCCGTTGCCTCGAAATAGAAAGCCTGCGACAGGGCGTCGGTCCCGTCGGGCAGCAGGTTGTCCGTCCACTGGCGAAACAGGAATGCGCCATCGGCGGGCAGCAGCCATTTCTTCTGTAGAAGCTGTTCGAGCAGGAACCGGGGCATCGTGTTCCAGTCGAAATAGCGCTCCAGCGCCGTGGGCCGGCTGATCATGCGCAGGAAATTCTTCCCGTAAGCCTGGTAAGGCAGCCGGTCCGCCAGGACGGAAATCAGCTTGCGCGCGGGTTGGGGAATGCGGTCATAGCGGCGGAACTCTTCGAGTTTCTGGAAACTGATGTAACCGGCGAACGCTTCGTCGCCCCCGTCGCCGCTAAGCGCCACCTTTACCTGCTGTACGGCGAATTCGGAGACCAGAAACGAGGGAATGGCGGAGGAGTCGCCGAACGGTTCATCGAAGTGCCGCGCCAAGCGGGGAATCAGGCTGACGGCATCGGGCCGGAGAAGGATGGAATGATGCTCGGTATGGTAATGGCGCGCCACGGCCTCGGCATAGGGCAACTCGTTGTGGCTGGCCTCTTCGAAGCCGATGGAAAAGGTGCGCACGGGCCGGTCCGACTGTTTCGCCATGGATGCGACGACCGAAGACGAATCCAGCCCCCCGCTGAGGAAGGCGCCCAGGGGCACGTCCGACATCAGGCGAGCTTTTACGGAGTCGTCGAAAAGCTCCCGGACGCGTTCACAGGCATCTTCATAACTGAGGCCGGGAGGCTCCGCGACCGCGGGCGCCGGCAGCTTCCAATATCGTCCGGTGCGTACGGTGCCCGCCTGATCGTAGACCAGCCAGCCGCCCGGCGTCAGTTTCTTCACCGCCCGCCAGGGGGTTAACGGCTCGGGAATATAGCGCAGGTAAAAGTAGAACTTGAGCGCCTGCTCGTCCAGTTCCGCCGGCACGCCAGCCACGCGCAGGCACTTCAACTCGCTGGCGAAATAGAGGCCGTGCGGCAAAACGGCATAGTAAAGCGGCTTTTTGCCAAAACGGTCCCGTGCCAGCACAAGGCGCCGCTCCGCCGCGTCCCAGAGGGCGAAAGCGAACATTCCGCGCAGCCGGTTGAGTCCCTCGAGGCCTTCCGCTTCATATAGATGAACAAGCACCTCGGTATCGGATTGCGTCGAGAATCGATGGCCCCGGAGAACTAGCTCTTCACGCAACTCCCGGTAGTTATACAGTTCGCCGTTGAGGACCACCCGGACTGAGCCGGTTTCATTCGAGATGGGCTGATGGCCGGTGGCGAGATCGATGATGCTGAGCCGGCGCATGCCGATGGCGCACCCGCCATCGATGTGAAAACCCTCGTCATCGGGTCCGCGATGGCGAATCTCGTTGCACATCGCTTTTACGAGCGCCAGCCCGGCTGGTTGCTCCAATGAAAAATAGCCCGCTATCCCACACATTCAGAATCAGATACCTGTTGCCCACTGTAACATGGGGGTACGGACACCCGAGGGCCGGTCCGACCGCCCGGCGATCGTTGAAGATTCGATAAACTCCCTTGTTTTACTTGCAACTACCCAGGTTTATGTTTTACATTCATCTAAGAGATCTTGGGAGGTAAAAATGAGGTCTCGCTTCGGAGGAATCTTGTGAAGCAACTTAGATGGGCAGTAGTTGCTCTAGTTGTGTTCGCTTTGTGTTCGGGTCAGCTTGCAGCGGCAACCATCACGGTTTCGTCGGTTACGGGATCGTGGATGAATCCCAACCCTGCCGGCGTCACAATTTCTAACGGCGCCGATGTGAGCACGGTGTCCTGGGGAATTCCGATCCGGGCAGGCGGTTCACAGAGCAGCTATGTTTTTGACAGCGATGTGCCGCCACCGCTTTCCGTGGAAGTACCCCCCACAGTGACACCGTGGCTCGATTTGGGAAATTTCACACATAACAACTTTCCGATCCGTCCGCCATCGCTGAATTCCATTGAACTGAGTCTCGTATTGAGCATGATGGTGGACGGCACACCGATAAGCCAGTCGTTCCTTTATACGTTGACCCACAACGAGACAAATAACGTGCGGCCGTGCGCATATCCTGGAACGACGATTTGCCCCGATCAGGTGAGTATCAGCGCGCCATCGGGCGGGACGTTCGTTGCCGGCGGCGTGCGGTATACGCTGGAACTGCGGTTCTCGCGTGACGGCGGCGCCACGGTTCTCGATCAGTTCATCACGGAAGAAAACCGTGCCAACACGGCGGACCTGTTTGGCAGGTTCACATCCGAACTGGTGCCGATTCCGGAGCCCACCTCGATGGGACTCATCGGACTAGGACTGGCCGGTCTGCTGTTGGTAAAGCGCAAGTTGACAGCGTAAGTTTTAAGATGGGGGCGGCCTGCCGCCCTCGTCCCTCTACCCCGCCTCTCACTGCCCTGCCTTTAATGGGATTATACGTACCGGACCTAGAAGTCCGGCGGGCCGAAGCAGCCATCCCGATGCGTCGAACGGCTGGTATTTCGTATTCACCACATTGATGTCATAAAAGATTCGCCAGGGAAGCTTGCGGCGATCCATATCGCGTATACGATTTGCCCCCACGCTGGTGACATCCACCTCCAGCAGATTTCCGTCCGGTTTGAGAGGACCGGTTTGAATACGGTACGGAGGGGTGATGAGCGTTCCCACGTCCCTGCCGTTCAGCCGTACCCGCGCACTGTCGCACACTTCTCCCAGGTCAAGCAGCCAGGACCGGGCGGGTGACGAATTTTCGAAACGGAGCGAATAGCGAGCGGTTCCGGCGAACGCTTCGGCATCTCCGCCGCGCGCAGTCCAACTCTCCAGGCGCCGCGTGTTGTATCCGGCGGGCAGTCTGGGCCCTCCCTCGACAAAACGGACCCACCACTCGCCCGCCAGCGTTATGGCACTTCCCGCAGGCTCACGATAATGCCAGGGGCCGCCGGGTGCTGTACCGGTATTGTAAGTACGCAGGATCATTGTTTCGCCGGGCTCGAGTTGCAGGCGCACCTCTGTTGCCCCGTGGCGGTTCGCGCGCTGCTCGGCCGTTCCGGATGCGCCGCTCATGGGATCCATCAAAACCGCAGACACTATTTTCACCGCCGGAGAAATCCACCCGTCGAAAGGCGTGTCACCGCTGTTCCGCAAAAAGTAGGAATGCCCGGTTTCCAGCGAGCGCCGGATGAACTGGATCTGGTGCTCGCTAAACGATTCGCGCTGAATCCGCACCGCGTCGAGTGCGCGCGGGATGTTAGCGGCGATCAGAATCTTTCCTTTCCCCGCCGCAGCTTCCATTTGCCCCGTAGAGTTGAGATGGAAGCGCAGACTGGCCTTCAGTTTTTCGATTTCGGTGCGGCGTTCCGTAAGCCTCGCGAGGCCGGGCACGTCATCCGGCAGTTGATTCTGGAAGATCACGGCCGCTCCCGTGCGGGCCGCCTCGAGAAGAGCCCGAAAGGTCGCAGCGGGCATCCGCCGGCAAGCAGGAATAACAACGGCCTTGTAAGGCGCGCGCACGCCGGGCCGGTCAAGTTGCTGGTCCGATATATAGTCGAACCCGAACCCGTTGCGCCACAACTCCGCTGCGATTCCTCCGATAGCCTCCTGGTAAAACCAGGAAGGCGAATGCACGGACAACTGTTGGAACATCGGGCCGGGATTGTCTATGACGTCGTAGTAGGGCCAGTAGAGTAAAAGGTCGTTGCCGGCGCGCCCGCTTTGCAGCACACTTTGGCAGCGTGCGATGTAGGCAGTAAGCGCAGGAATGTCTTTCCAGATGGGGTTGCGCGGGTTCGCCTGAACGGAAGCGTAGAAGACCCAACCGGGCCAGGATGCATCCGAGGGCGAGTACGCCGTGCCGTGAAAGAAAATGTGATTAACACCGGTTAGGAATAGCTGATCGGTGGCCGCTTTCAGTTCCGCCAAAGTGGTTTGAAAATGTTCGTTGAGCCAGGTGTAGCTTTCGGCCGAAACCAGGCGCTTTCCCATTACGTGCGCCGCCGACGAAGCGAACTTGTTAATGAGCGGATTGCTATCCGGACCGCCCAGGCGTCCGAAGATTTCGGTCTCGGGAATATCGCAGGCGGCATACAGATCCAGCAGGTTTCCCGGCGATCCATGCGCCTGGTTGCGGTTCAGCCCGCCCTGCGCGTGAGCCCATGCTGTCAGGCGCTCAACAAAACTGTCGCGCAGCAGATCGGAGATTGTCTCGCGGTAATCGGACAGAACGCGGGCCGAGCGTTCCGGCGACTCATCGCCCACGAGCGCTCGAATCTCCCGCTTCAGATCGTAGCCCCGCCGCTTCTGAAACTCGTCGAGGAAGACGGGCGACCAGTTGCCGCGGTATTCGAAGGAATCGTGAAACCATGAGCGGACCTTCCGCCGTTCGGCCGGGGCGAGCCGCTGTTCGAATGCTTCAAAAAACGCCGCGAAGGCAGCCGGAGAATACACGTCGATGGCATCGCCTTCCCCGCCCGGCGCTGGGCGTTTGACGTTATCGCCCGACGGTACCCGCTCGACTACATACACCGTCCATTGCCCGGCAGGCGCGGTCCAGCATAGCTTTCCATCGGCCAGGCGCCTGGTTAAGTCCAGCGGTTCACCGTGTTCGGGATACGCGATAACGGCGTCGATCAGGCGCTTAGTTGCGTCCACCGTGACCGGTTTGTCCGGCGCCGCCTGCCACCGCGATATTTTCACCGAGGTGTTCGCGTGTTCCTTGCGAACCCAGGGGCCGCCGGTTCGCCACCCGCTCCCGGGCGGCGTGTCCACGCCCAGGCCAAGCCGGGCAGCTTCCTCCGCTGCGAAGCGGAACATCTCTGTCCAAGCGGGCGAAAGATAAGGAAGCACTCGCGCTTCGGCGCCCTTTACACCGTAAATAGTGGTGATCTCCACACCGCCGAATCCTGCGGCGGCCAACCGCTCTAATTCAGCGGTGAGGTTCTCGCGATCGACGGCGCTTCCATGCCACCACCATCGTGTCCAAGGTTTGTAATCCCGCTCCAGGGGAGGCCAAGGCGCCTGCGCGGTCAGAAGAACTGGCAACAGCAGGAGCAGGAGTTGGGTCTTCATCATGTTTACGGTCCTACCAAAGTCTGCCATGTTGGTTGCAGTAAATGCTTTCGCTTCGACTTACTTTACTCTTATGCATCGCAACCTTTGGCTGGGCCGCTGAGATTGAGACGCGGGATGGTGCGGCCTGGCCGACGGCGAACCACTTCCGCGTTCGCCATACGTCATCGGCTGCCGCCGGTGTGCCGCTGGCATTGAACCTCCAACTGCATGCGGAATTCAACCCGGATTCTGTTCGAGTGATTGCCGCCGGCAAGTCCGATATCGTTCCTTCCAAAACGGAGTGGCGGAATCCACAGGCCCGCATCAGCTTCCGCAGCACCGGCGCGGATACGTATTTCATTTACTTCGATGAATCGGACCGGGGAGAAACGAAACGCCTGCCTGCTCCGGCCATGGTTGGAACAGGCGATCGCGTTACATATGGGCGCGTGGGGGTGCGCGGCCGCGTCGCGGTGGGTCTTCAGCCAAAGCCCGCGGCGCTCGATGCCGACGGGGACGGGGACGTCGACCTGGTGATAGCCTGCCCGGACCGGCCATACAACGGAACCTATCTGTTCACGAACATCGGTTCCAACGCGAAGCCTCTTTACGATCGCGCCGTGTGGCTTGGGCCAGGATTGCGGGAGTTGACCGCGGCCGATTTCAACGGTGACGAGGCCATGGATCTGGTCACCACGGGCGGCTACTATTCCGATTTCCGCCGCAACCAAATGTCCCGCTTCCTTCCTGTCAAGCTGGATCGCGATTACTTCATCAGCCGGGACGATATGTGGCAGCCGTTTGATTGGGATGGCGATGGGCGCATCGATCTTCTCACCGGCGTCAGCGACTGGCGCGATTACGGCTGGGACGATGCTTTCGACGAAAACGGAAAATGGACCCGAGGACCTCTGCACGGCTACATCTACCTGCATCGCAATACGGGCACAAACACAGAGCCGAAGTACGAACCGCCAGTCAAAATCGAAGCGGATGGAAAGCCGATCGACCTCTATGGCAGTCCCGCGCCGGCGCCCGTAGACTGGCTCGGACGTGGTGCTTTCGACCTGATCGGTGGCAGTTTTGTCGACACCGTGACGCTGTTTCGAAATGCGGGAACGCGTACCGCGCCGAAACTCGCAGAAGGGGAATTGATACACGCCGGCGGACGACCCTTGCGGATGGACCTGTGCATGATTCAGCCGCGAGTGGTGTCGTGGCACAGGGACAGGCGGCCTTCTCTGTTGATCGCGGAGGAAGACGGAACCATAGCTTTACTCGAAAATACCAGCCCGCGCGGGACGGAACCGAAGTTTGCGGCTCCACGTTATCTGGAGCAAGTGGATCCGTACCTGAAGAGCGGCGTGCTGTCGCGGCCGGTGGCAATCGACTGGAACGGGGACGGCAACCTCGACATCATCGCCGGAAACTCCGCTGGATATATCCAGTTTTTTGAGAACACGGGAACCAATAACAGTCCCGTCTTCGCCGACCGCGGTTACTTGCGGGCAGGAGGCGAGACCATCCACGTGATCGCCGGACCGAACGGCTCCATCCAGGGTCCGGCGGAGGAGAAGTGGGGATACAGCAATCCTTCCGTCGCCGATTGGGACCTCGACGGCCGGCTCGACATTCTTGTGAATGATATCTGGGGCGCGGTCGTCTGGTACCGCAATATCGGGAGCAGAACCAGCCCCGAACTTGCCGCCGCCGCACCGGTGGAAGTGGAATGGCCTGGCAAGCCCCCGAAGCCCGAATGGAACTGGTGGGAGCCGAAGGGCAAACAGCTTGTTACGCAGTGGCGCACCACTCCGAAGGTAGTGGATTGGGATGGGGACGGGCTGCCGGATCTCGTCATGCTGAACCACCAGGGATACCTGTCGCTTTTCCGCCGCGTCCGTGCGCGCGGTGTGCTGCGGCTGCTCCCGCCCGAACGCATTTTCGTGACTCCGCGCGGGCGGTTCCTCAATTTGGCGGCGGGCCGTGCCGGAGCCAGTGGACGTCGCAAGATCGAGTTCGCCGACATGGATGGCGACGGCGATCTCGACCTGATCACCGACTCAGACGAAGGCCCGATCTGGTATGAGAATACCGGCACCCAAACAAAGCCGGTGATGCAACCCCGAGGCACCGTTGTCAGCGCGAAACTCGCGGGCCACAACCCCACGCCGAACGTTGCCGATTGGAATGGGGACGGCAAACTTGACCTCATCATTGGCGCCGAAGACGGATTCTTCTATTACTTCGACGGACGGTATTTGGAAGCACCGGACAAACAGTGAGTTTTGGCTAATCAGGTATACCTGAATCAGGATGGTTAACCGGTTTGCGCAACCAGATATAGCAGTGGTTTCCAATGCGCCCGGCGTCCGGCGACCGGAACAATAGAAGATCCAGATACCGGAGTGGAAAGAGCATCCACCCGCAGAGGACATGCGACAGGGCCCGCCATGCCCGGAACGGAAGCAGCAACTTCACATACTCGATGAAGATAACGAGTAGCGTTGCAGTCGGCCCGGTACGCCATCCTTTGGCAATCAGGTCCAGTGGGCCAGCCAGCTCTTTCAGACCGTCGATCGTGAACCGGCGGAAGTCCTTGGGGCACTCATGAAAGGGATGACAAAAGGGCGTTACAAGGTGAACGTATCCACCTGGCGCCAAAACGCGGCGGATTTCGCTCAGAACCCGTTCGGGATTACAGACGTGTTCCAGAACCGCATCACATTCCACCCGCTGAAAAGCATCCGCCGGGAATGGCAATTGCTCCGCATCCGCAACCACGTCGACACCGGGAATCGCAAGCAGGTCGATGTTGATGTAGCCCTGAACCGTACAGCCCGCACCACCGATATACAGGTTCCACCGGCCAAGGGGGAAGTCCGTGGGCTCGGCTGGATTCATCACGAAGGGGTTCGGAGGATGTAAAGCTTGCAGCAGCCGATCGCTCCAGCGGCGTGAGGTTCGCTTCCGATACCGTGATGCTAAGTCAGTCTCAGACATTCCGGGCATCGATCAGGAGCGGAAAGAATTTGCCTTCCATCTTCTTCCCGATGGGAATGGGCGGCACTCCCGGTAACGGTTCCGCGTCGCTGGCGGAATAAACCCCATCGCGAAAGACGTTAATGACCGCCGCGCGGCGCGGACTTCCGGTTCGGTTCTCATAGGAGCCGTGCACCATCAACGGATGGTGGAACGAAGCCTTTCCCCGTTTCAATTGCACGGGCACGGGATGGAACTGCGCCTCCTGCTCCGGGGAGAGGACCGTTCGAATCTCGTCCATATCGCCGGCCAGTCCCGTGATCGGCAGCAGCGGCCATCGATGGCTGCCAGGTACGTAATGTACGCATCCGTTGTCAATCGTGCTGTCATCAAAGCCAATCCAGCATGTCAAATGAGCCATGGGTTGCGTTCGCGTCCAGTAGGAGTAGTCCTGGTGCCAGGCGACCACTCCCCCGTGATGGGCGGGCTTGCAGAAAAGCTGGTCGTGCCAGAACCTCACCGAGTCACCAAGCAGTTGCATCGCGGGAACCAGAAACGCCGGATTCCAGAGCAGGTCGTGCAGCCCCGGACGAAATCGCCACCCGCCCAGCGCATGAAAGAGAATCCGGCTGGGGTCTTCGGATTCGTTCGAGTAGTACTGGTTGAACAGCTCGATTCCAGGACTTGACGGATTCATCGCCTCGTCGATCTCGGGCAGGATTCGGTCCGTTTGCTCTTCGGTCAGCACCCGAATGTCCGCCAGATATCCATGCTCGTGGAAGAACGCCACCTGCTCCCTTGTCAGGCGGTACTGGTCCCACTCCACGGCGGTTTGCGGTGAACGAAAGATGTCCGTGATGAGTTCGTGCCGGTCAGCTAAATCTGAGACCGGCTTGCCCTTCTCTGAATGCATGACGGTCATTTGCGTATTCTCTCCTATCGGAAGCGGTAAACCCAGCAAGGTGTCATCATAGAGACTTCCTTCCGAATTGAGAATGAATATGACCGGCCGCGAACGCATTGCCCGGACGATGAGGCATCAGGAGCCCGAGAGAGTTCCAGTGATGTGCCAGCTTTCCATCGGCCACATGAATCTGAACGGCGGTTACAAGCCGCACCAGATCTGGTACGACACGGAAGCCTTTGCAGACGCTTCCGTGAAGCTGGCGCGCCGCTACAGCTTCGATGGCATTCTGGTTGTTCTTACGGGCCGCCCGCCAAACTACCTCGACAATGTTCAATCCATCCGCGAAGACAGTGAAGGCGAGTGGATCACATGGCGCAACGGAGATCGTACGTTTCTGCCGTGGGATGATATGCCGCAGCACTATCCGAGCGATACCTCGGCCCCGGTGCGGGCCGTTTTTGAAACGTTCGATCCCGAACGCGACATCCTGCGGCTGGACCATTATCTGGGCTACGTCTGGAACGTGCTGTATCACATCCAGGAGGTGCCGGGCAAACCCGATGCCGGACCTCTGCAATCGGGAGCTGTTCCGGAGTACCTGTTGCGCGCCTTCGATCTGGTCCGGAGCCAGGTGGGAGCCGAACTGTCTGTGCACGGCTCCATCTACTCACCCCTGACACATTATTTCGAACTGTTCGGATATGAAACCGCGCTCCTCACTTTTTTGGACGACCCGGGAAGAGCGCACGCGATCTTGGAACGGCTGAGCGATGGAGTGATTGCCTGGTCGCTGGCGCTGCTTGCACGGGGCGCCGACGCACTCGACCACTCCTCTGCTTTCGTCGCCGCTCCTTTTCTGTCGCGAAAGCTATATGAGGAGTTTGTCGTTCCCTATGAAGCGCGGGTCAACGAGGCGATCCGCGCGGCAGGCGGCATCGTCTACACCCACACGTGCGGACGCATCGCCGACCGGCTCGATCTGATCGAGGCCACCAGGACCATGGGAATCGACACGCTCGACCCGCCGCCTTTGGGAAATTGCGATTTGACGCAGGCCAAGCGCGCCGTCGGCGAACGGCTGTTTCTGAAAGGCAACATGAATTCCGTGGCGTTGCTCGACTACAAAACACCCGCGCAAGTGAGACACGAGGCCGTTCGCACCCTCGAAGCGGGCAAGCCGGGAGCAGGCTACATTCTGAGCACCGCGTGTTCGGTAGCGCCCCGGGTCGAACCCTGGAAACTGGAGATGCTCGCGCCGATTGCAAATGAGCTGGGACAGTATGAGTGAAACGGCAGGCATACGACTTCCATGCGCTTCTGGTACCTGTTCTGGGTAGTCACTTTTGTCATCTCGGCGGTGGCGTTCGCGGCGATTGCGGCTGTGGTGGCGGTTCGTGGTGTAAGTGATCTGCGCCAGATGCTGGCGGCGCTTAAGGACGGAGCGGACGAGGCTTGAACTTCACCCCCCTCGACTGGATCATCGTTCTGGTTTACCTTGCCGTGACCATGGCCGCAGGTCTCGCCGGCAAGAAGTACGTCTTGGGTGTGTCCGACTTTCTGGTGGCGGGGCGGAAGATCGGGCCGCTCGTCGGAATCGCGACGCTCGCGGCAACCGAAATCGGAACGATCACTTTCATGTACTACGCCGAGCTCGGTTACAAAACCGGTTTTGCGTCCTTCGTCAACGGCTTGATCGCCGGTGGCGTCATGATCTTCCTCGGCCGCACCGGCTTCATGGTTCACAAGCTGCGCGAGCTTCGCATCATGACGGTTCCCGAGTTCTTCGAGTTGAAGTACAGCCGCCGGCTGAGGGTGCTCACGGGCGTGCTTGTCTCAATCGGCGGAGTGCTCAATATGGGCGTCTTCCTGCGGGTCGAGGGAACCTTTCTTACCATCATTGCGGGCCTTCCGCTCGATTATCTACAGATCACGATGACGGTGATACTCCTGCTCGAGATCGTATATACGGTGCTGGGGGGCATGGTGTCCATCGTCATCACGGACTTCATTCAATTCGTCATGCTGAGTATCGGCACAGTGCTGGTGACAGTGTATGCGATGACGGTTGCCGGTTGGGGCAATATGTTCGATGCGGTGGCCAAAACGATGGGTGAGCCCGGCTTCAACCCTCTGACGAATCCGGAGTACGGCTGGGCGTATATTCTCTTCCAGATCCTGTTGTGGATGTCCGTTGACACGTGTTGGCAGACGACGGCGATGCGTACGTTCTCTACCCGCGATCCGGAAACAAGCAAGAAAGTTTTTTTCTGGACGGGCTTCATCTATCTCGGCCGCGGCATGATGCCGATGCTGTGGGGCATTGCGGCGCTGACGCTTCTTGGCCCGCAACAGGATTCGCTGCATGCAATGCCGCAGATGATCGCGCGCATTCTGCCGGCGGGGATTCTAGGGCTGGTAGTGGCGGGGATGCTGGCGGCCACGATGTCCGTGAATAGTTCCTATCTGCTTGGTTGGAGTTCCGTCATTGCGCAGGATGTGATTGCGCCGTTGCGAAAGACACCGATGAGCCCCCAGCGCCAGATCATCGTCAACCGGATAACGAATCTCCTGGTCAGCCTGTTTGTACTTTTCTGGGGAGTCTGGTACACACTGCCCGGCCCCGTCTGGTTTTACCTGAACATTACCGGCACGATTTTCCTGGCCGGAGCCTTTTCAGCATTCATCGGCGGTCTTCTCTGGAAAAAAGCGAATGTGGTGGGTGGATACGCCGCGATGCTCGCCGGCGCTTCCGGATCGATCGCGTTTTTCTTTTTCAAAGTGCCGGTAAGCTACGCCGGACTCGGTTCGTTTGCGCTGGCAGCCGTAGGGATGGTGGGCGGCTCCCTCATTGGCGACAGGATGCGAAAGCGCTCTGCGGACGTGGTTTTTACGGAAAGTCGCGATTGCAAATGAGGCCTTCTGCCGCGAATATCTTGAACGGAGCGGATCCCGTGGAGGCTGCCGGCTGTCTCAAAGCATCTAGCCGCCAAGACCTGTAATTCCACAAGAAGCCGGAATCCACGGCTGTACGTTCCGAACCGACCACTCATTCGATAGTAAGTGTATCACAATATATTGTGATACACTTATTTATGTGAAAATGCGCAATATTACATTTAATCTTCCCGCTGATCTTGTGCGGCAGGCCAAAGTATATGCTGCCGAGCAGGATACGACAATCAACTCTCTCGTACGAGAGTTGTTGCAGGAGAAGTTGACGCGCGAGGGACGAACCCGGATGGCGGCTGATCGGCTCCTTGATCTCGCGGAGTGCGGACCTTATTTCACCATCGATCCCGGTTCCATCCGGCGGGCGGAACTGCATGAGCGGCGCTAAGGCATTCTTCGACACTAACGTATTGCTCTATATGTACGGCGGGGATCCGGACAAACGGGTACGAGCCAAACGGCTTTTTAAGCAGCATGCTGCCAGTGGACATATATTGCTGAGTACACAAGTGGTTCAGGAATTCTACGTAGCTGGTTCTCGAAAGCTTGGCATACCCCGGCGTGAATTGTACGAAGCTACGAACGCTCTTCTGGACCTGCCGCTGGTCATTTCCGGTCCATCTCAAATCATCCTGGCCATTCAATACGAAGAGCAATACAAGATCTCATTCTGGGATGCCCTGATTCTGGCTGCGGCACAATCCGGGGGCGCCGAGGTTCTATACACGGAAGATTTGAATGACGGGCAGGAGTACGGGCCGGTCATGGCCTGTAATCCGTTTAGTTCCAGGGCCCCGGGATCATCCATTTCCGACGGGAACGATACTTAGTCCGGCAAGTAGAAGCTGGAGCTTTCTGTTGGCCGGGCGTGTAGGTAGCGGCCGGTGGTCGACACAGAGGCATGGCCAAGGGTAGTCTGCACAAGGTGGATCGGGGCGCTGCGGTCCAGCGCGTGGCTGGCGTGGGCATGGCGCATCCAGTGCGGCGAAACCTTTTCGAGACCGGCTTTCTTCGCGGCGGCGTAAACGATGCGGCGCACTTGGGAGGCGTCGAGATGACCACCGCCCTTCCGGCTGCGGAAGACGGCATCGGCCGGGCCGGCATCCCCTTGAATGGCCAGCAATTGCACCCAGAACTTCGGCTTGAGCAGAATCGTCCGGGTTTTCCCGCGTTTGCCGAAAACGGTGATCTGGCCGCCTTCGGCCCGGGACACGGCATCGCACCACTTCAGGCCGCAGACTTCACTGACCCGGACCCCGGACACATAAAGCAGTTTCAGCAGCACCCGGTCGCGGCCTTCGGGTGCCGCTTCAATGAGTTTGGCAACCTCGCTTTCCGCGAGAATGCGTTGGGCGAGCGAGTCGCGGTTCGGCCGGAGTTTCACGGCCACTCCGACATTGAAAGGAAGGTAGCCGGTCTCCTGCGCAAAGGACAGCAGCGATTTAACGGCGGTGAGGGCCCGGTTCTGGCTGGCAGGTTTGAGACTTCCCTGCCCCAGAGCCGCCGTATACGCCTGCACGTCGGCCAGAGTGATCCAACCAAGAGGTTTCTGCACGAAGGCACGAAAACGCCGGATATCAGCGGCATAAGCGCGGCGGGTGTGAGAGCTGACCTTCAGCGACAGCCAAAGTTCTACCAGGCCGGCATCGTTCGAGCCGTCCGGCGACGGCTGGACGGCAAACGCCGGCGCCGATATGAGTTCGCTCACTCCTTAGTAGTATACACGGTATATTTGATTATCGTGCGTTATAGTTATACGGGTATCCGGGCGCGGTGAAGTATGGTGGGTTCGTCCGGGTCCCACGTTGGGTTCAGAGATTGCTAAGACCCGACCATGCGTGATCCTTTCTGGTAATATTTTCCCGCACCCCCTTGCTAGTGCCTGTGCGGTGCGACAGCCGGGAGGTAGTAGCGGTAACGGATCAGATACGGGGCGTCTCCAAACAACGACTTGGTCAACGGCGGGGGGGTTGTCGCCCGAAGACCCCGAGGCGGTTGAAGCGGGCGGCGGGAAGTTCAGGGTATTGCGCGATCGTGCAATATCATAGAGAAGCGCTATACTTTCTTTACAGGTTTCCCTCTATGCCGGACCACCCATCGTATATTCATAAACTTGCGGGCATTCTGGCGGAGGCGCGCTCGCCTAAACCAATTCCCTTCTTCCGCCGCCGGGACATCGAGGCTCTCTTCGGGCTCAAGAAACGACAGGCCGTCAACCTCATGCACCGCATCGGGGCGATCCGCGTCAGCCGCGAACTTGCTGTCGAGCAGCGCGATTTGATCCGCTGGCTGGAACAGATGCTCTCGGACCCTTCCGTTGCAATCGAGCAGCGCCGGCACGAGCGGGTTATTAGCCGGATTGTCGAACTTAAAGCCGAAACCGCAGCCCGGGCGGTCCGAATCGTCCTACCCGACCCGGCACCTTCCGTTGATTTTCCTGAAGGCGTTTCGCTCCAGCCCGGCTTGCTGACCATCTCTTTTGAGAACGAACAGCAACTGCTTCAGCGCCTCTTTCTATTGGCGCGCGTGCTGGCCACACGGCCTCAGATACTGACCAACTTATAAACAGGTATACCTGATTCAGGTACTCCCAATTGGAGTGCCGGTCAATGGATCCACAAAAACAACTCCCCGGTTCTTGATGTAATGTGTCAGTCCCGCGGTCTGGCGGCGTTTCAGAATCGCGTCGGGGCTGTAAACCAGGTAGGTTGTTCCGGCACTGGGTGTATGGCGCTCGGTTTCTTCAATGGCCAATTTATCCCGCAACCCTTGCAGATTCGCCTTGCAGTTGTTTGCCGTCAGGCCGCAAACGGCGCTGAGAGTGCGATAGCCGATAGTGACGATGCGGCTGTCCGGGTCACGGGCGATACCGTGATCCCAGAGTGCCTGATAAACCGCCTGTTCACCGAGAGAATGGCCATCCTGCGCGCGGAAGGCTTGGCGAATACGGCGCAGGAGAGCGATTTGGGTGACAGCAACACTGTGTGGAGTAATACTTGAAACAGGTATACCTGCTTCAGGTGTTGTAATAATAGGACCTGATTTGCCAGGTATACCTATATCAGGTACTGATTGCGGTATGGAAGATGATCCTCCCCCCGATACAGGAGCACCTTGTTCAGCAATACCTGAAACAGGTGTACCTGATTCTACAGAGTGTGGGGCTTCCACGACCACCTGCGGACCCCGCAGAAGAAAGCTGACCGCGCTCCGCATATCGGCATCTGTCGGCCGCAGAAACTCGGTTACGTCGAAATCTTCAGACGTTTGCCGTTTGCGTTTGGCCATCGGATGCCTCTATCATCGCGGTGATTTGTGCAAAGGCGGCAAGATAATCCTGGGCCGCTTTGGAGTTTGGATCGAAGTCGAGAAGGGCCTTGCGCGCCCGGAAAGCCTTGTTGACGGTCTGATCGGTGCGGATAGCGGGAAGGATTGGAACGTCGAACATCTCGGACATCTTCTGCAGGCTTTGCTGCACCAGAGCGGTGACCGACAGCCGCTGATCAACCTGGCAGGGCATCAGCCCGATCGCGCGGATATTCGCCTTAATTAGATCGTTCAAAAGCCGCATCATGTCGTAAGCGGCATTGGCGCCGTTGAGGCTCAGCAGGTCCATGTCGACCGGAATAACGACATTACGGGCATAGACCATGGCGCAGGACTGCAGCAGGTTAATCGATGGGGCAACGTCAATAACTACGGCGTCGTAGCGGGACTCATAGGGCTCCATCATGATCTTCAATGCCAGTTCGCGGACCACGGCGCCCGCCATCGCCGATTCGGCCTGAATGGTGTCCTTGTTCCCGCACAGAACGTCGAGCTTATCGGTGACTTTCACGGTGCACTCGTCCAGGTGGAACTTGTGGATCAGAAACTGATTGAAGAAGTTACGGGGTTTCAGGTTCAGCATCACGCTGATTGACCCCTGGCTGTCAGTATCGATCAGCAGCGTCCGGTTCCCTTTACCGGCCAGATACCAGGCATAGTTCACAGCACAGGTGGTCTTGCCAACGCCACCTCGTTGATTAGCAATCACTACCCGGATCATCGGGCCTCCGGTACGGCTTGCCTGCGAATCCGCTCCACATCCTCAACAGTCCACAAACGGTAGTTGTTGCTGGGATCACGATACGGTTCGGGGATTTTCGATTCTTTCAGCCAGCGGTATAGGGTGGCCAGGGATATGCCTAGAGACTCCGCAACCTGTGCTGTCTTCAGGTAATGCCGGTTCATGCACAAATTGTATGTGTGACTAGGGTTATAGTGCAACTCACGAAAGTCTTGTCAACAAGGATGCCGTCCGTCAGGCAACGGAACTGGACTGGCGTACTTCGGTCTGTTTCCAGAGTTTCCGGCTGGGGACAAACAAAACAGAGATGCCGCACAAGGCTGCCGCGATCAGCACGACGAACGTCCAGCAGGGAGAAGTAATGCGCTTAACCGGCGAGCCCTCCGGAATCAGGGGGTTTAGTAGAGCGACAAGATAAAACCCCGCCTGAGCGGAGAGCGCCGCCCACTTCCATACCGGTGGCAGGCCAAAGCTGGAAGCCAAAAGGAGCAGCAACGCGAACGGCAGCAGCAGGCGGCCCACCTTATGAGATATGAAATGAAACCACATTCGATTGGAAGGGCCAAGCAGGGCGGGGAAGGAGCGAATCGTTTGATACACCCCTGCCTGTGTGCGAACTTTCCGATGAAACTCGGCCTTCAGCGACGTGGGGTAATCGAACGCCTTGGCGGATTCATCCAGGATGATCCGGTAACCGCGGAAAAACGCGCCCAACGGAAGCTGTACGTCGTCGAGCAACGTATCCGGAGAGAGCGGAGTGGCCAGTTCACGGCGCATGGCGTAGATGCACCCGCTGGCGCCGATCACTGAATCCACACGGCTCAAGTGCTTCCGAATCCATTTTTCGTATCTCCAGTAAAGCCCTACGTTCAGCTCACCCAGAGTTTCCCCTTTGCGGATAATGAGCTCTCCGCTTGCGACTCCCACCTGCGGGTCGGAAAAACAGCTCACCAGATGAGCCAGACTGGAAGGCTCGAGTTGCTGGCGGACGTCGGTGAAAAACAGGATATCGCCCGTAGCATGCTGCACGGCCGTGTTCAACGCACTAGCTTTTCCGCTTCTTGGGATGCGGTAAAAGCGGATGCGGGCAGATTCGAACCGCTTGACAATTTCGTCGGTCCTATCGGTAGAACCATCTGAAACCACAATGATTTCCATCAACTCGCGGGGGTATTTGAGCGCCTGGATGGATTCTAGCTTTTGCTGGACCCATAGCTCTCCGTTGTGTACGGGCAGGAGTACGGATACCGAAATATGATGTGAGGGTTTCTTCCGGATCGAGGCGCCTCTGCGGCTAAGAAGGGCCAGGAGCACGGGATAACCCGCCAACACATAGATAATAAAGACTGCACTCAATATAAATGTGCCGGTTGCGAGGTCATTCATGGGTGGCAATAGAAGGGTAAACCGGCCTGGTAATGCCAGTTTGGATGAGTTGAACTGTCGGCGTCCTAAGCGTTTGCATGGCCTCCGAGCCGGTGGGCGCCAATCGGCGTTCCTCTTATTATGTGCCCCAGCCATTTAGATGCCGGGCAGGGAACTACCCTACAAGATTAACACTTTTTGGCCAGGCATCCCATGGGAATGCGGGGAATTCCGGAAATTCAACCCGAGGCATTCGCAGTAGAGTCTGCTATGGGCTCAGTGGCAGCTTTTCCGAATCGCTTCAGCGATTTGACCGGTAACTTCCATGGTGCCCATAAGTGCCCGGTGAGGGAGCCAGAACGTGTCTTCGATTCGGGCTTCCGCATTGGGGCAGGGCTCAACACGGCATCCGCCGGCACGGTACAGCGGGTTCCGGTAGAGCGGGTGCGGATAAAAAGGAGTACACGGCACACCGGCATCGGCGAGTGAGCGGCAGAAAGTATTCCTGGAAACGCCGAGTGTTTTCTGATCGACACAGCCAAGGAACAGGTACCAGGAGTTGCTGCTGACCTCCGGAGCGATCTCCTGAAACCGAAGTCCCTTTACATCGGCGAGATCGGATCGGAGAAATTGCGCATTCCGCGTACGCAACGAGATCTGCTCCGGCAGCCGTTCAAGTTGTGCAAGCAGAACGGCCGCCTGAAAGGCCGTGATGCGGTAGTTGGTTCCCAGGGTGTAATGATGGAACCAGCCCTGGTCCTGACGTCTTCCCTGGTTGGCGAAGGACCGCACCTGTTCATCGAAGCCGGCATCGTTAGAAAGCAGGATGCCACCCTCGCCCGCCGTCATCACCTTGGAATTTTGAAAGCTAAAAGATCCCGCCAGGCCGAAACTACCCGCACGGCGGCCTCTCCATTCCGAGCCGTGGGCATGGGCGGCATCCTCAATCAGCGCCAGCCCATGCCTGGCGGCTAATTGCGGCAACTGATCCATGTCGGCCAAAGGTCCGCCGAAGTGGACAGGGATGATGGCGCGTGTTTTCGATGTGATGGCGCGGGCGGCGCAATCAGGGTCCATTTGAAAGCTCGAGGGACCGATGTCGACGAAAACCGGAATGCCGCCCACCCGCGACACAGCAGTAGCCGTTGAAATGAAAGAGATGGCGGGCACAATGACTTCGTCGCCTTCTTGAACGCCGGCGGCCTGAAGGGCCATCTCGAGTGTGACCGTTCCATTCACGGCGGTTACGCCATACTTGCAGTGCTGGAATTCGGCGAACTCACGCTCGAAGCGCTCCACCACCTCATGAAAACCGCCCCATTGGCGGCTGTACAGTACTTCCTTCAGAGACTCCAGTTCGCGGTCGGTAGCAATAGGCCATTCAGGAATAAGCATAGGGCACCGGGCAGGGTTGGCAAATTGGCGGCAATGAAGTAACCATGTTAGCCCAGTTGCTCCGTTATATTCGCTTACCCCATTCTCGTGAGAGACTTTAAGTTTGACTCTTGCGAGTGCCGCTCGCAAGAATTCAAAGGAGAGCCTGAAAGGCCTGCTGCACACTGAAGCTTTTAAACCGGAGGGACATTGAGGTATAGACTCGCCGCTCTGATTTTCATTCTTTGGGCCAGCTCCGTTGTAGCACAGGTCATGCCTTCCGGCGGCCCATCTATTTTGAGCCGCCAGCCCAGCCTGCGTACCGGACCGGCAGATGCATTGTTCACCATCAGACCTTCCGCCAGCATTGTAGGCAGATACGATCACGGTCTTTTCCTGCCCGCGACGGATGCTGAAGGCAGGTTGTTGGGGCAGGACAGCTACGGTATCGCCGCCATCCTTGGATTGGACGGATTTCATCAAACGAGAGACAGCGTTGTCAGCCTCGATTACCGGGGGCAGTTCCGGCACTACACAGAGAACGATTATCTGGACGGGAGCGATCACGCGCTATCGCTCGGCTATGAACACCGGCTGACCAACCGGACGCTCGTTGCCGGAACGGCATTCGGTGGTCTTTACTCCCGTTCGTTTGGGGTACCCGGATTGGGGAGAATGAGCCCTCCAATCGTCGATATCGGCCCCGAGATTATTCCGACCAACGAGATTTTCGATAGCCGCGTTTACTATGCGGGCGCCGGTGCGAATATCGTCCATCAAAAATCCATGAGGCTATCGTTCGGCGCTGGCGCAAACGGATTTACGGTACACCGGCGTTCCCGGTCTCTGGCGGGTGTCATCGGTGCTTCCGCCCAGGGCAACGTCGCCTACCGGTTGTCCAGAAGACAAACCATCGGCGCCGACTATACGTTTACGAAATTCGACTTCACAAAGGGCTTTGGCCTATCCGACATGCACATCGTGTCTCTGAACTACGCAGCCCAGCTAACGCGACACTGGACCTTCTCCACCCGTGCGGGCATCTTCCGATTCGAGAATCTCAGGGTTGTTACCGTACAGTTAGATCCAGTGATCGCGGAGATTCTGGGGCGCAAGACAGGACTGGAAACCCATCATCAGGTAAACTACGGCCCGATTGTGCGGGCTGTGCTGACACGCGAGTTCCAGCGTGGGAGCTTCAGTGCCAGCTATAGCAGAATCGTCAGCCCGGGCAACGGGATTTACCTGAGCTCCATCGCAGAGTCCGGGCGCGTGGGTTACAACTACCGGGGCTCACGCCGGTGGAATTCCGGCGTGGCCGCCGGCGTAACTCAATACGGCGCCCTGACCCAGACTATCGGGAAATATCACAGCTATTACGGCAGCGCCCAGACATCGTACCGTCTGAAGCGGTTTCTGCACCTGACAAGTTCTTTCATTGTCAGGAGCCATAGGATTGGCGAGGGTTCGGATTTCAAACGGACATCCTATTCGGCATCCATCGGCCTGGCGTTTGCCCCAGGCGAGATCCCTCTATCGCTAAATTGATTGGCCCCCGGCTACTGGCCCGTTCGTGCCGCCGTTACCCGATCGACAAGCGTTTTGAAGAGCTCCGGCGATATCCCTTGACCATCGATGAAAAATTTGTAGCTTCCGCCTGCGAAAGGCTTCACTTCAAGCTCGTAGGGATTCTTCTGTGTAATCTCCTTGATCGAACGGTACTCCCAGCGGCGGGAATGACTCACGTTGTTCACCGACTCATAACTCAACTGCGAAGAGGAGACGATCAGCCGGCCCCTACAGCTACCGCGAAAATGATCATGACGGGCTACAAACGTTTCCACAGCCGCGGGGACTGGGGTGTTTACACTGGCGGCGCCGCTAGTTGAAACCACGGACGGTCCCATGCCAAACCAGGACTTAATCGGCGATGTATCGGTGGGGACGATCGCGCGGAATATGGCCCGGCTGCTCGTCCCCGAACTGTCCTGGAGAGGATGACGGAATTGCAGAGTGATGTTGGAGCCCTCTGTAATAACATCCGTCATGTCGCTCCGCACAACGGCAAACGACAGGTCGACCTTCTGATCGTCGACGTACACCAAATGATCCCCTAGAAGCATCAATTTTCCGGTAGTAGTACCGAAGGGAACCGCACGCTCGACGGGGATCGCGCGGGCAACCGTCTGCGCCTCAGCGGAAATCGTCATCAATGCGCACGATACAAGCACAAAAGCGCCCACCAGTCTTTTCAGACACAGTACGTTTTTCATGGTTTTTCTTTCGGTTGGGTTTCGATGCAGGTTGTACTGCCGCCTCTAATATCACCCAGGCGATGAAGAGGAGTCAGGCAGCAACCACGTAATACTATTATACCAGCGCAGAATTATACACGTCAATTTTCACCCAATTACAGAAACCCACCGGCTATGCCGGCTTACGCCGGTAGAAACTGCTGTAAAGGTGCAAACAGGTGCTGGACGAAATCCACCGCGGTAGCAGTAGCTGCGCTGGTGCTTTCCTGTACAGGCACGACGACGCGCACCAACGCCGTGTCCGTGCGGTTATAACGGATGGCATCCAACACCATGAAGATCTTCGCGGAGTACTCGCTGGCAATGACACGCCCGGGCGTCTGATACCAGTACAGTACAATGCTCTTCGAATCCCCTTTGGAGACGATATACCGGTTGACCTCGATCGGAGTAGACCGGCCGGGCACGTTGATCGGCAGGACTTCAGCGGAACTCGGCACCCATCCGGAGCCGGGCAAGCAATTTCTGGGAGAATGTGGACTCACTCCGGTGCGCTGTGATTTGAAATAGGCGATAAACACGCTGGCCGACTGATTCTTTTTGTCGACGTACCAGCGCGTGAGAGTGTCGTCGGCTTTCAACACATCCAGAACGTCATCACCGATTTTGTCATCCCGGAACAGGCTCCAATCGCCCAGCACGGTGGGAAACGTGGTGAGCGGATCGTGCGGCGGAATGTTTTCGGTTCGGGATGTGGTGTGAAACAGCAGGCCCTGGGCAATCAGCACCACGGTAAGAACAAGAGCTCGCTTGTTTCGGAAGAAGGACATATCAGGACTCACCTTCCCGCACACGATGGTACACGGCGTTTATAATCCGATGCGTAATCACCAGGGCCGCCAGCGCCACCATGAACATGATCCACCCCTCGGCGGTATGAAAAAAGCCGTCCGCCCATTCCCGCTTGTATTCGCTCAGGATACCCGTGATGGTGACCCGGCTGGCATTGGTGATAATTGCGATAGGGATGGCCGCCACCAGAAGCACCGCGCGCATCCACTTTTTCTCATCGAAAAAATAGGCATAGACGAGCGACAGGAACGACAGCGAGAGCAGTGACCGGATACCGCTACAAGCCTCGACAACGGAAAGCCGCTGGCTTGGAAGCTCCAGAATATTGCCTTCGCGCAGAACGGGTATGCCGATCAGGTTCAGGGCGGTTTCGGCCACCGAACTGGCAAACAACTGCAGCGGCAGCGTGATCTGGTTGTAGATGATGGCAGGGATCGGAACCATGAACAGCAGCAGGAACAGCGAAAAGGCGAGCACGCGAATCGTGGCCATGCCTCCCAGCAACAGCAGCGCTCCCGCCAGCGAAATGATGAAGGCGGTGCGGGCCAGGAAGAGTTCCGCGCCCAGTGTGGCCACCAGTAGCTGCAGCGCGCCGTATAGCACCACAACCAGGCCCAGCCAGCTTCCACCCTTCGCCGCGGCCGCAAGAACCTTGTCCCGCCGCTGCCAGGCGATGTAGGAGGCAATAACCGGCACAAACAGCCCGTGCCCCATATCCTCGTCGTTCATCCATTGGTTGAACAGGCGCGTCAGCACAGGCCAGTAAGCGGCAAACAATAGCGCTCCGAACCACAGAATCGAAATCAAAGTAAAGCGGAACTGGGAATCGGGAGCACTTGCTAACTGGGGAGAGGTCTCAGTGGAGGCCATCGCTTACTTTCTTCAAGTACACCACACGGAACCAATACCCACAACAGGGCTAAAGGAGTGGAACCGGTAAACGCTTTTCCGGCACGCCCCTTGACAGGGTGGCAGAGCAATCTTATTATTACTTAGGATTCCTAATTAATATGACCGGACTTTCCCTTTCCATGCGTATCGCTCAAGGCCTGATGAAGATCGGGCTCGCTATGAAGGCCAACGAGTGGAGGGAATCCGCGAAGCTTCAACTCTCGCCCACGCAGGCTCAGATTCTGGCCGCGCTGGCAACCCAGGGTCCGCTACGGCTGTCGGAGCTGGCAGCGCTCCTTGCTATTACTCTGGCGACGGCGAGCGACGCCGTGTCGAGTTTGGCTAAAAAGGGGCTTGTGGAAAAGCGGACGTCCGAGCAGGACGCTCGTGCGCTTTCTATTGTGCCAACCCGCGCCGGGCAGAAAGCCGCGAAAGCAGTAGCGGCATGGCCCGATTTCCTGGCTACCGCCGTCGATACCCTTTCGCCCGACGAGCAAGTCACGTTTCACCGGGGCCTGGTGAAGATGATTGGAACGCTACAGAGACGCGGTCAAATTCCGGTAGCCCGCATGTGTACACACTGCACGTACTTCCGGCCCAACGTCCACGCCGGCAGCCACACGCCGCACCATTGCGATTTTATCGACTCCGCCTTCGGCGACGGATTCATCCGGATTGATTGTGATGATTTCATTGCGGCAACAACCTCCGAGGGTTGGGACGCCTGGGTAGCTAGAGGTTCCGCAACACAATAAGCCATCTACGAAAGGAAAAAGTTATGTCTGCGCAAATTCCGGGATACACTTATGGCCAGCCGCAGTTGACGCATTCCCCAGTGAGCCTGCAAGATTTCGGCCTGCTCAAACAGACGGTTCTCTTTACCGACGAAGACACGCGCTATCTGCGAATGTCGTTTGACATCCTCAAGGATCAGACGGGCGATATCCTTGACGTCTGGTATGGGTTCGTCGCGTCGCATCCCCACCTGGTCTACTACTTCGGAAAGAAGCAGGATGGCCAGCCCGACAGTGAATACCTGGCGGCTGTCCGGAAACGCTTTGAGCAATGGATCCTGGACACCGCGGCTGCCAACTACGATCAGAAGTGGCTCGATTACCAGTATGAAATCGGACGGCGGCACCATCGCACAGCAAAGAACACAACCGATGGCGCGCAGTCGGTAGACAACATCAGCTATCGCTATCTGCCGGCGCTGATCTATCCGGTTACGGCCACTCTGAAGCCGTTCCTGGCGAAGAAAGGCAACACTGCTTCCGAAGTCGAGGGGATGCACCAGGCTTGGGTGAAGTCCGTTCTTCTGCAAGTCATACTGTGGAGCCAGCCCTATGTCAAAGACGGCGATTTCTGAGCGGCCGCCCGGTACCGGAGCCGTTCAAACCGTCCCGCGTGCGCCGTAGTTGAGGGCGTAGTAGTTTTGATATTCGCCCGACTTCACCCGCTTCACCCAGCCGGAGTTCTGACGGTACCAGTCAATGGTGCGCGCCAGTCCTTCATCAAAACCGGTAAGCGGCTTCCATCCTGTTTCGGCCATCAGTTTGGCGCTCGAGAGGGCATACCGCCTGTCGTGTCCGGGGCGGTCTTTCACGGTCTCCAGCAGGCTTTCCGGTTTGTGTGCCGCCTCCAGGATGCGGCGGATCACTTCCAAGTTCGGCAGCGAACAATTCCCACCAATATTGTAGATTTCGCCCTCGCGGCCTTTTTTCAAAACTTCCCGAATCGCGCGGCAGTGGTCATCCACGTAAAGCCAGTCGCGCACCTGCATGCCGTCTCCGTATACGGGCAAGCGCCGGTCTTCCAAAGCATTCGAGATCATCAGCGGGATGAGCTTTTCGGGAAACTGGTACGGGCCGTAGTTATTGGATGCGCGGGTGACGATTACCGGCAACCTGTAAGTGGTGAAGTAAGACAGCGCCAGCAGATCGGACCCGGCTTTCGATGCCGAATAAGGGCTGCTGGCCCTTAACGGATAATTCTCACTTGCTTCGTGTGGAGGATCGATGCTGCCGTAGACTTCGTCGGTGGAGATATGCACGAAACGTGCGACGTTATGCATTCGCGCCGCTTCCAACAGCCGGAACGCGCCGCGGAGGTTGGTCTCGAACACTGGATCCGGAGACAGAATGCTACGGTCCACGTGGGACTCGGCGGCGAAGTGCACCACGGCGTCGAACCGCGAGGATGCGAATAGTCCGTCCAGCAGCGCGGCGTCGCAGATGTCTCCCTGTACGAAGCGATAGCGCGGATGGTTCTCGATCTCCGCCAGGTTTTCGAGATTGCCCGCGTAAGTCAGTTTGTCGAGATTGACGATTTCGGCCGATTCATCGGCGGCGATGGTGGTGCGAATGAACGCCGATCCGATAAAACCAGCTCCTCCGGTGACCAGTACTCTCATTTGCGCTGCGTTTCCCAGTCGTAATTGATGCGCGGATCGTTGTACGGAATGCGCCCTTCGTCGGAGGGATTATAAAAATGATCCGTCACATAGACCAGAACCGCGGGGCTGTCGCCGATCACCTTGTAGCCGTGTCCGACACCTGGAGGAATCAGCACTTGCCATGGCCGCAGTGCGCCCAGGTACAGCGTATTGCGCGCACCGAACGTGTGCGAATCGCTGCGAAGATCGATCAGCGCCACCTGTAGCATTCCCGCCGCCGGCACCCAGAAGTCGGTCTGATGCTGATGGTAGTGAAAAGCTTTGATAGTTCCGGGATAGCTGATGGCGGTGGAGACCTGCGTGGTTTCGGGCGAATACTGCGAGACCAGGCCTTTGCCCATGCGGATCACTTCCAGAAAGTAGCCGCGGTCGTCGGGCCACAAGGTATAGGGTTGCACCCGCACACCCGCGATCAGGTCCGGGGAATCCGGCGATTGAATGACCTTCCCGATTCCTTTTTCACATTGCGGGAGTTCCACTTCTTCAACCCGCTTCACAACGAATGTCTGCCCCATCAATTTTCCGCGCCGCCCACGGCGGAAGCCGCAACGCCCTCCATGGCTTCGCGGCTCTCCTTCACCAGGTTAGCCGCCCGCAGCAGCGAGTCGAAAGTTCCGGCATCGGTCCACCAGCCTTCGAGGTAGTCGAACGACATGCTTTGTTCCCGGATGTAGGCGTTGTTCACATCCGTGATTTCGAGTTCGCCACGGTTTGAGGGAACGAGCTGCTTGACTTTGTCGAACACGGTTTCGTCGTACAGGTAAATGCCGGTGACCGCATAATTCGACTTCGGCTTTAGAGGTTTTTCTTCGATGCCTACGATCCGGTTGCCGTCAATCTCAGCAACGCCGAAGCGCTCGGCGTCCGGAACTTTCTTCAGCAGAATCCTGGCGCCGCGCTCCTGCCGCCGGAAATTTTCGACAGCCGGGCGGATGCCGCCCTCGATGATGTTATCGCCCAGGATGACGCAGATGCGCTGGCCATCGGCGAAATGTTCGGCCAGAGAGAGCGCGTCGGCGATGCCGCCTTCACCTTCCTGGTACGTATAGTTCAGATGCTTCAGTCCGAACTCTTTGCCGTTCCCCAGCAGACGAAGGAAATCGCCCGCGTTCTTGCCGCCGGTAACCACCAGAATGTCCTGAATCCCCGCATCGACGAGCGATTGCAAAGGATAGAAGATCATCGGCTTGTCATAGATGGGGAGCAGATGCTTATTGGTGATTTTCGTCAGCGGGAAAAGGCGGCTGCCGGTGCCTCCGGCCAGGATGATGCCTTTCATTGCGATGCCTCCGAGTACAACAACCCATCATGATACATGGGATCTAGTACTGGAGTCGGGTTGGAAACCAACTACAATACCAAAGGTAAGCACCAAATGTAAGTTGAAATAGAACTGCTCTAATCGGAGGAATCAATATGATTCGAGGCTCTATTCTGGCGGCGGCGCTCGTGTTGGGAACCGCGGTAACAGGGTTCGCGCAGCAGATTACGTCAGTAGTGAATTTTGCTTCTCTTGATAACCGGCTTTCGCCGGGGGCCCTGGCGTTTGTGCGGGGGACGGGGTTGAACATCGGCGCCCCGCCGGCCGTAACGGTGACACAGGGAATAGAAGTCCGGGCGGCCTGGGTTTCTCCAAGTGACGTTTCCGCGACCCAGCTTCTGATTCAGATACCGCTCGATGCGACGGTTGGCGCGGGCACGCTCACTGTTGGCGCGGCATCCTATCCCATCAATGTGACCTCATACGCTCCGGGTGTATTTTCGAGGGACTCGACCGGAACAGGCGTCGGTTCGTTCCTGCACGTGAACAGTGGACAGATTGTGAGCCTGACGACACCCGCCGCTCCGAATGAATCACTTCATGTTTTCGCGGTAGGTCTGGGCCAAACGAATCCTGCCGGTATGACCGGCGTGCCCTTTCCGGGAGTAGATGTGCCCACCGCGGCTATGCCTATAGTCCGGGTCGGCGGTATACCAGCCACCGTAACATCCTCCGTACTGCTGGCGGGATCGGTGGGGTTTTACCGGATTACGTTCAGCGTACCCGCTGCATTGCCGAAAGGCCGGTACGACGTGGTTGTGTCAATAGGAATGCAAGAGAGCAATACGGTGACAATGCCGGTAACCGGGCCATTTGCAATTCCCGATTTCGACGAGAACGATGTGCCGGATCTGGTTTGGCAGAACGATACAACGCGGGAGGTTCATGCCTGGCGCATGTTGGGAGCGCAGGGAAATGTTTACGGCGGGTCGGTTATTCTAACGGGCGCCGTGCCCGGTTGGCGCATTGCCGGCAGCCATGATTTCAATGCGGATGGGAGGCCGGATCTCATCTGGCAGAACGACACGACCCGCGAAGCTTGGGTTTGGTACATGGGCGGCACAGAAGGTAATACTCTTCTCGGCTGGAATCGTTTAAGCGGCCCCGTGGCGGGCTGGCGGATCGCCGGTACCGCTGATTTCAATGCGGACGGGAGACCGGATCTCATCTGGCAGAACGACACGACCCGCGAAACCCATGTGTGGTACTTGGGGGGAGCGCAGGGGAATACCTTCCTGGGTTGGAACGTTTTAAGCGGCCCCGTGGCAGGCTGGCGGATCGCCGGTGCCGCTGATTTCAATGCGGACGGGAGACCGGATCTCATCTGGCAGAACGACACGACCCGCGAAACCCATGTGTGGTACTTGGGGGGAACGCAGGGGAATACCTTCCTGGGTTGGAACATTTTGAGCGCTGCCGTGCCTGGCTGGGCTGTTGTCAATTGACCAACACGTCAATTGCTTTATTCAACGGTCCGTCCCGCTAACGCTAGTGGATCGGCGAGAATACGCAAAACTAACGCCTTGAATTTGCGGCAAAAGTACCACTTCAAAGCGGATGCTATAATTCTCGTTTATTTGTATGCCTAATGATTCCAAGCCGTCGGTTCTTCTGACAGGAGCCGCAGGATTTCTCGGCGCTCATGTGGCGCGGGAGTTGTTGAAACTTCAAACTTTTTCAGTCTTGGCTCTGGACGACCTGTCGGGCGGCTTTGAAGAGAACCTCCCTGATGGTGTGCAATTCGTTCAAGGCAGCATAACCGATGCCAGCCTGCTCGCCTCTCTATTTGCTGAATACAAATTTCGGCATGTTTATCATCTGGCGGCCTACGCCGCGGAAGGCCTTTCACATTTTATCCGCCGGTTCAACTACACCAATAATCTGATAGGCAGCGTTAATCTTATTAATGAAGCAGTGAAAACGGGAACGGAATGTTTCGTTTTCACAAGTTCAATTGCTGTTTATGGTGCTATCGAGCCGCCCATGGCGGAGCATAAGAATCCGCGTCCGGAAGACCCCTATGGCATCGCAAAACTCTCTGTGGAGATGGATCTGCGCGCCGCACATGAAATGTTTGGATTGGACTATGTAATTTTTCGTCCCCATAATGTTTTCGGTGAATTTCAGAATTTATCGGACCCGTATCGTAATGTCATTGGCATCTTTATAAAGCAAATTCGGGAGGGCGCTCCAATGACGATTTTTGGAGACGGAACTCAACAGCGCGCATTTAGCTATGTGGGTGACGTAGCTCCCGCAATTGCAAGGGCTCCATTCGTCACTGGCGCGCGCAATGAGGTGTTCAATATTGGGGCGGATCAGCCTTATTCAGTGAACGAGCTTGCCGAACATGTGGCAAAAGCTATGGGACAGCCCGGACATCCAAGAACTTATCTTCCGGCGCGCAACGAAGTGCTGCACGCCTACAGCGATCATTCGAAGGCACGCACTACATTCCAGTTAGGAACACAAGTGACCTTGGATGAGGGTTTAGCAAGAATGGCGGCATGGGCTCGCAATGTACCCCTCCAGCCTTTGAAAGGGTTCACAGACATCGAAGTTCATAGAAACATGCCACCCAGCTGGACGAAATATCAGACTGACCGGAAGTGACTATACTACCCGCTGCCTTCTTCGCGGAGAGGGAACTAAGTAGCGTGTTTTACATTCAAAAGCTAACTGCCCTATAAACCAGCCCATGAGTATATAAATGATAACTGCAGCCAAGAAGATTCATGTATTTACTTCCGATTTTCTGCCGCCCCCGGGGGCCCCACGTACCGCCGGGGCGAATCGCAGTGCACAAGTTCTTGCCGCCTTACGTAGTGCCGGACATCAGGTTACCTATAGCATGCCTCTTTCCACGCACATGGGCAAGCAATATGGAGATACCGTGTTGCCCGGACTGCGCGATGAAGATCGGTGGAGTTGTGAGCATCATTTTGAACCGGATGTAGTCCTCAATCGAATAGCACCGGATATCGCCATCTACTGCAATATCGACTTGTTTCGTACGGTCCATCGCTTTGCGAAAGAAATTGTTCACATCGCCGATTTATATGGCCCTATTAATCTGGAAACCTTTTTACATCTCTATGAAGACTCTGATGCCGCGATGCATGACGGTCAGGTTTTAGAACTGCGCTGCCGGGAAACAGTTGAGAAGTTCCGCCAGATTGACTACGTGGTCACTGTCTCCGAACGTCAGAAGTACTTTTGGTCTGCATACTGTTCGTTGGCAGGGTTCAGCTTCCAGGATCTTAATGTTATCGTGTGTCCAGTCGCATTTGATATACCTGCCCAGAGCCGCAAGCCCAGCCCCCAGTTGACCGTTGTATATGCCGGCGGATTTTATCCGTGGCAGAATCCCGCCTGGGCTCTGCGCAAGGCGGCGGAAATTCTGGAAATGTATGAGGGCGCCACTTTACATATCTACGGGGGGCCTCACGCCGGACTTCCAAACGAACCTGGCGTAAACGCAATGCTAACGGACCTTCAGGCCCACCGCTGTGTGAGGTATCACGGCTATCGTTCCGCAGAGGAGGTAAGAGAAGCCTTATCGACGGCTTGGTGCGCATTGGAACTGATGGAGCAAAATCTAGAACGCGAACTGGCGATCACTGGTCGCACAGTCGAGTTTCTTTCCACCGGTACTCCCGTTATCTACAACAACTACTCGACGCTATCTAACACAATTGAGAAGTATAGGGCGGGCTGGACTATTTGTCCCAATGATTTGACGGCGCTGAAGAGTGTATTTGACGAACTGGCTCAAGGCGGGATTGAGTTAGTCGAACAGCTGTCTCTAAACGCCAGACGGCTTGCGGATGAGGAGTTTAATTCAAACAATTCAATGGCCGCATTGCGCGAACTCTGTGGGGGACAGATCCGTAAGCGTATAAAGGCAGTTTCTAACCGTCATTCACCACCCACACGCTTATCTCAAATGGGGCGAACTCTTGCAATCAGTCAAGATGCCGGACCCATTAGTGAACTGCGCATAAAACATCCGTTCAGGAGCCTACAGCGGCAGAACATCATTACGGCGCACACTTTCTCTGATATTGGATTTGAAAAGCTAAAAAATGATGAGCAGTACTATGATGCGATTGTAATTCAAAGAACAGTCCCGGAGTTTATCTATCGCGCCCTATACAATTCAGATATACCGTTCTTGCTAGACGTGGATGATAATCTACTGGCCCGGGCGTCTTACAGGGAAGGAGGCGCAGAGACTGGATTATCCATCGGCTTGCAGTGTGCAACGGTTGTAACTGCACCCAACCCGCGTACTGTACGAATGCTTGAAAAGTATTCCGGACATGCGATTGACCAAAAGGTATTTATCACTCCCAACTCGCTACCGTTTTCCCCGGCGGTGCTGGACCGTGCAGCATCGCAGCCTTCGCAGATCATCTGGATACAGAGTGATATTGCGGCCCTTACTACTAGCCGGGAGGCGGTCACCCGTGCGGTCGAGGAGTTCTCCCGCAGGTATGAATTACCGATCGCTCTCGTTGGACGGAATGTGTTGGATAGGCCGCAATTCACGCATCAGATAATAATCGGGGGGATTGACTTCGCCAAGAATCTTCAGTTGCTCGAATCAAGCCCAACGAGCATCGGTGTTGCTCCGCTGGAGACGGTTGCGGATCAGGAGACGTTAGATTTTGTGGCGGGTAAATCCGACTTGAAGATTCTGCTATTTGCTGGATATGGACATGCAGGCGTGTACAGTACTTCGCCGCCGTATACGGACTCACCGCTTCAGTTGCACCGCAGTCTGGTTGAGAACTCGTATGCTGAGTGGAAGGAGGCTCTCGAGTATCAGTATCGTGAAGGCTGGTTGCACGTTTCAGAACAAGCGAGGTTGGTTCAGGAAGAGCGGAACACAGACCGCGTTGCCAGGGAATCATGGGCCCCTGCGATTGAAGCCGTTCGGCTCGTTAAGCCGCTCCGGGGCTCTGAACTTTACACAGCATTTATGAACAGTTTAGCGGTTAAACGGGCTCCAACTACAACACCAAGCAATATAGCAGAACTCCACCACGCCATTTCGAGGCTGCAACACGAGATCAGTGAACTCCGAACCTCGTATTCCTGGAAAGTCACGTCTCCTCTCCGCAAAGTCGCTGCGCCTCTGATGAAGCGCCGCGGCAGCTAGGAGAATTCCGGCATGAGGGCTCCCGCGCGTCACTGGACTTTTTTGAGTGTTTGAAATGACACAGAAAAGTAGCAGAGAAGCCGAGAGCCGCTCTGAATCTGCACAGATCGAACGTTTGAAGCAAAGCGTCGACCGTCTCAGGGTGGAGTGCGAGCGGCTCGAAGAACGCTTGGCGTGTGTTGAAAACAGTATCATATTCCGCACACTGAAACGGTTGGGATCCGCTTTCGAGACGAGAAAGAGAATGATGGGGCAGCTTCTGCTTCGATCTCCTCTACACCCTCTGTATCTCCGGTTTTGGAAGGCCGGCGTTGTGGACGGATACGGAAGATGGGTACGCGAGCAGGAAAGGCGGTTTCCATCGCGGGAGTGGCACGAAAAGGAGGCGGCTTCGTGGTCCTCACAACCCAAGATCAGTATTCTGATGCCGGTTTACAACCCTATCCAGCAGTGGTTGGCCGAGGCGATAGCATCTGTTCGCAACCAGTCTTACAACCGGTGGCAGCTATGTATCTGCGACGATGCTTCCTCTGAATCATGGGTTCGTGAATGGGTGGGCAGGGAAGCTGCGGCTGACGAACGCATCAAATTTGCAGCGTCCGGCCGCCGTTTAGGGATATCCGGCGCTTTGAACGAAGCCGGAAAACTCGCCACCGGAGACTACGTCGCTTTTCTTGATCATGATGACGTGCTGCACCGCTTTGCGCTTCATTATGTCGTCGAGGCATTGCAGGATGGAGACGTTCATGTAGTCTACACGGATGAAGACCATCTCGATGGCAAGGATGAGCGGGTGCGTCCGCAATTCAAACCAGGATGGTCACCCGATCTTTTAACCTCTTGCATGTACTGGGGCCATCTGCTGACGATTCGAAGGGATGTACTGGAGCGGGTAGGGTGGTTCAGGACGGAATGCGATGGATCTCAGGATCACGATCTCGCGTTGCGGATTGCCGACGGCCCCATTTGTGTCCGCCATGTTCCGCTTGTGCTGTATCACTGGAGAGAACACCTGAATTCTACATCAGTGAATAGTTCGGCGAAACCTTACACGACGGCGGCTGCATTTCGGGCGTTAACCGACACACTCCGGCGCCGGGGAGTCACGGGTGAACCTCAGTTGGGGCCCGTTGCTAATACATACTACATAAACCGGAAAGTCGCCAGCCGGCCGCTGATCAGCATCGTGATCTGTTCCAGGGACTCATCCTTATTATCCCGTTGTTTGAATGCTGTTCAGCACTCAACCCGTTACGATCCTTGGGAGATAGTGACTGTTTGGCATCGGATCGCGCCTAGCGATTTTCCGGAAGTTCTGGTTCAACGTGGCTGCAGGGTTGTCACCTATGATGGACCATTCCATTTCGCCCAAATGAACAATCACGGCGCCCGGAAAGCTAACGGCTCGCTTCTTCTCTTTCTCAACGACGATACGGAACCTCTCAACAGCGACTGGCTAGACCATGTTGTGGCTCACCTGGAAAGACCTGAGGTTGGAGTTGTCGGAGGAAAACTGCTCTATCCTAGCGGGACCATTCAGCATGCTGGCATTGCCGTCGGTATGATGGACGGGGTGGGGCATCCAGGACGGGGCCTGTTTCGCAGCGAACTGTTCCCCTGGTTGGAACTCACGCGCGAGGTCACGGCGGTAACGGGAGCCTGTCTGGGTATACGAACTGCACTGTTTCAGGAACTGGGTGGGTTTGATGAGTCCTTTCCAGTGAACTACAACGATGTCGATTTGTGTTTACGGGTGAGGGAGCGCGGGCTGCACGTGATTTGCGAACCACGCGTCCTGGTGCGTCATTATGAATGTGCAAGCCGGACAGGTGGCACTTCCTTTCGGGAACGGTGGGCGTTTCAGGAACGCTGGCGGCGGCTAATCGAGTGCCCTGATCCCTATTTTCCCGGCGTGTTCGATTATGGGGATGAGAAGATCCGGCTGAAAATGTAATCGTTGGCTGGCGCCGTTCACAAATCACCCGATTCGTCGTTCAGAAGCCACGCAGCCTGCTCCCCGACTTCTTTTACCGTTGCCCGCATCAATCGAAGCCGTTCCTGCTGAACGACTGAAGGCTCAAGCTGGATGGGAACGCCTTTCCGTAGCGTTACATAGAATTCACAATTACTTGTTGGGAACGTACATGCAACGTTAAATGGAAGTATTCCCAATTGACCCAACTCCAGGACGATTAAAGAAAAGCTGGACGGTGTATAAACCGTCCCGTGGAAGTCGACATATTCCGACGAATCGTCTTCGGATGTGTTGTCGAAAGCGTGCTTTGCATCAGCAAGGACATTCGTGCCGAAAAACCCAAACGAGCCAACCACCCTCGGAAACCACGCCACGTCGCCACTTTCACTTACGTTATAAGCGATGTTGTCGAACGCCGTTTTCTTTGAATGGCGCGTACGGCTGAGATAGCGTGCCATTAAATAGTCACTGGTAAGTGTGACCGGTTTGAAGAAGTCGAACATCGTACGCTTATCGGGGATCACTAACGATAGTATTCCATTCCCGCCCACCAGAACTGACGCGGACAGAAAAAAACCGATGGGATCGGGCATATGCTCAATGATATGGCTGGCTATTATCGCGTCAAACGATCCATGTTCCTCCACCGGAACGGCGGTTTCAAGCGGGCCGCGGTTCCACACGTAATCAACATGTTCAACTCGATCTACAGCTTGTTGCCCTCGGTATTTCGCTTTTAGTTCCTCCTGGGTGCAGTGATCAAGAGAAAAACTATTCCAGCCCCGGGAACGCGGCGCAATGGGATTGTACGATGGCCCAATCTCCAGAATTTTCATATCCCGGGAAATTAGATGTAAGATTTTCTCCTCTCTTGTAACAGTGAGATCTACGATTCGCCTGGGCGATCCTACGAGATGTTCTCCGTGCTCATCCGTGATACTTACAACATCGCCCTGATTTACTGTGTAACCCAACTCAATCTCAAAACCGAGGTTCCGTTGTCCAAACTCAACAAGGTCTTCTCTATGAATGGTGGGCTGGAATCTAGCAACGGGTACACCATTTATCGACGCGATAAGGTTTGGCGGCTGTCCACGCGCATCGATCGCCCATCCCTTGATTGTGCTCAGACTGACTTCGTCCAGATAACCTTTCACGCTCCTTCTCCCCGCCTGATCCAAGACTGTAGTACTTCTACCCGTATCAAGCTGGAACCAAAGCGCGTCCGGCAGATCACGTGTCTCCCGCACCGATATGCGAGATTGCATTTCTGCGGCATGCTAATCCTGTCTGGCCACAAGCATCGGGTTTTTGAACCAGGCCCATGCATAATCGGCGGAACCCGCTCCTTCGGCCATTGTAGTGGCGAGTTCTACTACTGTCACTCCAAACACCTTCTGAAACGGTACTTTCCAATGGCTGACGGTAGCTGCAGGGACCGTCATCGAACTTTCAATTAGCAATGTGCCTGTCTGATCCCAAAGCCGGAACCAAAAGCGAACTGGCTCGCATCGAACATGGTCAACTGCCAGATCGGCAGAAAAGCAGTTATGCCCGAGGAGTTCGACGCTTGCAAAGCGGACTGTCGTTTCATGCATCCCGGGAGGCCCGGGATGGAGAAAGATACCTCGATTCTCTCTATCGATGCGCGACTCAATACCGCCAGTGAATAGGGCGCTTCCACCACTGGATACAAGTGAAATGTCATCCGGTTCAAGACCAGTGGAGGATGGAATCACAGACGGGACGAGACTTGCCGCGTTCGATATGCTATCGCGTAGTTGCTGGTTCTCCCCTTTGAGGCGCTCCACCAATTCCCTTAGGTCCACATACGAAGCTTGCAAGGACTTTTCAGGACAAAGATGCCGTACGATATCAATAAACTCATCCCGCCGCGCAGGCATAACATATCCGCGCGGACCAATGGGGAACGCATTGGCGAGCGAGAGAGGAAGATCGATAATTCTCGGCACCTTCAATCCCTCGGCGATGGCACTCGCCAGGCTCGGGTTTCCGATGAACAGCCGGGCGCTCTGGATTAAACGCGCCATTTCCAGGAAGTCCTTGCACTTGCGGACTTCCCCTGCAAGACCCGATATCGTCTGCCATTCTTCCGGGATAGCTACAAGTGTTATGTGCTCAAAGTATCGTGCGACGTCGCGTATGAACTCTTCGGACAAGCCACGATACCGGGGGGTCAGACAGATTACAACGCCTGGTTCTTCCGCACACGGCGAAACCGACAGGAACGGAATGTTAGGATCAATATCAACGCCCATGGCCCGTGCGTGCGCATACATCAAATGGTTACGATCGATATCGTGGTGCCGGAACCGGTCCAGCACGTAATCGACATTGATGCAGGTTGAATCAATCCCCTCTAACGGCACACCCGCTTGGACTACGGTTACGCGATCAATATAGTCCTGAGCCATGAGCAAAGGAACTAAAGCATCTGCCGCTTCCCTGGTAAGCTTTCGCAGCGGATCGAAAGATCGAAATACATTTAAAATGACATGACGTACGCCCAGCGCACGGATTGACGGTAAAGAATAGAGGATGTCCCCGGCATTGCCACTATGAATCGCCGATAGTAAGGGACGGTTTATATCTTCCTTGGCGTCATCACTTAGTGTCTGAAAGTTGATAGAGACCATGGCGTTGCAACCGTTCCATAATAAGCGCTATGTAATGTTGTTCTATATTACGCTTCCAGTTAAAAAGATTACGACCAATGGTGCCGGCGTCCATAACATTTAGCTGTTTCAGAACGTCTTTGGGATCGGCTGCGAAAATGTACGGGCATGGATCTATAGCGGATAATACTCTGGGATCACGGTTCACGACGATGGCGGGCTTCACCAGGGAGTTGGCAAGGAGCGCACTGTGTAGACGCGTAGTGACGATGAGATCACACTGCGCGACTAGCTTAAAATAGTCGGCGGAATCGTACGAGTAATGGATCGCGACATCTGTCGGCAGCCGCAGTAATTCCATAAACTCATCGATATAGTTGCAAATGATCCGTGTTTGAAATCGAGCCGCGAGATCCTGCACAAGCGTTAGTGTTTGCCGCTTGAGCTCTGTAGAAACACATTGGTTCAAAATACAATCATTCTGGATGACAACGCCTACGGAGTTGATTGCCCGCACGGGATGCTCCCAGGGGCTGGCAAATAGGGAGGGACACGGCAAGATAGGGACAACGAGACCGATTGTCTTTAGTGCATCAAATGCGAGACGCCCGCGGGCAGTGATAAAGGCTCGGGATAGAATCTGAACCTCCTGAGCAGTGGGGCTAAATTCCGGATGTATATGGTCAATGCCCAGAAAGAACCACGGTTTGCTAGCCGCGTCCGGAAGCATCATGAGGCTTTCAAAATGCGGTCCAATCCACTCAGGCGTGCCACCCGCCACGATGAGATCGATCCCGTGCAACGCCCGCTCCGGCTGAAAAGAGTTTGCTAGTAAGCCGGAACGCCGCTCAGGAGATTCCCATGGAGAGGTAAAGCAGTCCGGGCTGCGATCGTAAAGAATCCAATTGAAGGGAACATGCGGGAAAGCTAGGCGAAAGAGCCGGCGGATCCCTAGCAATATCCATTCATCACCCGCATTCCATTGTCGAGTAGAACAACAGAGGATATTGAGCGGACGTGCACAAGAAGAAAACGCGGCAGCCCCGCTCACTTTGCCACTCGCCCTCCATACGCATCCATCACATCCCGAATCCTGCCGTCCATCACCAGTTCCCCGTGATCCAGCCAGATGGCGCGCTCGCAGAGATTTTGGACTATACCCGCCGCGTGCGACACACAGAGTACGGTCTTGCCGCTGTGACGAAACTCCAGGATTCGCTCAAAGCATTTTGCCTGGAAGTTCTGGTCGCCCACGGCGAGAACTTCGTCAATGAGCAGAATATCCGGGTCCATGTTGACCGCCACCGAAAACGCCAGCCTCATCACCATGCCGCTCGAGTAAGTCCGCAGAGGCTCATGGATGAACTCTGCAATGCCGGAGAAATCGACGATCGAATCGAATAGTTCTTCGGTTCGCCCTTTTGTCAGTCCCAGCAGCGAAGCATTCAAGCGGACGTTCTCCGCGCCCGTCAGGTCGGGATGAAAGCCGGAGCCCAATTCCAGCAGCGCCGCCAATCGCCCGTCAACAATCACTACGCCGCTTGTCGGAACCGCCAACCCGGCCACCAGGCTCAGCAACGTGCTTTTGCCCGCGCCGTTGCCCCCGACGACGGCAACACTCTCGCCTTTGTTCACCTGAAACGTAATGTCCTTCAGGGCGGCGAAGCGCTCCGGTTTCGAGCGGCCGAACCAGCCCGATACGTGTTGCCGCAGCAGCACGCGTCCCGCGCTTCGATGGAAACTCTTCGACACGTTGATGAACTGAATGGCCGGGCTGCCGCTCATAAGTGATCGTAGAAGCGGGGTTTTAGGCGCTGAAAAACCAGGAATCCCGCAATGAAAATAGCAGTGGAGCTGAACACCAGCTTCCATAGCAGCGTTGCCGGCGGCGCATGGCTTTCGAGCAGGATGTTCCGCATGGCCAAAATCAGAGCCGCCAGCGGGTTGAACTGGTAGATTTCGTGATACGCCTGCGGGATGATCGCGAACGAGTAGAAGATGGGAACCAGCCAGAACAAAACCATATTGGCGGACTCCACCACGTACCGCATGTCGCGGATATAAACATTCAGTCCGGCGCAGATTAACCCGAGGCCGCACACGAATAAGATCTTGCATCCCCACAGGAACGGAAGCCACAGCCAGTGAATGTTTATGCCCTTGCCGGCGCCCAATACAAATGCGATCAGAAGGCCGATCTGAATCGACAAGTGAACGCAGGTGGACAGCACCGCCGCAATGGGGACCACTTCACGCGGAACGGAAACTTTCTTGATGAGCCCGGCGTTATCCACAATCGATGTTGTGGCGGTAACCCACGCCACCGTGAAAAAGTTATAGGGCACCAGGCCGCAGAGGACAAAAACGGCGAAGTTCGGCGTCGAGTTGTTCGGATAGATCCGGGTGAATACGAACCACAGCACACCCATCATCACCAGCGGATTCAATAACGACCAGAACACTCCCAGCGACATGTTCCTGTACCGGACCTTGAAGTCTCTCATGATCAGGTTGTGAAACAGAAATACGTAGTCGCCCTCCCAACGGCGGCGGGGGGAACTGCCGATGATTACAGGCAGTGCAGCAGATGACAACGGAAACTCCTCGCCTCGCTTCTCAAAATGCGAATTCCAGAAGAAAGTGCAATTTTAACGTGTGGAATTGAAGCGGCACAATCCGTCTACGCTGCCGTTGAAATTTCCGGCTGGGCATTGAGCGGAAACAGCCCGAGCGAATCGCGCAAGGAAGACGGCCGCGTGCTCAACTCACCAGCCATAATCCATTTCCACATCTGCCAGTAAAAGAGAAGAGCCTTCACCTGATAATGCAGCCCTTCGGGATAGTCTCCCCGTCGCGCCGCCTGAATCGTGCCGGGATTCAGATACGGGTCGTCCGGCGGCATCAGGTCCAGGATCCGCCCGATCAAGGGTGATTCGTCCCACCAGACCCAGCGGTCTTCGCGGCCCAGGCGGCTCTGAATCGCCCACGAGTAGCGGCGGTAAGGTTTTGACAGCCGCACTTTCGTGACGTGATACTGCACGTCGAACCGGGACAGGCCCGGATGCAGCGTGTTGGCCGACAGAAACGGGATGCGGCCCATCTTGGGAAAGTGGCGGCGGTACAGTTCGCTGTAGATTTTGTGCTTTACGCGGAGGTCATAGGGAATGCCGCCAGTCGCCTCGAAAAACGCACGGCTCAATCCGGGGTTGAAAGTCAACACATGCGCCGAATAAACTTTTACCGGGTTCTGCCCGGTTCGGTTGCGCATACGATTGCGAACTATGAACTCCGAGGTTCCGAACCCATCGTCGGAATATCTACTCGACTCCCGCCGGAATATATCCAGAAACGACTGATACAACTCGCGGGCAAAGGACTCCCGGAACAACAACCGTGCCGCCCGCCACAATTTGTGATCTTCCAGCCGGCATTTCACGCGCATCAGTTCGGCGAAGTCGCCTCCATGGGCGCCGCCAGGCGGGGTGATGAGGGCGCCCGGCACCAGACCTTCCCAAATTGACGTCATATCGGGCTTCAAATAGGCCGAAAGCTGCGCAATATACAGATACAGGCTGGGAGTGGAAACTTCATTCAGCACGACATAATTGACGTACTCTTCTGTGCCATAGTAGCTGCGCACCGGCATGTGACATTCCGGGATAATTCCGAAGCGGCGAGCTACACGGCGCGCCAGGCGGCCATCCATGTTCAAGCTCTCGTCGGGATGCTCCATCGTCACAATGCGCGTGGTAAACCCCATTTCCTTCACTACCGTGAGAATCAGGCGCGAATCGAAACCGCCGCTCAGTGGAACGGTTCCTTCGCGCGAGTGCTCGCCGTAGGCGGCAATGGTGGCGCGCAGCGTGCCGGCAATCGCGTCTACATCCACTTGCTCGATGCGGTCCAGTTGTTTGGGTTCGGGATACCGCCAGTAGGAGGAATGCTCCAGGCGCCGCTGCGCCATGTCATAGACGTAAACGCTGCCGGGTGCGGCTCGGCGTATCCCGTTCACACTGGTGTGATCGCCCAGCCAGTGGCCGGTCGCGATGAAAGCGCCCCATCCGGCGGTATCAGGCTCGAGCGCCACCAGTCCCGTGGCCATGATGGCTTTGATATCGCTGGAGAACAAAAGATAGCCATTGGACTCCGCCATGTACAGCGGCTGCAGCCCGATGAAATCTGTCACAATCGCCAGGCGTTTACCGGTCTCGTCCCACAGCACGGCGACGAAGGCGCCGTCCAGTGAAGAGATTTCCTTCACCGCGGTGGAAAAATCCTGCGTGGCAATCCTGTCCAGACGCTGATCGAGGAGGCCCTCAACCGAAATGGGCACACCCGCGAAAACAAGCAGGTTGCCGCCGTTCCGCCGCAAGAAACGGACCTGGGACGCCCGATGGGTTCCGGGCGTATATGCCACGCCGCCACAGGCTAGCTCGAAATATCTGGCTTCGTCAGATTCCCGGAACTTCTGGGCTCCGCCCATCCGGCGGATCAACTCGCGTGTCAAATCCGCATCCGGATGTAAGGCAATTGACAACTTCATGTAAGACCTCTTTAGCCGCCTCCCCCCTGAAGAAATGCACCCAAATTCACGAAGTAAAGAATACTCCTTATTCTGCCAAACATTTGAGCCGCATAGGAGGGCCTTGCCACTGCATAACCCAATCGAGGCAGCAGATATTTCAAATCCAGAAACCCGCTGCTCCGGCTGATGCATTCCAATGCGGCTTCTGCCATGATGCGGCTGAGACGCCAGGGGGCGCGGTAATTCGGTGTAATACTGCCGGCATAGGGCACATCGGCATATTGAGGATAGGCACGCGCAATGACATCGGTGTGCAGGTTGTGGTCCAGTGTTTCTTCCGCCGGAAGACTGGACAAGAAATCGTACAGATCGGGATCCAGATACGGCGCATACACACACGGAATTTCCGACTGTACCGCGTAGGGAGACAACGCGATTTCCCGCCGAGTTCTGTTCCAGAAATAGAAATTGGCCACCGGGTTCGGAGCGTTATAATATCGCTCCGCTTCGGCCGCGATTGCTTCGGCCGCCAGTTCCCCGGAAAACCGCGTGCGCCATTCCAGGGCGAGCATATGCTCCGGCCCCGGCCACATCACTGCTCGCGCGAAATCATGGCCGCGCCCGGCGCGAATCATCTCCTGCTGCCCGCGTTCCTGAAACGCCCCGGCGGAAAAAATCCCTCCCGCAATACCGTCATAGCTCGACTCAATGCCGCGCGATTGCATATAACGCGCCACGGGAAGAAACAGGAGATGCTCATCGCTCAGGCACCGTGTGATGTGGAAACGCTCACGCTCCGCGCGAACGTACGAGGGTGGCTGCCGCACCACGACATGCGCCGTTCCAGTGGCCCCGGCAATCTGCGCTGCCGCCCAGGTTTCTTGCGCGCGAAAAGCGGGAAAGGCTTCGGCGGTGACGCAGAATTGCGGCTTGTGCCCGCAAGCGAGCAGTTCCAGCAGGATGTGGCGGGAATCGCGGCCTCCACTTAACGGCATGGCGAACCTGTCACTGGTGGGAGGATGTCTTCGGATGGACTGACGGAACAGGTCTATATACGCACTGGCGATTTCGTCCCTGCTATACCGGCTTGCCGGCGCAATGTGGCGATGCCCTTGCACGTGGAGCTGTCCGTCCCGCCAGCACAGGCGGCCATCGGGCGGCATGGCCTTGATGTGGCGGAATGGCGTGCTCTCCCCCAGAAAAAACCCGAGCCGCAGGAAGACGGCGAGAGCTGCATCGTCCAGCTCCCACATACCCGTCAGTTTCACGAGTTTTGGCAGTGAGGGAGATATTGCGATCCAGCCGCCGCCGGTGGTGTAGAAGAGTGGATAGAAGCCGTACCGGTCGTTTTCGGCTTCGAGCGCGCTCCCCGTCCAACGCCAGCGGGCGAAGATGCCGCCGGGCTTGTCACGGCCGGGCAAAGGAATTGTGTAGCCGAAGGATGCCTGTAAAAGTCCCTCTGAAACAAATTGGCCTTCGTTCGTGCGGCGGACGCGGAACCAGGATTCGGAGGAGCAGGCGCTCATCCGGGGATCCCCGTCCCGGAACTCGCCAGTTCCCGCTCACCCCGCAGATATTTCCACGCCGACCAGATCGCACCGTACAGGCGGGGCCGGTCTCCAGGCCGCATCACAAAAATAAACGCCAGTGCGGTACCAACGGCCCCGATAATAGCCGCGTCGAGGAGCAACGGCTTCCACGCCACAGGCAAAATAACCCGCTTTAACCAGAGACCGAAGATCCACATGCCCACCCCCAGTATTACCGGCCTGCCGATCCCTTCCAGAATGTAACGGCGGATAGAAACCCCTACCAGGCGGCGCATCAGCCAAGGCACCAGTACCGTGTGCGATAGGAACATGGGAATCGTTGTCGCTATTGCAATTCCTGCCACATCGTATTTTTGGATGAGCACGACTGCCAGGATCACATTGATAACGCTTTCGCAAGCAATCATAATGGCAAAACTTTTCTGCTTGGCCACCGCAAAAAGAAATTGCCAGGACATACTGTGCATGGTTCGGGGAATCTGCGATGCCAGCAGTAAATACAAGACAATATCGGTTCGAAACTGCCAAGGTCCTTCAGTGAACCGGGCTCCAATCCACAATGACATGAACTCACGCCCGTAGGCGAACAAGAACGCCGAAGACATAGTCAAGATGAAAGAACTGTACCGGACGCCGGCGTAGTAAATCGAGAAAACCTGGTTGTATTCCTGGCGGGCCCAATGATGCACCAGGTTGGGCCGCAGGGCTTGCGTGATCGAGGAGCATGCGCTCGTGATCGTCCGGACGATGAGACGGGCAAACGAATAGTTTGCAACCCACCTGGCGCCAAGAAAAAGAGTGATGAAGGTGACATCCTTGCGGGCGATGAGCATGCCTGAAATAGTGATCGTCGCGTTCTGAAGACCATACGAAGCCAGATGCCACAGGCTCTTCCAACTCGCCGCGCGCAGCGATATTTTGGCCTCCGGCACATACCGCCGGCTGTTCCGCAGAAGGGAGCTCCAGTAGATGAGTTTCCCCGCCAGTTGTGCCACCACCAGTCCCATCAGCCCGGGGTACCAGAGCAGGAAAAGGTACATCAGAAGAGAAGAGACCAGCCGGGCGACAATCTCGCTGGTACTCACCAGAAACTGGCGGCGGCTTCCAATCAGCACTGCCGCAAACAGCTCCATGGGCATTCCGATGCAAAAGATCGTCAGAAAAAGCACTGCTGCGCTGATCACTTCCATCTGGCTCACATTGCCTCGCCCGAAGGTTGGATCGATAAACAGTACCGTCACGATGGTGGTGATGAAGGCAAAACTGGAAATGGAAAGAAGGCCAAAAAACGCGGAGCTTACGTAACACTTTACATTCTGCTCCTGCTCATTAGCCAGGGATTTGCCAACGAAATAGTTCACCGCGCCACGGACGCCGAAGTCCAGCAATCCGTAGTAGCTCAGCATCTCGCCGAACAGTGCCCAGATGCCATAGCGCATGTCTCCAAGCCGATGCAGGATGTACGGCGACAAAAAGAACGCGATGATAATGCTCGATGCGAAACTCAGCAGGCTGAAGAAGACGTTCGCGACCATATCAGAGAAGGCACCAGAGGCATGGACTGTGCGCCCTCTTGACAGGACGCCTTCTCCTCAAAATTGAGTCAGACTGAACCAAGCACATGATTGGGGAAGGCTCTACGAACCTATTTCAGGTTACCATCCGCTCCTGTGCAGACACCCATTGAGGTACAGGAGAGATCGCGCTCCAGAGAGCACACGCCATTGTGAAAGGAACAACACTCTGTATTCCCGTCAAATTCGTGGCAATCAGCATGTGTGAGTGGCAGCCCGGCAAAACGGGCTGATTGTGCGCTCCTGAAAATGGTATCCATAGCGGGGAATATGTCTCTCTCTATGCGGTCTATCCAGGTACTACCGTGTATTGGACCCATTGCTTTATGCTGGAATTCGGAAGCTCAGTAAACCCGCACCGGCGTGAAATATCCGAATCGCACTTCCATTAATCCATTGCCGGCTACGGCACGGCCTGCCGCGGCCAGACCGGCGGGCCAAATCACTCCAGCCGCCCCCGCCGGACTTGCAGTCGGTGCGGGACTGCTCACCATTCTGTATGTGCTTATCGTGTATGGGCGGTTGCCGGAAATCCTGATCCCGATCCCGATGCTGGCCTTCGCCGTCGCGGTGCCGGCGCTGGGTCTGACGTTAATCACCGGTGGGCTGCTGCGCGCAGGGCAGACCAGTGCGGGCAAGATGCTGCTTGTACTCACCGCGTGGCTGATCTTGTGTATTCCTTTCAGCGAATGGCCGGGCGGGAGCTTCAATCTGATCGTACGGCAAATGTGGCTGAAGTCCGTCGCGTTGTACTTCATTATTGCCGGGAACATCGTGACGTTTCATCAGTACCGCAAGCTGATTTATAGCATCGCGCTTTCGCTGCTTCTGATCGTGGCGGGCACGGCGGTTTGGGGCGCCGCCAGGATGGGGCGTCTTTCCGCGGGAGAGGGCCTTCTCGGCAATCCCAACGACTTTGCGGTGCATCTGTTGGTCGCCGCTCCTTTTCTTTACTTCATCCTGCAAACGCGGGGGCTGGCATCGTTCCGTGGCCTGCTTGCACTGGGCGTCCTGGCCGGAGTGCTGTTGCTGGTGCTCAAGACCGGTTCCCGGGCGGGACTGCTCACCATGGCCGCCTTTTTGGGCTATCAGTTCTTTCGCGGAACGCTCCGGACGAAAATTATGCTTTCGATGGCGGCTTTAGCCGGACTGGCGATACTACCCGCCGTCGTCCCCCAGGAAGCATGGGTGCGCTACCTGACGATTTTTTCCGACGTGGATCAATCGGAATATGACACCAGACAGGTGGAGTTCGCGCAAGGATCAAAAGAGGCGCGCATCGAACTGCTTAAAGAAAGCATCTGGATTACGATTCATAACCCTGTGTTTGGTGTGGGGCCGGGTATGTTCTCTCAGGCTAGCGCGGAGAAAACGGAGGCGGCTGGGCAGCGTGCACGCTGGAGCCAGACCCACAACAGCTTCACGCAAATAGCCAGCGAATCGGGGATACTTGCGGGCGTGCTCTATGCCGCGTTAGTGTTGCTGGCCATCCGTCGTGGATGGAGCCTCAACCGGTTGGCGAGACGCAATCCTGGTGCAAAAGAATTCAGCATCGCGGCAGACGTTCTGGCGCAATCCACCGTCTGCTTCGTCGTAGGAGCGTTTTTCGGAAATTACGCCTATATGATGTACATGCCATTGCTGGTCGGTTGTGCGGAAAGCCTGCATAAGATTGCCGTGCGAGAGTTGCCGGTGCAGGTTCCCTCGCCAGTGGCGTCGCGAATTTCACCGCGGCGTGTCGCGCCGCACTAAGCTTTCCTGGGCCTCACTACGGCTTGCATCCGGCTTTCGGAGAACGGCAATAATGTTTGTCCTCAGATGGCGGAAGCGCTCCGAGGAGATCACTCGCAGGTATAGCAGTTCTGGAATAGCTAATGGACCCAGAGCCGCAGTGACAGCCGATGAATTGATCTGCCGTAGATCCAGAACATCAAACCCGGAGGCCAATGCCATCTGCTGGACACAAACAACATCATTCAGGCGATAGTACGTAGGATATACATCTTCAGCCGGCCGGTTCTCCAGGATGTGGGCGAATTTTCTGTTAACCGCGTATGGCATGTGCCTTGCCAGCCGAATCGACGGCGCAATTCGATTCGGTGTATGGAAGATAAACAAGCCACAGGGACGGAGCACACGCTGGATTTCCGCCAGCACATCCAACGGCTTCGTCAGGTGTTCTACTACCATGTTCGCCGTCACGACATCGAAATACCGGTCGATAAACGGTAGCCTCTGGGCATCTGCCGCCACGAGATCCCTTATGGTCCGGTGCGACTTCATTTGCACGAAATCAAGATCTACTCCCACAGCGTGCAAACAACGATTCACCAACTCGCGTTCTTGTTCTAACATCCATCTGCCGAACAACTCGTGCCCACACCCAAGGTCAAGCCAGCGGCAAGAACGCTGAATGCAATTGTCCAATACTTCCCGGTATTCGTACTGAGAGTACCGGAGACTTGGCGCGATTATCTTCTGGAGCGTCCAATAGATACGGTACATGACGCACCGTGTCCGCCTGATCATCGCTTAATAAGAGTATTGCACCCGATTAGCGATTAGCAAGCCCTATCTGATTGCCAGGGAATATGACCGTTTGCTGTGCTCCGGGGCAGCTACATAACGAGGGTTATCTATCCGCCGTCTCCTCGATCCATTTCGATAACGGTATCGCCTGAAGTGAAGCATCGTAAGTATCGAGGAACCAACTGCTCGGTTCATGGTATCCACTTGGAAAGGAAGCGGCCTTCAGCACTCCCATGTCCAGTTGTTCTTCGGAATCTTCCGGATGCAGGCAGACGTACGGAATGCCACTTTTCTCCAGAATATGTTCCGTAGGGGACTCCAATCGTGTACAGGCAATTACTGCACGCCCGGTACGCACGTAAAAATATACTTTCGCGGGCACCTGGAGACGGCTCCTGTCCATAAAATCCAGCATCAGGAGCACATCGGAATCACGCATGATCTGCTCAGACTTTTGCTTATCCGGCTGTGGTGGGTCGTGCGATACGCAGCCGGTCTCCATCAGGCGCTGGAATATCTCCTCCGAGAGGATCGACGGCGGCATATCACCATAAAAAGCGATCCGCAACTGGTCCGGGGCGAGACGGCCTTTCCCGATCAGACGGTGCACTGCCCGCAACATGTACATCGGGTCGCGTCCCGCGTATACGCTACCCACGTGAGTGATGAGCTTACCGTTGCGAGGCGGCAGGGCCGGTATGGTTTGAAAGTCTTCCGGATCAAAGCCGTTCGGCAGCACGCGGATCTTGTGCGCAAACTCGGGGTATCTTTCTTTCCACAGTGCCAGCACGGGATCGGTATTGGCGATCACCACATCGGCACCGCCTATGATCCTGCGCTCAAAGAAAGGATCGAAGTGACGGGAGCGGCTCACCTTCCGGCGGAGATTGTCCCTCATCGGGTCGCGGAAATCGGCGATCCAGCGGACGCCATATCGTTTTTTGAGCCACCATGCGGCCAGGTGGGTGTGAATGGGTGGGGAAGTGGAGATCACGACAGGCTGGGGCGTTTCCTTCATCCACCGTGCGGCGTAACGGGTCGCTCCCGGAACCCAGACAATGCCCGCATCGTAGAAAATCATCAGTCGCAGGGCAAGATCGGTGTAGATCGCCAGCTTTCGCGGATCACCCGGTATTTTGCCCGGTATCCGGAAAATGTTGCCCTGCTCCTCAGGTTTCGTGCCGGTTGTGGAGGAAAGCACCTGCACGGGATGCCCGAGCCGGCTCAGGTACTTGGAAAAACGGTAGGCTCGCCAAGCTCCAATCTCCGAATCGGGCGGGTAAACATAGGTAAGAATCAGAACAGGCTGGCGAGTCGTCATGTCCAACTGTCGATGCTAGCATCCTCACGGCTGTGCCCAACAGGGTACAATTTATCTATTTTGGTTAAGCTGGATATGTGAAGTACGTATCAGCAACTGATGCCAAACAGCGGTTGGCTGCCTTGCTGGATGCGGCACAACGCGAACCCGTTGTCATCCGCCGGCAGAACCGTGATGTAGCGGTCCTGCTTTCGTCGCAGGAGTATAACCGTTTGCGCGCTCTGAATGCTGCCGAGTTCCAGCGCTTCTGCGATCAAATCGGCGAAGCCGTAGTTGCACGGGGGCTCACTGAAGACAAACTGGCTGAGATCCTCTCGGATGACCGGTAGTCAGCGCATCGTTGCCGACAGCAATGTTCTAATCAGCAGGCTTCTACTTCCGCACTCCATTCCTGGCCAAGCGGTCCGCAAGGCCGTCGATACAGGCCAGCTCCTCGTGTCGGATGCCATGCTGGAGGAGCTTGCCAGCGTTCTTTCACGTCCGAAGTTCGACCCATACATCACCATTGGCGACAGGCAGGAATTTTTGCGGCTTCTGGGCCGCGTAGCCGAGCGCATCCCGATCATTTACACCGTCCACGCCTGCCGCGATTCAAAGGACAACATGATTCTTGAGGTAGCAGTGAACGGCAGCGCAGACCTAATCGTCACCGGCGATGGGGATCTCCTCACCCTCGGTACATTCCACGCAATTCCCGTCATTACTCTGGCCAGCTACATACGAATGCAATAAGCAGTGCTAGCATCCTCGCGGCTGTGCCCTAGCGCGGCACGCGGTGAAAAGCATGCCGTGCGCGAACAAGAGCGGGCAGCAGCGCATGAAAGGGCGAGTTTTCCAGAAACAGGCGAAGCCCTGCGCCACGCCGCTGCTTCCGTACAACACGTTCCAACATGGCAATCAGTGCTGCATCCCCACCGTACTTCCGCGCAAAGTGGAGATTCTCTTCCGTTAAGGCAGGACGGTCTTGCAGGATGGTCCGCTCCCAATGATCCATGGATTTATTGGGGAACGTGCGTGCCTGCTCCAAAACTCCGAGCACGCGTAGTGGAATCGCCGTTCGTACGCATTTGTAGCACTTTCCACAATTGAACGCCCCACCCCAATTGAGATGGCATACACGCAGATGCGCCAGAATCAGGTCGCGATCCCATTCCAGAATTTTGGCTACTTTAACGGGACGGGTTACCTCCGAGCCGTCGTGAATCACATGCGTTCGTTCGGTGGAATACATCTCGTCCAACAGCGGTGTACTGCCGTGGGCGATCAGATGAGTATAGGAGTAGGACGATGGGATGCAGACGTAACCGAGAGTTGAGAAAAGCGCCAACGCGATTGCTGCAAGGGAGCTGCCGTAGTAATGGTCTGCCCAGCGAATGCCGGACCCCACGGCCTGAAAGCACATCCGGATGTTCGATTCTCCGAAGACATATTGGACGCCCGCGGCCGCTGCAACCTGACGAACCCATTGCTCTGCTTTGTCGACGTCCTTGCTCTCCTCCAGCCTCGTTTCAATACCGCGCATGAAGATGATATGAGTCAGTGGGGCCGGCAATGTCCCGAAGCCGTGCTTATGTTTGAGCAGACTATAAAAAGAATCCACACCGCCGGAGAAAAATGTACCTGCGTATAGCTCCGGCATGCCTTCGCCAGTCGTCCGAGGCATTGTCCTGATGTCGACCCGGGAAAACTCGGGGAACCAGGCATGGAAAATATCGCAAATGCGCGGAAGACGGAAACATAGCTGAGGCGAGAGAGGAAGGTCGATTTCCAGACTTTCTCCGGAATGCATCGCAGGGATCAGCATCGCCGCCGCAAACGCATCCGCGGCCGCTGTTGTCTCCATGGGCCGGGGGACTTGAAGATCGAAGTAAAGCTCGAACCGCTCCCGGTTCTGCTTTTCGATGATGCCCGTCAGGCGAATGCCTTCCGGCCGGAGGGATGTCTTGACATCGAGAAGACGCATGGGATCTCCAGATACGCAGATTGCAGGGAATTACTAACTGCCTTTATGTTTTTTCTTTCGTACTAAGACCGTTTTCGGCAATGTGCAGCAATTTATCAGCAACCTTGCGCATGCCTGACGAGGCGGATCCCTTTACAAAAAGACAATCCCCCGGCTGGATAAGTCCCTCGATCTGGTTTATGCAGGCATCACCGGTGTCAAACCAATAGTCAGGACTGTAATGCCTGGCAAGGTCTCCGACGCCGATCAAGAGATCTGCCAGGCTGCGCGCAAAGGCAGCGATCTCTTCGTGATATCGCGGCCCCTCTTCTCCGAGTTCAGCCATCGCCCCCAAAATGGCCACACGCCGTTGACCGTTTCTGGCGGTCTCAGCCAGTGTTTCCAGTCCAAACTTCATGGACAGGGGGTTGGCATTGTAAGTGTCATCGATGACCGTAAGGTCGGCAAACTCCACCCGGTTCAACCGTCTTTGCGGAAGTTGGAAAGATTGCAATGCGGACGTGATAACCTCTTCGGGAATACCCAGGTGCTGGCAAACAACACGGGCGATGTTCTGCGAGAGATCCGTTCCCCTTCCGGTGACCTTAACTACCGGGGCACGCGCCATCTGCTCCAACTGCTGCACGTAATTGTGATCCTGCCCCAAAATGACTAATCCCGACGGGGGAGCAGCCCGAACAACGGCGCTTTTCTCCCAAACTACCCCCTCGATGGTCTTCAGCCGTTCGAGATGCGCAGGGCCGATCGTGGTCACCACGGCAATATGGGGCGGTACAAACCTGGCGATGCGGTGCAGATGTCCTTTCCAGTGCGTGCCATACTCAATCACCAGAATTTTCGGATACTTCCATCGGAAAGCCAGTGACAGAGCCCGGTAGGGCAACAAACACATCGCCACAAACTTCCTGGAATTGGGCCCTTTCAACCAATCGTCATATTGCAAAACCGTGAGCGGCACGCCCATGTCATCGTTCATGTTCTTTGGGGTGCTCCCAGCAAAACCAACAATGGGCGCCGCACCTTCGTGCTTGAGGACGGCTGCGATCATCTCCTTCGTCGTTGTCTTGCCGACGGACCCGGTGATTCCAACAATAAGCGGCTTGCGTATCCGCAACACGAAACCTGCCCAGAAGGAAAGATAAGGCACGACCAAAGTGTCAGACAGTATTTTGTCCAATATGTACTTGTCTATTAATTTTTTGACTTTCAGTGTGTACTTATCAATGTTCATCTTTAGCCCCTCCAGTGCACCCTGAATTCAGCTTACGATTTTCTTGATTTCCTCGTAAATACCGCGTAATGCCGCAGCGCGAGCCGCCGGGGAGTAGTGCGTCCGGACGTGCGCCGCGGCCGCTTGTCCCAGTGAAGCCGTGCGCTCCGGTTCCTCCAACAAACGTTTTATGCCGTTCGCCAGTGCTTCGGGATCGTGTGGCGGCGCCAGCAGGGCGGTCCGGCCATCCCCGGCAATCTCCGGTACGCCGCCCACTGCCGCCGCGACAATGGGCAGACCCGCGGCCATTGCCTCCAGCAACACGTTCGGGGATCCTTCACTGTGCGACGGCAGCACCAGCAAATCCGCGGCTCCGTAATAAGAGCGCACATCACTGGTGTGCCCGGCTAACACCACACGGTCCCCCAGTTCCCGGGCGACGCGTTCTAAATTCGCTCGCTCCGGTCCATCGCCCACCAGAACCAGGCGGAACGGCAACCCGGCTTGCCGGGACGACAGCAGACGCACCGCTTCCAGCAGATCTTTGTGGCCTTTCTCCGGAGACAGGCGTCCTACCGCCAGAATCAGCTTCTCCCCGGGCTTCACCAGTTTTTGCCGGATTGCGCGTGCCGCCTCCGATCGAAGCCCCTCGCTCCATTGGGGCGAAATCGCGTTGTGCAACACGCGTATGCGGCTGTGGGGTACGCCGGCGCTCCGTATCTGCTCTTCAAAAGCGCCGGTTACCGTCAGCACCAGCCGGGCTTTTTTCATTGCCCTCCGGCTCAGACGGTTATAGATCTCCATCTTCAGGTCTTCTTTCGTATAGCCGTGGTGAAACGCGATCCAGGGATAGCTTTTCCACAATCCCGACCACCGCAGCAGAAAATGTGACTTGGCGTTATGCGTTTGAATGATGTCCGGCTCCAAAAGGGCGGCGGTGCGGCCGATTGCACCAAAGACCCGCAGGTCGAACCGTGACGTTTCGGGAATGACTTCACAGCGTACGCCGGCATCCCGTACCGCTTCCAGAAAAGTATCCGATGCGCCGGCGGCCGCGCCGCGGCGGAACGTCGCGATGCACACTTCCACACCTCCGGCTCCCTGTTTCCGCACTTCGCGGCAGAACTCCAACAGGTTTTTGGCCGGTCCGGTCAGCGTATGCGCTTCGATCATCGAAAGAACCCGTATCATTGAAATTTCGGCACTAACGTCTTCGTATTTGCCATGCGTGTTTCCGTCATCGTACCCCTGTATAACAAGGCGCCTTACGTTCTCCGGTCATTGGACTCCATTCGCGCGCAGACGTTTACTTCTTTTGAAGTCATCGTCGTCGACGACGGATCCACCGATGGCGGAGACCGCCTGGTGGATGCCTATCCCGACGAACGGTTCCGCCTTGTGCGCCAGCAAAACGCCGGCCCGGGCGCCGCGCGCAATCGGGGTATCGGCTGCGCTCGAGGGGAGTTCCTCGCTTTCCTCGATGCCGATGACGTCTGGTTTCCCGGATACCTGGAACATAGCCTGGCGGCTTTAACGGAACAGGCGCCGGAAGCCGCCGCCGTGAGTTCCGGTTATATTGATTATCCCCAAGGTGTGTCCCGCGAGCCCATGTGGAGAGCTCGTGGCTTTCACGAAGGACTGCAGCGCGTCACGCCCCATACTCCGCCGCTCAAGTTCGTCCATATGGTGGCTTACATGTCTCCGTGTAACACCGTCGCCCGCGCGGAGGCAATCCGGCGCTGGGGTGGATTCTATTCGAAAGAAGGCTGCCGCTACGGCGAGGACGCGATCCTGTGGCTGAAGTTTCTCCTGAACGAGACCGCATATTTTCACCTGCGGCCGCTGACGGCCTTTTACCGGGACGCGGCAGGTCTGAGCAAAAACCTCAAAAGGATGCGGCCCCTCGAACCCTTTCTCTTGGACCCGGAAGAGGCAGCCCGGGTGTGCCCGTGCGAACTCCGGGAACTGCTCCGGCGCTTCTATGCAATTCGCGCCTCCAAAACGGCCGCTATCCTGGGCTATTGGGGACAGCATCGTGAAGCCCGGAAACTTCTGCGCCGCTACGTTTCCCTCCGGGATTGTTTCAATCCATTCTTCGTCCCCGGCCTGGTAGGCTGTACACCGCTTGCCGGTCTGCTGGGCGCCGCCTGGCGGCGTCTTCGATGAGATGATGCCCTCTCCCGTAAATATTCTGTTAATGGCGCGCACCCTTGGCGCGGGTGGAACCGAGCGTCAACTCACCGAGCTTGCCCGCAGCCTGCCTCCCAACCGTTTCTGCGCACATGCCGCCTGCTTTTATGACGATGGGTTCCGGGCGGAGGAGTTGCGCAGGGCGGGCATTCCCGTGCTTGCCCTTCCGGTTCGTTCCCTTCTGTCCGCGAGCGCCGTGCAGGGCGTGCGTCTTCTGCGCGCCTATATCCGGGAAAACGGTATCCGCCTGGTTCACACCTTCGATCACCCCATGAATATTTACGGAGTGCCTGCGGCGCGGCTTTGCGGCGTGCCTGTGGTGTTGTCCAGCCAGCGCTCGTTCCGCACGCTGCGCACCGCGCGGGACCACTGGCTGTTGCGCCTCTCGGATCAGCTTGTGCAGGGGATTGTCGTCAATGCCGCCGCGGTGCGCCGCCACCTGATCGAAGACGAACGGATTGCCGCCGGGCGGATTCACCTCTGCTATAACGGCATCGATACTGCGCATTTCCAGCCCCAGCCGCGCCCCGGGCCCTTCCGCCATCCCGGAGATTTCATCCTCATCGGCGCCGCCAGCGTATTGCGCCCCGAAAAAGGCCTCGACACGCTGCTGGAAGCTTTCGCCGGAATCCGGCCTCTGGCCCCCGGGCTGCGCCTGATCATCGTGGGGAGCGGCCCCGAAGAATCCCGCCTGCACGCCCTGGCCCGGGAACTGGCCCTTGACACCGTCTGCCATTTCGAACCCGCCGTTGCCGATGTCGCGCCCTGGTTGCGTTCGTTCGACATTTTCGTGCTGCCTTCCCGCTCCGAGGCTCTGTCCAACTCCCTCATGGAGGCGATGGCGTGCGGATGTGCGCCGGTGGCTTCCCGCACCGGTGGAAACCCGGAACTGGTGGAACACTCGCAAAACGGGCTGTTGTTTGAGCCCGGCGACGCCGGCAGCCTCGCCCGCCAGCTTGCCTTTCTCATCCAACATCCCGTGGAGCGGCAGCGTTTAGCTGCCGGGGCTGCCGCTTTTATTCACCATAACTTTTCCAGAGAAAGCGCGACGGCGCGGATGATGGACATTTATAATTCCGTACTCGCTCACATTACCCACAAAGGGGTTAGTACTTACCTGCAAACGTTTCTGTAGTAACCCCCGTACTGATTTCTTATACTGGAACCTCGACTACTGACCGGGGCGTGATTTCCGATCTGCTGGGAAGCGTTTGGGAACTCTGCAAGCCCAGGTTGTGACTACACGCCGGTGCCTGTATCCCGCCGCGTATAGGGCTTGTATCCTCTCGTGCTTTTTTTGTCCGGCTGTTCCTGGGAGAATCCAGTATGCATTATTCACCATTAATTCATATGAAAATCGCGCAATTCTATTCCTGGGTTTCTTTGTTTATTGCAGTGCCGGTGATTCTTCCGGCACAGACCGGGTCCACCTATTTCGTAGCCCCGGCGGGAAGCGATTCGGCCGGCGATGGTTCTTCCGCCAGACCTTGGGCTACGCTTACGAAAGCCGCTGCCAGCGTTCCCGATAACGGCAGCACGGTCGTCGTTCGGAACGGCACGTATGAAGGGCTGGTGCGGATTTCGAGAAAGTTCACAAACCCCACCGTTTTCAGGGCTGAAAACCCATATCGAGCCAAGTTTCGCAACCGCTCTCAACTGGTTCTTATGATCAGCGGCGCGGTGAATATCGAGCTTTCCGGCTTTGACTTCAGACGGAGCGGCTCCACCAGTTCGCCGCTCGCCATTCACATCGCAGCCTCCGAAAATATCGTCCTGTACAACAACCTGATCCACGAAAGCTACAACAACGACCTGCTGAAAATTAACGAAAGCTCGCGCAATATTCTTATCATTGGAAACCGCTTTCGCAATCAGCAGGGCTCCGCCGGACAGCATATCGATGTTAACGGATGTACTAATGTGCTGATTCGCGAAAATATTTTCTACAACGACCAGGCAACCGCAGCCGGTGTCCGGATGACGGATACGCACGGTTTCATCGTGATCAAAAACTCGGGCGGTGTTCCGGAAAGCCGCCGGACCCACGTTACCGGCAATGTCTTCCTGAATTACATTGGCAACACCGGATCGAACTTCGTTCTTATCGGGGAAGACGGCAAGCCCTACCACGAAGCGCAGGAAGTCGTGGTCGAAAACAATCTCATGATTGGTAATTCACCGGTCAAAATGCGCGCTCCTTTCGGAGTGAAAGGCGGGCGGGACATTGTATTCCGCAACAACACCGTCGCCGGAGATCTGCCTGCCAATGCTTTTGGAATGCGGCTAAACCGGGAAGTAAGAAACCCCGTCAACCGCGGCATCCGGTTTCTGAATAACATCTGGTCGGATCCTACCGGCACCATGAACGATTTTTCCGACGGCTTGCCTTCGGAATCCACCGATCTGGAGTTACGCAATAACCTCTATTGGAATGGCGGCACGGCGATCCCTGTCGATAATGATGTGCTGAATTACGTGATGGACCCGCGGACCATCCTGGCCAACCCGCTGCTGCCATCGCAATCCGCCGCGGTTGTGCTGCCCTCCTGGCGGGGTGACCGGTTTTCGAGCGGAACCAAGAGTATTCGCGAGGAGTTCGAGCGCCTGGTCAAAACATATGGCAAGCCTGCAGCCGGCAGTCCGGTAATCGGCCGGTCGGAGGCGGCCGATACCCCTGAACACGACATCCTCGACGCGGCGCGCGGCGCGGCGCCCGATCTTGGCGCTGTCGAGGTGGGAGCGGCAACGCCCAAAATCCGCCTGGTACTAGCTCAAAATCGCGTGATGGGAGGAGTTTCCCTTGCTTGGAACCGCGTGATATTGGCCGAACGGGTGTCCGGCGCCAACCAGGTACTGCTTCAGTCGAGCGCTCCGGCCGTCGCCGCCATACCCGCCGCCGTACCACTGAAAGCCGGAGACGATTCGGTCCGGTTCGAGATCGTTACCAAGTCTGTCAGCGTGCCCACTCCAGTGACCATTTCCGCCTCGTACGGAAGTTCAAGGCACACGGTCACGCTGTTGGTGGTTCCTCAGGGTGTAGTGTCCGTGAACGCACGGAAGGAAACTCTCAATGCAGGCGATTCCGAGCACCTGCTCATGATGGAAGGGCCCGCTTCGGCTCCCCTCACTATCCAGTTATCCAGTTCGAAACCTGATCTGGTGACGTTTCCCCAGCCTGTTGTAGTTGCGGCCGGCCAATCCTACGCACGTTTTCAAATGCGTTGCCAGGCCGCCGTGGCGACTACTGCGATAACAGTCACCGCCTCGTATGGCGCATCCAGCGCCAGCACCGTCCTGAACTCCAACGCCGCCCTTGGCGTAACGGAACTCACCTTCAACACGACAAAGCTGTTGAGCGGCAAAAGCCTCATTGCCACAGCGAAAATTTCAGAGCCCGCACCCGCGGGAGGCGCCGTACTGCAGGTCGCCACCACTGCCGCCGCTGTTTTCATTCCCGAAACCATCACCGTTCCGGCCGGTGCGACCGCCGTTACCTTTTCCGTTGTGGGCAAGACCGTCGCGCAGGCAACATCGGTCGGACTCACGGTAACAGCCGCTACCGGAATCGGCAAGACGAGCTGGTTCTCCGTCGAGCCGGACGTTGCGCCCGCAAACGCTGATAGCGGCAATTCCGATCCGGCAACGTTTCCCTATTCCCTCTACATCAAACCCTGGGCGCCGGGAGGCGGCGTGGTTCCCGTGGCTTTGTTTTTAAACCGCAGTGGACATCAGGGTATAAGGGTGAGCCTGGCGTATTCGAATTCAACCCTCGCACAGGGGCCTTCTTATATTGATATCCCAGCGGGACAAAGCCGCGGCGAATTTCCCATGCGCATCCAGGCGGTAGCCCACGAAACTCCTCTCACCGTTACCGCTACGGCAAACGGCGTCTCGAAGTCGAGACAGGTTGCTATTACACAGCCATCGATTCTACGCATTTACCCCAAGACAAGCACCATCACCGGAGGGACCAGCCTCGCCGGCAACACCGTTCTGCTAAGCGGCGCCGCGGCATCCGGCACGAGTGTGAAACTGGCCAGCAGCAATACGGCGGCATTGCAGGTTCCCACATCCATTGCGTTGGCCGCCGGCGCCAATCGCTTCTCCTTCACCGCCACTACGAGGAAAGTATCCAAGGCTGTCCTGGTGACGGTTACGGTGACGTCCGGGCGCAGCAGCGAGACGGTTACGTTTCAAGTGGCTCCGTAAACGGCGGCTATTTCAGCGCCCGCGCTTCCAACCTTGCCAGCAGGTTGCCGACTTCATCGTACAGTTCAAGATGCTCGCCCAGAATCTCCCACTTGCGGACCTGGTCGAGCACCTTGAAAAATGCCAGCTCAATATCCATTCCTTGCGAGCATGCCATTTTTGTGGAGGCGATCTTGCCGAAAGTTAACTCGCCACCGTTCAACTTATAGGTGCCTGTCAGCTTGTTACAGCCGCCGAAGCCGGTCACCCGGTTCTGTTCAGTCCGGAAGACGAGGCTCGGCTCTCGCTGTTTCTCAGCAAGCACCACTGGCTTGCCTTCGAGGCGTGTCAACTTCCAATAGGTTTCCTGCAACGGCGAGGTGGCGCCGGGCGCCCCGCACGTTTCTCCCGGCCAGATGCCGATGTAGCGTTCAACAACCAGGGTGAGAACCGGTTGTCCGCCATTCATGCCCGGCCTCATCGCAGCTTGACCTTCGACTTCCACCAGAAGCTCTTCCCCAGGCTGCCGCCGGGTTTTGGTATATGCCGCTTCCAGTGCCCGGTATCTTCCCTCCATAGCGACGGGCCAGCGCTGCCTGGTCTGGCATTCGGTAAATCCCGCGGCATCGGCCATATACTGGAACATTCCCCTCATCTTCAGGCGCGGCTCGATTCGTTCGAACGCCGCGGTCCTCCGCAGATCGTAATTGAGCTTCGAGTCAATCTCGCGGCCTTCGAGATTCAGTTGGCGTAAAACCTCACTGCTCTTAATAGCGAACCGCGCGGCAAATTCTTTGCCGCCTGTTAGAACCAGCGTGGAACCGGATAAACTCCACCGGCCGATGTCATCGAAGGATTTGCCGGCGCCCCTTCCGGTATAAGTATGGCGAAGAAAATACGACTGGTCCGGGAACAGGTTCAATGTGTAGCGGATGCCCGGACAATCGGCGCAAGGCAGTAGCCCGCTGAAACTCGCCGGTAAAGCGCCGAGCGCGGTCTCCTGCGCGTTGGCGGCCAATGCAAACAGGGCCGTCCCAGCGATCCCTGCCAGAACCAGGCGGCAGGAGGCAATCGTTTTCACTTTCATGCGACACTTCCTTACAACACGGAATAACGTGCTCACTTCGGGTTAGACGCATCCGCCGGAATCTGGGTCAGAGAGAACTGCTGCTGGCTGTCCGCTTTTACCGTGATCTTCTTCCCGCTGCTCTCATGCGGCTTCAGAAACTCGGGATCCATATAGGAGGTGCGATCGACGTCCTCCCAGGCAAATAGCTTGTACTCACCCGGAGCGATTCCCTGCAAAGTAAACTGGCCGTTCTGATCGGCGGTCGTTATCCGGTAAAGATCATTGCGGTATTCTTTCATCGGATCCGGCAGTAGCGTAACGATACCGCCGGAAGAAGGCTGCTGGTTCGCACCCTGTACGATTCCACTAATCTGTCCCACCCCTGTACCGAGCGTGATTTGCACCGGACCCGGAGCGCCTCCGCTCATGTCGATTCCATCGTCAAGAGCATCTCTGTCACCCACGCGGACAGACTTCAGCCACGTGCCCTGCGGAAGATTGAATACCGTGATCCGGTACTTGTCCGGACTGACGTTCTCAAGCGAAAACGAGCCGTCGGCCTTTGCCGAAACACCCGGGGAGTTGAACGGTACTCCTTCCATCGGCGAAAATTGCACGCGAGCCATTGCAAAACTGATGCTCTTTCCCTGCGCCTGTTCCAGTTGCCGGACGTCTCCATCGATACGAATATTTCCAGCTACCGTGAAACCGCCTGTCAGCGTGAACACCACGTTGTCGACATTCTGTTGTCCCACGTCTACCGGTACTCTTCCCATCGGGGACTGCATACCCTGCATCGGCAACGCCACCAGATAGTAGGAGCCAGGTTGCACGCTTCCGATCTCGAATGTGCCGTCTTCCTTGACCATTCCCCCGGCGCTGCCCCCAAATCCCATGAACATCATGCGTTCCCGAGGAAGCAGCATCAGCCGCAAACTGCGGATCGTCTGCGTTCCGCCGGCGACTTTGCCACGGATCCGGTATACCCGCGCTTTTTGCATCCGGATATCCATGCCGGATACTTCCTGGCCTGCCACGACGTCGATCGGCTGGGCGCTGGCCTGATCGATCGCGCTCGGATAGTAGGTCGTTACGTATTCCTCTTCGGGTTTGCCAGACGTGTTCCGTGCCGGAGCCTCGCCGAACATCATTATCCGTCCCCGATAAATAGCGCTGAGCCAGTATCGTCCCGGAGGCAGATCGGCGACGCGAAACTCCCCGGTGTCAATCGTCATCCCGCCACCCGCGGGCATCAGTTGCTGCCTGCCTTGAAAGAACCGCCTGCGCAGAACCTGGATCTGGACACGGGCGAGCGGCTCACTCTCCTCATCCAAAACTCGCCCCGTGATAATCGCCTGTGGAATCAGTTTGAAGTTGAGGTCTTTGATCTCCTGCCCGGGCGCCACCTGGATGGTAGCGCCGATCATCGAGTTCGGACGCGCGCCATATTCCTGCCGGACAAACCCCTGGCGTTCGGCCATCATCCGGTAACGGCCCGGGTCGACTTTTTCGAAGCGGAACTTGCCATCCGCGTCTGTTGTGGTGGCGTAAGGAGCGGCCGGCGCCGCCGGTCCTATCATTGCCATGGAACCGGTTCCCGGGCCAAACGGGCGTAAAGTCAGATTGACTCGCCGGAGCGGTTCGCCCGTCCTGGCATTGATAACACGCCCATTCAGGCTGCCGGGCTTTTCCGCATTGGAGGGATTCGTTTGCGGCGAGAGCAGTTGCGCAGCAGCGGCCGAAATCACCATGAAGTGCGCAGGGAAAGAGAAAGCTGTCATAAAGCCTCCGCGAAATGCTGTATTACGCGTGCACTTACTACCAAATATGCCTGCTGCCTGAAAAAGGTTGCCGGGATAATATGGTCCGTCGTGTCTGATTGCTCGCCCGCCTCGGACCGATGCATTCGAAGGCCCTGGCAACACGCCGGTCTGGTAGCCGGATCAGGCGTTTGCGACTTGAAAGGTCACCGGCCCGGGAACCGTGCCGTCTTCGTCACTCCGCCGCATTCCGCTGAAACGGTTACGCTTTCCGGATCGAAGTCCGGGGATAACTTGATCGGGAACTGTACCCGAACGGTACCTTCCGGTATTTCAATCGAATCGGGCACGGCGGCCATTGCCGGATTGGAGCTGGTGAGTTCACAGCGCACATCCGGCACTGCCGGGACCGTCACGTAGAGAATGCCTGCCGACGTATTCCCCCGCGGCTTTTGCAGGCTGAGCGACCGGGCTTCTACAGAACCCACCACCAGCCAGATTGTCCTCTGATTGGCTTCCGTGATAGCCCTGATTCCGATACCTTTCCGCCCGGGTATCGGCCGCGTTTGAATCGGGACCGTGACGCTCAGCTCGCCCGGGGGCACACGCACAGATTCGGGAACGATCAGTGCCGCCGGATTCTCACTCTCCAGGCGAATCAATGGCGAGGTCGGCTCACTTACGAAGATCGTAACCTCCGCCGGCGCTCCGTTGAAGGCATGAGTGCGGCTCAACTTGAGGGAGGTCACCGCTTGCCCCGGCCTTATATCGACGTTTGCGGTTTGCCGCGTATTACCGATGGCGGCTGTTATGGTCACCGGCGTCTCTTCGGAGACGGGTTTCGAACGCAACACAAATCTTGCGAACGCACGGCCCGGAGCGGGTTGCACTTCCGGAAAAGAAACCAGGTCCGGTCGCGAACTCGACATCTCGATCTTCAGATCCGCGCTCCCGGGTCCTTCGAGCATCAGTAAGTGATTCGAGTCGCCGGCCCAGACCTCGAACGCCGACGGATTTACAGTCGCTATGCCCTGGGGCGCCAGCTCCAGAATAGCCTCCGTCTTTTTCTCGCCGGATGAAGCTGTGAGCGTTATATTCTTCTGTTCCTCGACGGCGGCAGTCTTGATGGGAAATACAACGGAATCGTCTCCGGCCGGGATCGATATCTTCGAAGGCGGTGATGCCAGGGAGGGCAGGGAACTGGACAGGCCGACCGTGACGCCTCCAGCCGGCGCAGGTCTCTCCAGCAATACCCGGCCCAGCGCTGTGGTTGTATCGCCCGTCACCCGCCCGGGCAACAGCCACATTCGAAGCGGTGGGCTGGCGCTATCCGGCTCGGCCGCCCCGAGCGCCGGACGCGCTCCGCGAGGCGCACCCAGAATGTCGGTACGGGGCGCGGCTTCGGGCTCCGCTTTGCCTGCCAGGGGGCTGTCCCCGCCGGGAATACCGTACTCTTTCACCAGCCGCTCAAATTCCCCGCGTATAGATTTTGTGCCGCTCAGGAAACTGTCGCCGGTCCACTCCGGCAGCACCACCGGGGATTTCCACGGAAGCCGCGGATCCACGCGTAACGCGCGTGTGTCGCTTGCGGGCGAAACCACGCTCCCGCGCGGCAACTCCCGCCCGCCATTCCAGTACGCATTGTTTTCGAGCTTTACGCCGCTCGATTCCTCCGGCCGCCCGTCGGAGAACAGACCCATTGTCCCGGCCGGATCGGACCACACATTGTTGATGAAAGTTAAAGCGAGGTTCACGGGGTTGGCGCCCTCGCGGTTCAACCGCATCGCATAGGCTCGGCCCGGCAGATCGCCCGTCACGGTATTGTTCCGGAAAAGAATGTTGCGGCCGCCCTTCACTCCCAGCGGCGCACGGATCTTATCCGGACTGTTTCCGATGAAGAGGTTGTTCTCGATCAACACTTCCTGTGCTTCGTAAAAGGGCTTGGCGTCCTCGCCGATCATGACGAAGTTCGATCCCGAGCTTCCTTCGAAGTTCAGGAAGACGTTGCTCGAAATCTGGGTGCGCCGGCTCTCCGGCACACCGCCCGAGTTCTTCACCACAATGAAGCCGTGCGTCCCGGCAGCCGTGGCGCGATCCTGCCCGAAATGGTTGAAGAAGATGTTTTCGAGCACAAACACGTCATAACAGCCGTTGATGTCGATGTGCTGTCCGGCGGCGCCTTGTTGATTGTGAAACGTGTTGCCCAGGATCACGATGCCGTTCGATTCTTCATTGATCTTCAACAGGTCGTTGTTCCGGCTGTCGTGAAGGATATTGTTGCGGAGCGTGATGGCGCTGGAGCGCGCAATGTGAGCCAGCAGCGGTTGTTCCCGCGCCTCCGGCGGCGGAACGGCGCGCGAGATTTCGAACCCGGCCACCTCCACATTCGCCGCGCCAACAATTGTCAGTGTTACTCCTTTATCGTTCTCCAGGTGCGCTTTGTAGGGATGCTCCGCGCGAACGACGACAGGCTGGCTGAACTTGCGTGAAATGCGCGTCACGCCCTGATAAGTGCCGTCCCGCACGATAACGGTAGCGCCTTCGTCCGGAATCCGCTGTAGCGCCCGCCCGATGGTGGCCCACGGCTTTTCAGACGACCCGTTGCTGGTCCTGTCGTCCCCGCCGGAGGCGACATAGTAGGTCTTCTGGCCGGCCGCCGGCGCAGAAATCGCAAGAAAACAAAGGATGAAGGGGATTAGAAAACGTACCGGCATCTGCGGCTATTGTAAACGGTACGGATGACCTTAATTGAGTACGGCCATTGCCACCTTGGACATAAATAAGCCAGGCAATCAGACCGCAAACCGGGAAGGTCAGGATCCAGGCTGTGACCACCGCATTGCCGGCCGCCGCCGCGCCGCAGCCACGCCAATGATAGCCGTGTTGATGGTGTGGGTTGTACTCAGTGGAATTCCGAGTCTCGCGGCCAGTTCGATGGTTGTGGCGGCTGTCGTCTCAGTGGACAGGTTTCAACCGGGTGAGTTGGATCCCCATGGTCTTCACAATGCGACGCCCGCCTATGGCGGTGCCGACGCCCATCGTGACCGTACACAGCAGGATGACGCACAGCGGCACGGCAAACTCCGGAATCGCACCGCTCAGCAGCAGCACCAGGGTGAAGGTGCCAATGAACTTGCCGCAATCATAACGGCATCGTCCCTTCCTTGCCTGCAATGACCCGTCTTTCGGGTCTCCGGGCTGGCTGGCTAGAGGTAGCGAGGGAGCCTCATACCGCCAAGAAAAACCTAAGGAAAGCCTCGACGACACAAAGCCTGGAGCGCACCAGCGGCTGCTAACATTCGGGTTGCTGGAACCCGGAGGCTGTCATGGCCGACTACGCGACCCTGCTGCGGGACCACGTGACGCTGGAATGCCGGTCGATCGATCGGATCTTCTTGCAAGCGTACGTACCGAAACTTCAATCCGTCGGGCAGGTTTGCATCTTCCTGCGTTGGCGACGAAAGTTCCGAATCCCCTCGTCTGCTGCCTTCGGCAAGATCGGCGACGGATACGTGAAGGCGGTTCACGAATACGCGAAAAAGAACGAAATCCCCGTTGTGCATTTCCAGAAGGGACAGAACAAGGAAGAGGTTGCTCGGCCGTACCTGGAAGCGGCGGCGCGCGAGGGCAAAGACCGGGTCGTACTCATCGGCATCGCGCAGGAGAAGGCATCCGCGTGGCGATCCTGGCCGAAGAAAGGGCAGGAGAAGGCCGCGCACCCGCACATGGACTGGAGCCGCGAAATGGTCTACATCAATCATTTCTACTTCTACCTTTGGGATTGCGAGTGGGGTGGGGCGTTCTGGAAAACCAACTCCTACGCGCCCTATCCGATCTGGCTGTGGCTGAACGGTCATGAATGGGCTAAGCGGCAGTTGGAGAAAGCCAGGATTGCCTACGAAGCGTTGGACAACGGGTTTCGTTCCTGTGCCAATCCCGCCGCGTTGCAGAAGGTCTGTGATCGCCTCGGCCCAGGTGCAGTCAAAAGCTTCTTTTGGCGGTGGGTCCGCCGGTTGCCGTCGCCATTCACTGACGATGACTTGCGCGCCGGGTACCTTTACGACTTGGCATTCCGTCAATTTGAGGTCTCCGACACGTGTGTATTCGAGCGACCACAGGCGGGTCGGATGTGGTTTGAGGGAGTGATCCGGGATCACCTGGACGTGGGCCGACCGACGCAAGTGGCCCTGGTATTCGACCGTCGGTTCAGTCGCCGCACCCCGGGCACGTATCGAACCCGGGTCTTGACCGAGGGGGTCGATCCCACCTTATGCTGTTATTACAAGTCATCGCGGATCAAGCAGTACTTCAAAGAGGGACGGGCGCTCCGTACGGAGACCGTCATCTGCGACACGAATGACTTCGGAATCGGCCGCCGCGTCTGCGCGCAAAACTGGTATGCCCTCCGGGCAGTTGGCGAATCCGCCAACCGGCGTCTCTGTGAGGCCGAAGCCGCAGACGCTCAGCCCGCCCCCGATGTGGTCACCTTTTCCCAAGTGACCCGACCGTCCACTACCGACGACGGTCTGTACGCCGCAGGACTTCGATTCGGCGAGGCGCGGGTGATGGCGGTTCTTGCTGCACTGGTCGGCTTCTGCTACCTCGTTGCGGGCTTCACGAACTGTCAACTCGTCGAGCGCGTCCGCGCGCTATTGCAGAGACCGTACACCTGCCGGCAGGCTACTTACGATCTGCGACGCCTCAAGCGCAAGGGGCTCATCGTCCGGGTTCCGCGCTCGCAACGGTATCACCTGACAAGCCTCGGCCGGCGCGTAGCTGTGCTGTTCACCAAAACCTACGGCCGCGTTCTCGCGCCGGGCTTGAGCGCGGTGGACCCGCACCTGCCTGACGAGTTGGCCGCGCGGAGCCCACTCGCTGCAGCATGGCGCCGCCTCGAGCGAACGCTCGACGATTTCATCGAGGCTCAATTGGTCGCTGCATGAACTTGACCGGATTGTGAACTTTTCGGCCGGCAAGACGGCCTAGAGGCCGTGGCTCAGAAACGAATACTGAGCCGCGACCGCGAGGGAGTGGGTGTTGCCGGTCAGATTAGTGTGTGACCACCGCCATCGTGTAAACACGTATGGTGGGAACGATAAACCTCCAGCGGTCCGGCCCGGAGGGAGTCGCCGCCGCCTGTGTGCGACTGGTGGCATCCGGTGAGAACAATTCCACTCCGCTGGGTTTTCTGCCATCCGGCAGCCGGAATGTCACCGAAACATTGCCGACGGCCGGGCCGTTCCGCGCCTGGTAGTTCAGCAGGTGAATCATCATGCGGCGTTGCGCCGCCTGCCGGACCACGTGTGCTACCAGATACACCGGCCCGTCGATCTCAACCGGAATGTCCTCGAAGGCGGCCCAGTGGACGGCGTTCGCAATCTGCTCCCAGTTAGCCGGCAGTTTCCAGAAGCGGGAACCCATGCGGAAGTAATCTCTCATCACCGGAAGGCGGCCATCGTATTGGATCTCTGGAAAGTACGCCACGCGGCCTTTTCCGAAGGTTGTCCGGAACTCCCGACCCTTCAATTCTTCGGGCCGTATGTCCTGCTGGTAGGGCCGCGCCGCGGGTTGCGCTGTCTCCAATCCCGGCAACCCGGACTTCGGACGCAACCGCCGCCATTCGTCGTACGCTCCGGCTTGCCCCGCAGCGACCAGGCCGCCGCCCTGTTCGACGAACTTCCGCACCGCCGCCAGTTGGCCGTCGGACAGGCAGAGCGAATCGGGCAGCACGAGCACACGATACTTAGAAAGATCGTTCAGGTGCTCGTCAAAAATCAGGTCAAATGGAATCCGCGTCTGGATGAGTGTCTGCTCCGCAAGAATCGAGCTGAGCTGTGCTCGGGAGTTGTGGTACGTAATCGAAGGAAAAGAACGCAGCACGGCAACGTTGCCCGCATCCTCCGTGCCCGTATACAGTTCGCGATGCTTCCTGTAAAAATCGATATACCGCAACATGTGCGGCACCAGCGGATCTACACCGGCAAAGCCGATGGTCTGGTTAAACGCCAGGCCTTCCGCCGTCGAAAGCGGATGATCCTCCGTATACGTGAAGAGCGTATTCCGAAAAGTCCGCGCCAGCTTATAACTGCGGATGGTTGAGACTAGGTGGCCGCTGGGCAGGTAGTTCGGACGGTTTTCCTCTTCGGTCCAGAACACCTCGGTATACTTGAGGAACCGTGCATGATCGAGTCCGGCCTCCCAAGCCCGGTTGCCTCCGGTGATTCCGTGCGGGTTCACCTCGACCACTACTTCCGGGTTGAGGGACTTGGCAAAGGTTGCTATCTCCTTCAGCCAATCCGCCATCTGCTGGCAACGGAAATCGATCCACTCCTGGATGACCGGATCGTAAATGATCTCGAGCTTCTGTGGCGGGTTGCCCGTGTTCCACTCCGGCGGGTTGACATAATCGACGTTGTCGAATCCGAAGCGTTCTTTGCTCCGCTCCGGCGGGTATTTGCTCCGCAGAAAATCGCGGAAATCCCGCACGCACCGGTGGCACCGGCAGGACTCCGGTTCCGGATTCTGGTCGAAATTATCGAAGTGGAGGAGATCCGTCTTCACTTCTTCAATCGCGAACTGGACCACCTTTTTCAGGTAGTTCATATACTCGCTGCTGGAGAAGCAGGGCTTATACCGGAAGCCTTGTTGATAGCCATAGGTCAACAGAATTGGGCGGCCGAGGCTGTCGCGCTGAATCCAGTCTTTCGCCCGCGGCTCCTCGACGAAGAACGTCTCGTACATCAGCGTATTCCACTGAATGTAGGAGTCCACGCGCATGCCCAGGCCGTGTGCAATCTCCGCCGAGCGGCGCGCGTCTTCCATTTCGCTCTTCTCATGCGCCATACCGGCGCCTTTATACAGATGGGTATGGAAGACCTCGACGCCATTATCGCGAAGCCGACGAATCACCTCTTCGCTCTGTGCCCGTTCATAGTGGGCTCTCGCATCCAGAGGCTGGCCGCCCCGACGCACGATGAAGGAGTACGGTTCGTGCGACCCGCCTGCGTTGATAATGCCGTTGTCGATCCACCTGGCACGGGGAAGAGGTGCCGCGGCAGCCGCCGACTTGTTTCCCGTTCCCGCTGCGGCAGCAACGACCGCGAGGAAGTCTCTGCGACTCAAATCCATCCTATTCACTCCACCACTACAGAACTTAGGTGATACACGCGACCGCTCGCCGGCGCATCGACCGCGATAGCCACAACCGGAGTACCGCTTTCATCCACCAGTGCGGCTGCGATTCCGTACGTTCCAGGATCGAGATCGGAGGGCGGCGTGATCGCTTCCGGCACTTCGTGATCGCCCGGTAGCCACACCCGTGGATCACTGTCAGCCAGTTTCTGATGCAGGACGCGCCCACTCGAGTCGAGCAGATACAGAGCCAGCGCATGTTTCCGATAGAGCCGCCCCACGCCGACATTCGCCCATTTCATCTCGAGCCGGAACGCCTCTCCACGCCGCACCCGTTCGGGATGCGAGATTTCCCGCACGGTGAACCGGTAGCCTGCAAGCCGCGCTAGCCTTTCGAACTTGGGCCGCTCTGCTTCGGGTACCTCGTCGAGGTTGTCGTAAACAAACGTGACGTGGTTCTCGAGCATAAATTCAATTGCCTGATCGACGGACCACCCCTGTTTCGTCATGAACCGGAAGGATTCGAACCACTCGAAAACGACGGGTGCGCGGCGCCAGACATCCGCCAGTCCGCGAACCTGCACGTACTTTTGGGAACGCCAGCTTTTTGCATCCCATGGCGACCCCACGCCGTCACGCCGCACACCGGCACCACGCGCCAGCGCATATTCCAGTACCTTCGGATTCGCCGTCAGCATCACCCGCGGCGTCTGCCAGAAGGCATCACCATACAAATCCACCAGACGCACGAGGACATCGTCCGGCGCCGGATGCGGGGTATGCCACTCACCCCAAAGCCCGTACGAGCCGATATCGACGAACTCGATTCCCGGATGCCCGTTGTAGCGGCGCCCCAACTCCCGGATGAAGTTCGAATGTTTCTCCAGAAACAGGGGGTCCGTGTAGTCCGGCTCAATGCGCGCGAACCGCTTGTGTTGGGATACGGTGTCGAGCTTGGGAATGTACTCATGAGAACGGCAACCGAGGTCGAACAACCATTTCGGAGAGCAGTAATAACCCCGGCTGTGCGGATTCGTCGTCATTACGCGAAACGCCAGACGTGCACCGCGGCTCCGGCATTTGGCAATCGCGGTGTCGATGAATTCCCAGTGGAACTGACCTTTCTGTGGCTCCAGTTCGTTCCAGTTCCAGCGGACATAGGCGATCGTGGACGGAAACCTCGGCTCGTCGAGGTCGCCGATCTCTGTCATCCAGCCAGCGCCGGGGTTGGCAAACAACGTATCTACCTCGGCAAATGTCTTCCGGACCCGCCGTTCCTCGTCGCGGGCCGTTAGCACTGCCGACGCCAAGCATAACAGGAGCACACTGATCGCTTTCGAGTGCATAAGCCAGTTGTGAAAGGCCGGCGGCCTACCCGCCGGCCGTGACTTTCGCAGCCTTTACCAGATCAACCGCAATGTAAGCTGCGTCTGCCGCGCCGCCGAGCCCGAGTTTCTCGTGCTGAGAACGCCGTCCGCACCAACACTGTTGGGGTTATTCGGATGGTTCAGGATATTGAAGAAATCGGCGTTGAACCGTACGCTGAACCGCTCGGAAACGCGGATCTGTTTGAACAGCGATGCATCCAGTCCCCATTGCCGCACGCTGGACAGATACTGGTTGCGCCAGGGATGCAGGTTGTCGTTGAATACGATGCGAGTAGTGGAGCCATTCTGCATGGGCACCCAAACCGTATTCGTTCCATAGAACGGATACATCGGATCGCTGCTGTTCGGCTGTGCGGGCCAGGGAATCAGCGGCTCCCCGGCGGGCTTATACTCCGCCGGGACGCCCATAATCCCGTTCGGTTTGCCGGCTGCATTATAGCTGTTGATTTGGTTTGCCGGGATGTAACCGTTCCACCACAGGTAACCCGGATAACAGATGCCGCTGCGGCAATCTTCGATCGGGTATTTGTAGCCGTACACCTCAATGTTCTGTCCGGTGGTGGGATAGATATTTGTCGAAAGCGTGAAGAAGGTGCTCACGAGGGATCCCATGCCAGCCAATTGCCACCCACCGATGACGGCATCCAGCAGCCCTGAAGAATTTCTAGCGAGCCACTTGCCTTTTCCAATCGGCAGGTCCACCAGCCAATTCCAACGGACAGCGTGTTTCGGAATAGTCGTATCCCGCTGGTAAGTCAGAAACCGGCTTCTCTCCGCTTCGTCCTGCGGAACGGCGCCGGGCATGAAGATATTGGCGCCGTTGACCGGAGAATTCCACCCTTTTCCTCCGGCCCCCAGCGCATTGCTCATCACGTAAAAAAGCTGATAGGCGAATCCTTTGTTGTAGCGCCGTTCCATCTCCAACTGAATGCCGTTGAAATTCGACCAGCCGCTCTTTGTATGCCGGTTCAGATCGCCGTAAACCTGCTGATCGTACGGCCGTGTGGCCACAGCGGAATACTCGCCACCCGGGAGCGCAATACCTCGCGTCGCGTACCAGATATAGGCGGGAGTCGTTTCGTTCAGCCGGAATTGTTGCTCGAGGTTTTCTACGTGATTGCCAACGTAGGAGACCTTAGCCACGGTGTTCGGTAGGATCTCGTGTTCGAACGTTAAGTTCCAGTCCTGCACACGTCCATCCGGCTGGTCCGGATCCAGGAAAGAGACGGTCGCAAAGCCACGCGACAGCAGGCTGGCGTTATCAATATTGATGGCATCGCGGCTGTTCACACCGGCAATCGTCGGGAACGTGGATCGCATTCCATAATTGGGAATGCCATCTGGCGCCATGGCTGCGCTGTTGATATTCGTCGCGAATTGGGCGTACATGGGGGCTGACAGCGCGGCGTTGCTTGCCCAAGATGCCAGTGGAACCATGAAGTAGCTGACGCGGTATCCTCCACGAATAATCCACGGACGCCCAGTGTCGCCGGCCTGGTAGGCAAAGCCGACCCGCGGACCGAAATCTTTCTTGTTCGTATGAATCAGAGACTGCGGCAAGCCGGCGTCTTTGTAAGTGATGAATTGCGCGCCTTGGGAACTCAGCCGGTCCACTACCGACGGCAAGGCAGCGCCGAGCCGGTACATGGTTTCGAGCTCGGTCCCGAGCACGATTGCACGCCGGTCCATGTCGAAGCCCACCATCACGTTGTTCTTTTCGCGGATCGGTGGGCGGAACTCGTACCGCATCCCCAGATTCAGAGTCAGCCTGCGGTTGACTTTGATGTTGTCCTGAAAGTACCCCGCATACTCGTGCGAGCGGAAATAGTAATTCGGACGCCCGAAGCGGACCCCGTAATTCATCAGGCCGAGATACATATTGGCGGCATCGCTTCCCGTTAGTGCCGTTGCCCGGGGATTGACCCGGCCTGTGTTCGGATCGTAAAGGGCTGTTCCCAGCGTGCTGAAATCGTGCAACCCGGAGGTGTAGGAAATGCCGCTGCCTGAAGTCAACTGGTCGTAACGTGTGTGGAAGCCGAACTGAAACTCGTGACGCCCGTAAATCTTCGTCGCGTTGTCCTGCAGGATGAAATAGTTATACGGAATACCGAATACCGGGTTTGCGTTGAAGCTATAGTTCGGAAGGCCCGTTCCGGTAATCTGTGGCCAACCCGGCATATTGAACGGGTTTGGCAGACCCATCAGGTCAGCGTACTTCGTTACTCCGTCGCCGTTGCCGCGATATTGCAGGTCACGCGTACCGCTCACCAGCAGCTCATTGAATAAAGCCGGCGAGAAAGTGTGCACCCAGGAAAGCGCCAGACTTTTGTTCGGCGCTCTTCGCAGAACGGCCCCCGGGACTTCGTTGAGCATGATCTGGCTGCTGTACTGATAAAGCTGCGTAGCGTTGCTGTGCGTATAACGCGCGTAAAAGTGGTCTACGTCTGAGAAGCGGTGATCGAAGCGCGTCGATGTGGTGTAGCCGCGGAACCAGTTCGGCGATTCGCCGATCCAGTTAACGTCCACCAGGGGATTGGTCGGCAACGTAGGCAGCGGCGTGATGTTATACAGGTACTTCGCCACGGGGCTCTGCCGGGCGGGATCGATGACATTCAGCCGCCCGTTGTAGGAGAATGGCTGCCGTTGCCAGCTTGTCGAATCGGTAGTCAACGGATCGTAGATTCGGATCAACCGGTTCTGTGCATCCACCAGGCCGCTGAAGTCGCCGTTGCGCATCGCCTGCGTCGGCACACGCCAGCTCAACGTCCTTGGCGCCGTGGAACGGTTCGCCTCATAGGCAAAGAACCAGAATGTCCGGTTCCTGCCGTCATACAGCCGCGGCAGGAACACCGGTCCGCCAGCGGACACACCGAATTCGTTACGGATGTTCAGCGGCGCCTTGGAATACACGTCCTGGCGCTGGCGGGCTTTGCCGATCGCATTGTTTCGCGTCGTTTCGAATGCCGAGCCGTGAAACTCGTTGGTGCCGCTGCGGCTCGACATCAGCACGGTGGTGGGCCGTGTGTATTTGGCCGACGAGTTGTTCGCCTCCACACGGAATTCCTGAATTGCATCCAGACCCGGCGGCCGCTGCTGGTCGAACCCTTCCCACACTTCGTTCTGCTGTGTGCCGTCAAACACCAGAATGTGCGCACCCTGCCGTATGCCATACGCGCGGGAATTGGCCTCCATGCCCGGCACGGTCCACAGCAGGTTCTGGATGTTGCGACCGTTGATCGGTAACTGCTCGATGCGCGAACGCTCGAGCACCCGGCCCAGCGAGGGGCTCTCCGCCTGGACCAGCGGAGTTACGTCCTGAACTTCAATGGTGGTGGCCGTCTGACCGATGGTCAATACCGGGTCTACTACGGCATTCTGTTGTACCTGCACCGTCAATAAACCCTCGAACCGCTCGAAGCCGGCCGCTTCGACGACCAGTCGGTACTGCCCCGGAACGACGCCGAGAAAGAGATACACCCCAGCATCGTTCGTCGTCGTGCGCGAAGTGACGTTGGTGGTGAGGCTCGTAAGCTCCACAGCCGCTTTGGGTAAGACGGCGTTCGATACGTCCCGAACGGTTCCTTTGACACTGCTGGTGCTGGCTTGCGGCAGCACCGGATTTGCGAAGACAAGCATAAAGATGATTGTGATGAGTAACGGTAGAATTCGCCGACTGTTGTCCATCGGACGCTCCTGTTCAGACAAGCGCGCTGGCCGTGGCCGCTAAAACGCGGCACGATTCGCGCCGGATTAGCTGCGTCGGGATCGTCAACTGCTGTCCCGGCAACTTGGGCTTTGCAATTCGGTTGATAACCAACTCAGCCAGATGACGGCCGACTTCTTCTGGAAAAGACCGGATCGTGGTCAGCGGCGGATGGAGAATCGCACCTTCCGTATCATTTACACCAACCACACTAACTTCTTCCGGCACCCGTACGCCAGAATCGCGCAATGCGCGGATTACGCCTTCCGCCGTGGGGTCGCTGGCTGCAAAAATCGCAGTTACCGGTTCCCGGCGCGAGATCAACAGCTTGGCACAGAGATACCCGGCCTGTCTTTCATCGGAATGCATACTGTGCCATCGCGGTGCGAGTCCGGCCTCTTCCATTACCGTCCGGTAGCCTCGCAACAGGCGTGCGACCCAGGGCTGCTCGACGTCGCCGATAAACCATATGTCCCGATGCTCCAGAGATAGCAGGTAGCGGGTCAGCTCGCGAGCGCCTTCGAGATCGTCCATGTAGACAACATCGTGCGCGGAAGGATCCCAATCACCGGCAAGATTGTTCCCCAGAACCGCATAGCTCATTCCGATCGCATCGAGCCGTGCGAGAAGTGCGGTGGTATTCACGCCAGCCAGGATCACCGCCCGGATCGCCCCACCCCGTTCAATCAGCCTCGGCAGTCGGATCTCCTTCGCCGGTTGATTCTTGTCGTATTGAAAGGTTTGAAGAACCAGTTCCCAACCCTGGGTGCGGCAAAAACTCTCTGCGCCTACGTAGATTCGTGAATGGATCGGATGCAACAGGTCGCGATTGGAAGGAAGAAACGCGATGGTCTGCGATTTCTCGCGCGGGTCGAGAATAGCACCCATCTTCGCCGCCGCCGCTCGCACCTTGGCTTCGACCTCAGAACTCACCCCACCTCGGCCGGATGCGACACGCGACACCGTTGCCAAGCTCACCCCGGCGTACTCCGCAACCTCCCGGAAGCTCGGCGACTGACGCTTTGACATTTTGAGTCAATTCTCACAGATAGTTTCTGTCATGTCAATGAAACGTTCACAATAGTTGGAAATTGTTTCTTATCTTCGCCGATATCTTTGCCTTTTGGTGATCTGCAAGACGACATCAAATACAGGCTTGTTGCGATCCTGCGAATCGACGAGACTGGCCCTTGGCCGGACGTGCTAGAATGTCAAAGATTCCTAAGCTGTAACCCCGCGTCCCAGAGTTTTTTTCCTGCGCCAGCCTCGCGAGCGCGGCTCCATCTGAAGGATTCTATGAAGGCTCCGATTCTTTGCGCGCTCTTTCTCGTCCTGGCCGGGATCGTCACTCCCGCGGTTGCGGCAGATGTCTTCTACGTTGCCACCGACGGCAGCGATGCAACCGGAGACGGCTCGTCCGGGAGGCCCTGGGCCACGATTACCGCCGCCGTCGGAAGAGTACCCGAGACGGGAGGACTCGTGCTCGTACGGGACGGCGTCTACAGCGGACGGACCCGCATCAGCCGCAAGTTCACAAACTGGCTGGTGCTGCGCGCCGAGAACTCCTACTGTGCAAAGCTCCAGGCGGCACAGGAAGCGCCATTGCAAATCTACGACTCGGCTTTCGTGGAAGTCTCCGGATTCGACGTATCCCGGTCGACGCCCGATACGAGCGCTCCCCTGGCAGCGCAAATCGCCCGGTCCGAAAACATTATTCTCCGCAATAACATTCTTCACGACAGCCGCAATAACGACCTGTTGAAGGTGAACGAGTCGCCGCGAAATATCCTCATCATCGGGAACGTCTTCTACAATCCTCAAGGCGGGGCGGGGCAGCATATCGACCTGAACGGCTGTACGAACGCCGTCGTACGGGACAACATCTTCTTCAACGACTACGCGGGCAGCGGGGCCGAGGACCGCAAAAACAGCAGCGCCTACATCGTCATCAAAAATTCCGGCAATGTAGCGGAGAGCCGCCACTTTCATATCACCAGCAACATTTTCATGAACTGGGAAGGCAGTGTAGGCAAGAACTTCCTTCTGCTGGGCGAAGATGGCAAGCCGTTCCATGAGACGCAGGATGTGCTCATCGAGAACAATCTCATGATCGGCAACTCCCAGAACCAGATGCGTTCGGCCTTCGGCGCCAAAGGCGTGAAAGATGTCGTTTTCCGGAACAACACCATCGTAGGCGATTTGCCTTCTTCGGCTTTTGCGATGCGGCTGAACCGCGAAGCGTCAAACCTGGTCAACCGCAACCTCCGCTTCTTCAATAACGTGTGGTCCGACCCCACGGGGACGATGAGAAATTTTTCCGACGGCCGGCCGGATGAGTCGGATGAACTCGAGATCCGCAATAACCTGTATTGGAACGGCGGAAACGATTTGCCGCCCGGTTCCGTGCTCAGCCCGTCCGACGATCCGGAAGCCCTGTTTGAGGACCCACGGCTTGCATCCACGGAGGGGCTTGTACTGCCCCGCTGGAATGAGACCGCTTTCCTCAGCGGGACCACGACAATCCGCCAGGAGTTCGAGCGGCTGGCCGCGCTTTATGGAACGCCGGCGCCGTCTAGTCCTGTCTACGGACGCTCTTTGCCGGAAGAAACCCCATGGACCGACATATTCGACCGGGTCCGCTACAACCGTTATGATCTTGGCGCCGTGCAGGTGGATGCGCCAGGCGGCCCTCTGCGCCTGCTGCTTATCTCAAATAAGCTGCCGGGCGGCCTCTCTTCCCACCTGAACCAGGTGATTCTGGAATACCCGGCGGGGCCGGAAGGCGAGGTGGTGGAACTGGCCAGCACCTATCCGGAGCGGGCTTCCGTGCCGGAGCGGATCTATATTGCGCCGGGCGCGCATGCCGCCAGTTTCACCATTCGAACCACCCGCGTGGATGGATTGACTTCCCTGTGGATCACCGCCACCTGGAACGGAATCACCCGCCCCGCTGAGTTGCTTCTCGTTCCGGAAGGAGCTCGCAGTATCGATCTCAGTCCCGATTCTCTGGTCTCGGGCACATCGAGCACGCGCAACCTGGTATTGATCGACGGCGTCGCGCCAGAGGGAGGGCTTGTTGCTTCACTAACCAGTTCGAATCCCGACTTAGTCAAGGTCCCCGAGACGGTCTCCATCGCCGCTGGGCGTTCCTATTCCGATTTCTTTCCGGTTGCCACGAAATTCACTCCGGAGCAAACCGCCGTCAAAATTACCGCCACGTCGGGCGCTGGGCAGGCTAGCGCAATCCTGCGCGTACTGCCCTCACCCTTCCGCATTGCTCTCTGGTCCGATTCACTGGCTGCCGGTTCCACGCAGGAGCGGAACAGAATCTTTATCGACCGTGCCGCTCCCCCCGGGGGCGCCACCATCCGCCTTTCGAGCTCGAACCCGGATGTGTTAATTGTGCCGGAAACCGTCGTAGTGCCTGAAGGGCAGAACATCGCCGAATTTCCCCTGCGGACCGGACCGGTGGCCACGCGCACGGTAGGGAGAATCACCGCCGTGCTGGACAACAACCAGACAGCGGTGGACTGCGCCGTGAGCCCAGTGGTTCCAAGCTCCATCCTGGGTTCGTCTTCGATCAGCGCCGGCGCCACTACCACTTTCCGGATTTTGCTGAACAGCACCGCCTATGAGCCTGTCACCATCCAACTGGCCGCTGAAGGAATGGAAGCGGCCCTCCCCGAAGAAGTAACTATTCCGGCTGGTGAAAATACCGGTTCCTTCCCGGTGACACCCGCGCTGGTCGCGGCTCCCACAAAATTGCGCCTCCTCGCTACCTATTTGAACAGAACCATTTCGTTGGAAGTAAATGTCACACCCGGCAGGCTCTATACGTTCACAGTTCCAGCTACACTCTGGAGCGGTGAATCCAGTGATGCACTCGTCACGCTGGCAGGGCGGGCTCCAGTGGGGGGGCTGGATATTCGGCTGTCTACGAATGCTCCGGACTTGCTGGCTCTGCCCCAGAGTGTTCAGGTTCCAGAAGGCGCAACTAGCGTCCGATTCCGTTTCCGCGCAAATCTGTTTGTGGAATCGCGCGCCGGTGTGACGATAACCGCTTCCGCCGGCGAGATTTCCCTGGAACGTAGTTTAAATCTCAACGCCGCTGAACTGACACTGAGCTTCTTACAGGCCGCAGCGTTTACTAGCGGCGGCGATCTGACACTGGATATCCGGTTCAAAGGAAGGCTCCCTTCCGGCTCGATGCTTCAACTGAAAAGTTCCGATCCGGATCTGATCGCCGTACCCGAAAGGATATCGGTCCCGGATGGCGCGTCGTTTGTGCGCGTCACGGTCAAAACGAAGGCTGTAACCACGGACAAGGAGGTAACGGTCACGGCTTCCTACCCCGGCGGAAGCCACTCCCGCGCGATTACGCTGAAACCTTGAGAGGGAATACAACACGTTTTTGAGAGTTGTAACGCAAGAGACGCCCTGCGGACCGGACTGCCTGTTAGGCGATGCATCCAGATTCACCGGCGTCATTGCGCGGGAGGGCGGCGGATTTCTCTTCCGCACGGCGGCCAATACGCTCGTCAAGCGCAAAAAGATTCGCAGCCAATACCGCCGTTTCCTCGGCGTGAACTTCTATTTCAATCCGGCCACGCAGCAGACCGCATTCGATTTGCTAAGACAATACCGGCCACCCGGCATCGTGATTCCGCTGGAGGAGTGCTCCTGTTCCTACGAGGTTCCGTTTATCGAAGGACAGCCGCTCCGTACCGCTGCGAACCCTCTTCGTTCTGTAGTTGCGGCGGAAGCGGTCCTCCTCCGGTTGCACGCCCTCGGAATTCAGCACGGCGATTCAGGGCATCAGAACTTTATCCTGTCGGGGTCGGATGTCTGCCTCATTGATCTGGACGACATCGTGTACACTGGGCGCGGCCGGGCCGGATGGGAACTCGCCACCTTCCTTCGTGCGACCATGGTGCCCGTCCTCGGGCCGCGCCGGACGCTTGTTGAAACCTGCCGCCAGTGTTTCCGCCCTCCCTACATCGGCATCCGCATCGTGGCCGGCTGGCTGGGAGTGAACTGGCACCGTGGCCGCCGCTTTTTGAAGGGCCTCGCCAACCCGGAACACACCGTCCGTCATCTATAGCGCCGCAGGCTGGGAAGATGCTTCTGAATACGAGTTTCCCGCTCGCAGTGGCAATTCGGACAATCGAGCTGAAACGCCTTCCGCGCCGCCTCCTTGTGGGCCGCCTGGTACGCAATATCGCGCAGCGGCCGATCATGAACGTTCCCAAGCGGGAAGTGCGCATAGCAGAGTTGGACCGAGCCATCCGCACCGATCCACAAAAAGTCATACATATCGCAGGGAACCCGCATGCCGCTGCCGCGCAACAGCCAATCGGGAATGGAACGTATACTGGCAGGCGATTCCCTGTACAAGTCCGGCCGCCGCGCATGGATTTCCAATAGCTCTTCGGCCACCGCTTGAATTCGCGCGGCATCCTCCGGCCGGAACTCCAGGGACTGATCGGAGCCATAGGTAAAGTACGGCAGCGAGTAGTGAATCAGATCAACGCTGAAGAAGGCCTGCAGCCGTTCCGCGAATTCCCACGCGCTCCGCAGTGCCGGGATTTCAGCCGTGCGGCGCGAGAGGAGAAAGCAGAGCTTAATATCGGCGCTCATGCCGTACCGGTCCCGGATATACTCCAGCCCCCTTTCAAGCAGTGCGAACGCACCTTTCCGCTGGACGTAGGAATCATAATCGGCACCGGTTCCATACAACCCGATCGTCAATTGCCGCAGGCCAGCTTCATAAAGTTCGTCGATACGCTGCCGCAACAGAATGCCGTTCGTCGTCACCCACGGTTTGATGCCGGCGCTCCAGGCATGCCGCACCATCGCGGGCAGATCGGGGTGCAGCAACGGTTCACCACCGTACAGGCGAACGGCATACACACCGAGTCCGCTCGCATCGTTCAGGACCTGCTTGATGAGTGGCAACGTCATCTGACAGCCCGTCATGAAGTCCCGCCCGTACCGGCACCCGTCGCACGACAGGTTGCAATGCGCTGTAATGGCCAGGGCCATGGTGCGTGTGCGCGGCTGAATCAAGATAGGGAATTGCGCGGCAAGGGTATGCTTTCCCAACGCCGCCGTGCGGATTGCTCCACCCAGCACCCGCTTCAGGCGTGGCTGGCGTCTGACCCATGCTCGCAAAACCGGTGAAAAGCTCACAAATTGGACCTCTTTAGCGTTGTATTCAGCATACAGGACTAAAAAGAACGATACGTTGCGGGGCTGAACTGGGGCGGCATCCGAAGCAACGCGGAGCAGGACACTCATGTCCTCTCCCGCTAACCAATGCACAGAGAATGAACTCGCTCATGCATTCGAGGTTTACTTTTCAGATAGATTTGCTTACGAGCAACGCGACGATACTCCTCCGGAACATATTCGCCCGCTCAAACGGAACGCCGCGACCTCATGTCATCACCGGCACAGCGCGTGGAATCGGTCGTCACATTCAGCGGCTCAGCCTTTCAGGCAGGTGCGGGCGCTGAACCGCTGCTTGTTCTGAGCCCAAAGAAAGTATGTTTCATCCGCCCGCGAGATGGACAGCCCGTTTTCGATGAGAGTACGCCGCACATCTCCGTCTCTGGTTGGCTTCAGCGAGCCGCCGCAGCCAGAGACGGCGGAAAGAGTTCTGATGGCAAACCGGTCAGCGCTGCTTTGAGATCTCTTCGATCACTCCGGCTGCGCCTTTCTCCTTAAGCACACGCCGGACATGGCCATGCGCCGCGCGCCAGCCCTCAACAACGCCCCTAAGCCGCAACGACCCGTGTTTCGTGTCGGGCCCCCAGCCTGTGCCGTCCTCAAAAAGCACGAAATCAACGGAAACCTTTCGAGTTGCGCCAGGCATGCCTTGCCGGCCGGCCGCACGCGTTTCCAGTTTCCAGGTCTCACCCGGAACGTACGCCTGTCGCGGGTGATCGGAAGCCAATCCGACAAGCTTGGAGCTCAACGACTCGTTCAGGAGTACACCGTTTGGTCCGAAGTCGCGACGGTGTCCCGGACTCAGTGAGAAGTCGATAGCGGCGATTCATTGACTCACAAGCCCGTAGATCCCTCGCTTTTGATCCTCGAACGTTATGCACAACCAACGAAGCGCTCGAGAGGCTCTGTTTACCGGACAGAGAGAGATCGAACTGTGATCTCGAAGGTTTGGACACAATCTGTTGGCTGTATGAGTTGGTGAGGAGTGTACTGGAAAGGAGTAGGAACGGGAACTTCTTTATCGCCATCATGATCAAAGAGTTCCTCTCCGCCCTCTGCTTACCGCTTCGGGAGGGAACCTTCGCGGCCTCAGCAGGGCACCGTTTGGCGCACCATGATTATACTTTTTCACACGGCCGCCGCCAGTTCAACGCGGCAAAGTTGTGTTTGTTGGCTTGGGTGGGGCATCGGCCGGTTGAATCGTTAACGTGAACGGCCGGCCGTCGATTCTTGCACCCCAATAGTAGCCGAATATTCCGGCTCCCGCTCCCACAGAGAGAATAACGGCAACGTCACCGGCGCTGGGCTCGCTTTCAGAATACCCACCGCGGCCAATGACGGCCCGTAGTGGCAAGCATTCCTCCCAATGTGCAGACAGTGGCCAACAGCGCACGCGCAGGCCCTTTTCGTCTTCGTACCGTCACACTACTGAACAACTCCCTTGGGATCTGTTGACGTCCTACAGGAATGAGCGTCTTATCCGAGGTTCTGCCGTCCTTCGGCAGCGTTCTCTGAGAACGCCAGCGCCCGTGCACGAATAGATACGCCGTTTGTTAGTACGGTCTCAAATTTCTGGCCCCCAAGAAGGTTCGGGAGATCATCCCAGGAGGCACGACGCGGAGCCTCCGCTGCGGAGCCCGGAAGCGCTGTAGACAAAAAGGCCAACAACCACAATCCTGATAATGTGCGAAAGCCTGCCAAAATACTCATGGAATCGTGATATTCAGATCAATCGGCTGCTCTTCCGAGAGCACTGTTTCTTGTTTTGGAAGGACTACGTCGATATTCACGCGCTGGTATCGCATGGAATTGGAATTCCAACGGCCTTAGCGGCCGCGCGGGCGATCGATGCCAAGTTTCTGCCGGAGATCAGTCTCCGTGCCTTACAGTTTTTTGGCGATGGCACACTAGTCCGCGTGCCGGTTGGGATGCAACGCGACCTGACGCGCTGGACGCAGTCCGGTGGATTTGGCTAAGCTGCCGCATTTTGCCTCGCAGTGAGGCCTGACGCCGGGAGAGTTGAACCGATGAACACTCTTTAAAGTTCCTTACCCGGCCGAGCTGGTGCGGATCGCGCGCAAAGTGGTTTGGTACGACACGCCGGAAGAAACGCTGGTGGATCTGAAGACCTTTTTAGCGCACCTGATGGTATACGGGCCGCCAGCGGATGTGGATGCGGTCCGGCGGCACGTACCCATGGAAGAATTCCGGAAGGTGTTGGAAGATGCCCCGGCTGGAGTGTTTACGGCTGAAGCTTGGATCAGATGGCACAAGCGGTTCGGGTTGGAAGTTCCCCCTTTGCCGCGGCGGCGGTTTCCTGATGGCTCACTAGGCCCCGATCCGGGCACCTTTTTGGGCAGATGAACCGGATCTCAACAGATTCTGTTGAGTTATAATCAGAAGTGGAATGAGCCGGCTGCCAGTCCATCGAAAGCGCCCGCGTGTGGCGCGCCCGTGGGTCCCGCCCGTTACCCGGATCCACCTGCGTCCGGAGGCGGACGATCTGTCCGACGTGCACCCGTTGCTGGCGCGAATCACAGGCGCCCTGGGCACGAACGCTGCCGCCCGGCTTCTCGGCGCGGACCGGGCCCAGGTCTCGCGATGGGGCGCGGGAAAAGAACCCGTGGGCGCGGAGATGTCGCGCCGCATCGTCGATTTGCACGACGTGTTGACCAGGATTTTGCGGATTTATCACCGGGATGCGGCGGCCATGTGGCTCTCCGGGTCGGAGCCGTTGCTCGGCGGCGCGCGTCCGATCGACGTCCTGGCGCTCGAAGGAGCCGCCCCCGTAGTTCGCGCAATCGAAGCGATTGCGGAAGGCGTGCACGCCTGATCAGTGGTGGCAACCCTCTATCGCGTCTTTCCCTGGCAACCGGACTCCGCCCCGTCTGAGCCCGGCGGCGCGCTCTATATTCCTCCACAGGGCGCCGGGCGGATCGATAACCCGGGTATGTATGCGGTGTTGTACCTGAGCGACACCGCCGAGGGCGCTATTGCCGAAGCCTTCGGCCGGTTTCCCGAGTGGACGCCGGCCATCCTGGCAGGCAGTCCGGCACTGCCCCGCAGCACTCGCGCCATCGCGCAGTATCGATTCCGTGGAGAGCTTCCGCTTTGCGACCTGGACGATGCCGCGCGCCTACTCGCCCTCGAACTCCGGCCCTCGCAGGTTGTCACCCGGGATTACACGCAAACCCGCGCCTGGGCGAGAACCATCTTTGAGCAGAGCCGGTGGGCCGGCATTCGCTGGTGGTCCTACTACCGGCCTGAATGGGGTAGCATCGGGCTTTGGAACATGGCGGCTTTGACGCTGGAAAACGTCCGCCCCCTGCGCCTGGACGATGTGGACCTGATCGCCGCCGGCCGGACGATTGTGCGCCGCGTGACGGCTTCCGCCGCGCGTAAACCCGGCGCTTCCCGATAGCCGGGACCGGCGCCTGATTGGCCAAAGCTTCGTCACGCGGCAAAATTCCGCCGTTCATCTTTCGTGTAACTTGCTGAAACGAAGTAGCTGTCCGTTGGATCGGCAGGTGCATAACATTACCGAAGATGGCTGCCCACACATACCCATTGATCCGGCCCCGGTTTTATCCGGCCGCGCCGGCTGTTCCGAACCACGAGTCGCAGGCAGAAAATCTGCACCGCACCGGTAAGGCATTGTGGGCCGCGGGGCTATACGAGCGGGCGCTTGCTTCGATCGGAAGAGCCATTGTTCTCGACTCGCACGTGCCCGCCTACCACCACAGCCTGGGACAAACGCTTCATCGCCTGGCACGGTTCTCCGATGCCGCCCTGTGCTACCAGGAAGCCCTGCGCCTCGAACCGTCCTCAGCCGGCGTGCTGAACGATTTGGGCGCGGCATTGATTGAATGCCGCCGCTTTCCGGAAGCGATCTCCGCGCTGTTGGACGCTATCGCCATCCAGCCCGGTTTTCCCGAAGCCTTCAACAATCTCGGCAGCGCGCTGCGGGAACAGGGCCAGTACGACGAGGCGATCGCCTGCTATGGTGAAGCACTGCGGCTACGGCCCGGATACGCACAGGCGCACAATAATCTCGGCACAGCGTTCGAAAAAAACGGCCGCCTGGAAGAGGCTCTTGCCGAATACGGCTGGGCGGTTCGCCTCGATCCAGATTATGCTCAGGCCCGCTTCAACCGCGCCGCAGCCAGACTTCTCAAAGGCGACTTCGAGCGTGGATGGAAAGAATTCGAATGGCGCTTTCAGGCCGCCGGACGTGCTTCGCGGCAATCTACAGCACCCCTATGGGACGGATCACCGCTCCAGGGCAGGCGCATTCTTCTCCATGCTGAACAAGGGTTGGGCGACACCCTTCAGTTTGTCCGTTATGCGGGTATGGTGAAACAACGCGGCGGGGTGGTTATCCTCCAATGCCAGCCGCGGCTGGTGGAGCTCCTGCGCACCGTGCATGGGATTGATGAAATCGCCGCCGGCGGCATGCCCGCGCATGACTGCCACGTACCTCTCCTGAGCTTGCCGCTGCTGTTTCATACGCTTCCTGAAACCATACCCGCACCGGTTCCCTACATCCGGCCCGATCCCACGCTGGCGGCAAAATGGGCTGAGCGCATGGGCCGGAAACATTCGCTGCGGGCTGGCCTGGTTTGGGCAGGCAACCCAAATCAGCTCAACGACCGCTATCGTTCCATGTCCCTGCCGCAACTCGCTCCGCTTGCTTCTATCGAAGGCGTTCAGCTCTTCAGCCTGCAAAAAGGCGAGAAAGCGCGGGAGCTTTTAGAGAACAAAGCCGGATGGCGCATCGCGCGGATTGAACGGGAAGACGAGGGGATTGCCGGCACGGCCGCCATTATTGAAAACCTCGACCTGGTCATCACCGTCGATACCATGGTTGCGCACCTGGCGGGCGCGCTCGCGAAGCCGGTCTGGACGATGCTGCCGTTTGCTCCCGATTGGCGCTGGCTCCTCGACCGCAACGACTCGCCTTGGTATCCCACCATGCGGCTGTTCCGCCAACCCCGGCCGGGGGATTGGGAATCCGTAGTCCGCGAGGTATCGGAAGCGCTGCGCGAACGGGTGGCGGCCCGGAATCCGCGGCCCGCTTAGTCTTGCGGCCGGCCTTTCGCCTGTTCCATCGCAATCTGATTCACGTGAACGAGGGCCCTCGATCCGGATGCACCTTCGATCGCCTTTAAGGCAATCTCCTGCACCTGCCGCTTTGCTTCCTCCAGCGCCTTTTCGAGCGACCGAATATGCTCCGCCTGGCGTTTGGCTTCGGCCAGGGCCGATTCTCTTTCCGCGATGAGGCGCTTCGGTGTCGTCAGTTGCGAAGAAGTTCCAGAAATTGACGCGCGGTCTCAGCCCAGGTGAAGCGCTGCAAATCTTCGCCGGCCTGACGGCCAATGGCTTTCAGCTTTTCTCGATTCCGGTAAGCCCATTCGAGTTGCTCAACAGTCTCCTCGAGGTTCGGGTCGTCCCACACCGCTACCAGCGACTCCCCATTGCGGATGTGCAGGCGCCCCATGGTTCGGATCGGGATCGCGTTTTTCCCGGTAAGGATATCCTTATGTCCGGTGGACCAGGATGCTATTACAGGCTTTCCACAGGCCATGTATTCCATCAGCACCAGATTGGTGCCGCCTTCACAACGGTTCGGGAACAGGCCCACGTCCGTCTGACGGTAGAATTGCGCCATGAGCGCGTTCGGCCTTGGCGGCAGCGCAATGACCCGGCTGATGTCGATGCCATTGTCGTTCAAGACCTGGTTCATGGCGGCAAAGTAGTCCGTGGAGGACGGCGCAAAGCGGATATAGGGAGACGACCGCATCGTGTCCAGGCTGAAACTCCACGGGTTGTACCAGGAGTGAACCAGCATCACGTCCGGGTGCCGGTCTTGCAGGACTTTGTAGGCGCGGATGGCGAGATCCTGTCCTTTGCGAAACTCGAATTTTCCGCCTGAGAAGACAACAAACCGGTCGGAGAAGAGATCTTTGTCATACGGCGTGGGGTGAAAGATCTGCGGATCGATGCCCTGGATAATGGTGGAGATATTCTCCAGGCCGTGTGCTTCGAGGACATCCTTACACCAGCTCGATCCGGTGACGACAACATCGAACTGGGACCGGGCATTCCCGATCGATCCGGCCGGCAGGATATTCTCTTCGAAAAAGGTATACCCGATTTGCGGCTGGCCGCGGAGATCCGGGCGGCACGGCATCAGATCTTTGCCCGTGATGCCCTGCAGCAGCGGAGCGGCGCCGGTGAACTCGGAAGCGGGCGGAAGGAGTGTTTGTAGAAACCGGTCCTCCATCTCGTTGCCGACCGTCTGGAAAGGATCCGTAATCAGGCGAATGGTAGCGAGGCGCGCCATCTCCCGCGCGATATACCGGCCGCAGATTCCCCAGCCGTGCGTCGAACCTACGGGTAGAGCCAGGTAAAAGGTATCGCGGCCGTTCCGCCCGGTCATAGAGGAGGTAGTGCCCGGCCGCTGGGGAGCTTCTCAGAAAAAACCCCGGCCCGCAACGATTGCGGACCGGGGCCAAGTTGAAGTTGGACTCGTGAGGACTTAGCCACGAAGCAGGCTGAGGACCGCTTGCGGAGCGGCGTTCGCCTGAGCCATGGCGGCAATGGAGGCCTGCTGCATCACCTGGGCCTTGGTCAGGTTCGCGGCTTCCTCGGCCACGTCGGCATCGCGGATGCGGGACTCGGCAGCCGAGAAACCGGAGATCTGCGATTGCGCCAGCGCGATGGCATATTGCAACTTGTTCTGCCCGGTACCTACCCGGCCCTGGACGGTGCCAAGTTGCTCGACCGCCGCCGTGATTTTCTTGATGGCGGCTTCGGCAGCCGAACCATCTCCGCTGCTGGCAGCAGTATAGGCAACGGCGCCTGTGGAAGTGCCGGCTTTGAAACCGACGCCAGCGCCCACATTGGCCACAACGCTCGCACTGAATTCCTCAGCGCTCTGCAACGAGATCCGGGTGCCGGCGGCGTTCGTGATCGCGTAAACACCGGAGCCGCCCAACTGCTGGTTGATGTACGACACGGCAGCGCCAATCGTGGCCGCGTTGGCCTGGGTAAGAGCTAGCGTATACGTACCCTTCTGCGTGGTCACGAGAGCGGTTTCGCTCTCACCTGCTCCCATTCCAACGAAATCCGCCTCGGCCATGACGCTGTTCAGACTCGTGTTGGCGTCGGCAGATACCGAGTCGGTCGCAATGGAGTCCGCCGCCGCGGCAACACTGACGCTGAAGGCCACGCCGCTGTTCAGGCGGAGCTTGCCGTCGCCGCCAATGGAAGCCGCAATCCCATAATCGGAAAGCTGTTCGTTCAGCTTTTGAACGGCTTCCTGGCCGCTGGCGGCGTCATGGGTATAGGTGATGGCAACCGTCGAATTCTGATTGTTGTGGTACATGTGGAACGTCAGGGTCGCATCCCCGCTGAAGGTCCCCGCCACGTTGTCCAGCCGTACGTTGTTGCCGGTGAGGGAAACACCGCCTGCCGCAATGTTGGTGCCGCTCAATCCGAGTTTGTCGTAGGTCACGACATTGCTGTCCCCGCTGAGATCGACAGACACTTTGGAGTTGGCCTGCGTCTCGCCGCCGCCGCCGGTGTAGACGTCGATGACTTTGTTGAACGTGCCGTTGCTGTCGAGTCCGATGTTGGCCGCCTGGCGGTCGATTTCGTTCAATAGAGCCTGGTATTCGTTGTTCAACGTCTCGCGCTTCCCGGTGAATGTGACGGAAGCCGACTGCGTTGCCAGCGTCTTCAGCCGGTCCAGCATCTTCGAGATATTGTTCAGGCCGCCGTCGATGATCTGCAATTGGCTCAACCCGTCGTTTGCGTTCCGTACACCCTGCATCAACTCGGCTGTGTCGGAGCGAAACTTGTTCGCAACCGCCAGGCCGGCTGCATCGTCGCCGGAGGAGTTAATGCGGTAACCGGAGGTCAACCGCTGGATCGTACGCCCTTGGAAATCGCTGTTCACCCGCAGGTTTTCCTGCGCGATCAGCGCGTTTACGTTGGTGTTGATTGAGATCGCCATATAAGGTTCAGTCCTTTTGTTCAGTGTTGCTGGCTTCCTGCCAGCCGCGGCCATCCTTTGCCGTCACAGAACTCATCGGTGCAGATATTGGATCTTTGAACCAAAGTTTGAAGTTGTTTTGCTACCTCTGTTATTACGCTTGTCCAGTCGCCCCAGGCCGGCTGCCGGAACAGGCGCATCGACGGATACCATGGTGTGCGGTCTCCTTCGATGCCCCAGCGCCAGTCGGGGTTGTAACAGAGCAGGGTCCACACCGGGACACCGAGCGCACCCGCCAGGTGCGCTGTCATCGTGTCGGCTGTGATCACCAGGTCCAGATTGCGCATGGCCGCGGCGGTATCGCGGATGTCCGGCTGGCGGCCGCTCAGATCGACCATGGGCAGGCCGGCCCTTTGCGCCTCACTTGCTTCGACGCCCATTTGCAGGTTGAACAGTGTAATACCCGGAAGACCCAGAAGCGCCAGGGATTTGAGGGGCACGGAACGATGACGGTTGTTGGTGTTCTGCACATTTCCTGTCCACACCAGTCCAACCTTCAATCCGGGATAGCCGGCGATGAACTCGTGCCACTGTGCCAGGCGGGCGCTATCCACCGAGAGATAAGGTGCCGCTCCGGCAGGCGCGCCGGCGCCTGTTTCGAGCACTCTGGGCAGGCTTAGCAGCGCCACGTGAAAATCGAAGTGGGGGATATCGCCGCCTTTAGCGATTATCCGGCCGGCGGCAATCCGGCTCTCCGCAAACAAGGCGGCCAGCCCCGGCTGGCATTCGAGCACGATCTTCGCACCACGCTCGCGCACCGCGTCCAGATACCGGACAAATTGAATGCTGTCCCCCAACCCCTGCTCGGCATAAACGAGGACGGTTTCTCCCTTGAGCTCCCGCCCGTCCCATTCAGGCTGCAGAAAAGTGCGTCCGGGCACGTCGTTGCGCTTCCAGCGCCATTCATATTCCCGCCAGCCGCGCTTAAAATCGCCGGTCAGCAGTAGAACAATAGCCCGGCCGAATCGCGCACTCACGTCATCCGGAGCCAACTCCACCGCTTGATTGAGCCACTGAAGCGCCCCTTTATAGTCATGGCGGCACAGGGCGGCATAGCCAAGATTGCAATACGCCTCAACAAAGCCTGGAGTCGCCTCTAACGCCTCCTCCAATGCTTCCGCGGCCTCTTTGAAGCGGCCCTGTTCACATAGCACCCGGCCTAATGCGCTATAGGCCGCGCCATAACCCGGCTTGAGCCGCAAGGCTTCCCGATAACAGGATTCCGCTTCTTCAAAGCGATGCCTTCTCACCAGCACCAGCCCGAGATTGACCTGGGCTTGCGGTAAGGCCGCCTTCAGGCGGACGGCACGCCGGCAGTGAACTTCGGCCTGCTCGATTTCTCCTTTTTCAAGAAGAATGGCACCCAGATTAGAATGTGCCTCCGGACAATTGGGCTGGATGGAAAGCGCCTGCCGGCAGAATTGTTCCGCTTCGTCGAGTCTCGACTGGACCCGCAGCACGGCCCCCAGGTTTGAGAGTGCCTGCACGAGGCCGCGTTTGCTCTCGATGGCCTTCCGGTAGTGCCGCTCTGCCGTTTGATGGTCGCAACGGTCGTAGTAGAGGTTCCCGAGGTTCATGTGCGCCTCAGCCCCATCCGGATTCAGTTCCAGCGCTTTTCTAAAGGAGGCTTCCGCACCGCCAGCATCCCCGAGCGAGCGCAAAGCATTTCCCAGGCATGTGTAGGTGACAGCGCAACCAGGTTTGAGTTCGATCGACTTCCGGTACCAGAAGATGGAGTCCGCGGGCCGGTCCAGCTCTTGCAGCGCATTGCCCAGGTTGGTGTAGGAGTCCGCAAAATCCGGGCGGCAGCGGATCGCCTGTTCATAGCAGTACACCGCTTTCTCGGGCCTGCCCATCGCCAGCATCACGTTTCCCAGGTTGTTATGAAACATGGGAATACCGGGCTCCAGGCGGATTGCTTTGGCGATGTGCGAAGCGGCCGCGACATGCTGCCCCGCTTCGTAGAACAGCATTCCGAGCAGATGCCACGCATCGGCATTTTCGGGATTCCCGGTGAGAATGCCGCGATAGAGCGCTTCCGCCTCCAGCCGGCGGCCCTGCTTTTGTTGTTCCAGGGCGGTTGTGAGTTGATCGAGTGTGGTGGTCATCTGAGGACAGGCAATACGCCTCTTCAGAACTATCGGCGAAAGAACGCAAAATCTTGTGGTTTGGGGGTGAAACGGCTTACGCGTCGAATTCCCAGGAGGAGCCGGCGGGCGCTGCCGCGGCGTGGTATGGTGAACGGCTGTGGTTCAATTCCTCCCATTGCGCCGCATGGTGCGCCCGGGCAGCGCGGGCGGCTTTTAATGCCCACTCGAGCAGTTGCCGGGAACAGATCTCCAGGGTGTGCGCCTCGGGGGAATCCGGGGTGAGCGCCCGTGCCGCTTCTTCCAGTTCCGTCTGGTAGGTGGCCGCTAGATTCCGGGCGTCCGCGTAACAGCCCTCGGCGACCGCTTTTCGTAAACGCGCCGCGGTGGCGGCGGGCTTCTTCTTCATCAGCTCATGCCCCGGCTGGCTACCCGCATGGACTCGAACATGTTGGTGAAGTAGGTTACCTGCTGTTCCAGCATCGCAATCAATGCGTCGGCTTCAGCCATCTGTGCTTGTAGCCGTGTTTCCAGGTTCCCAATGCGTTCCTGTTCCGCGGCGATTCGTGCATCCTGGGACTTGAGAGTGTCCGATAAGGAAGAAATGGTGAGTTCGAGCGCGCTGTCATTCGAGCTCTGGAGACCGTTCACAGCCGTGGCGGCTGATTGAAGGAAGCCTCCTTCCGTGGTGCTGCCGAAAAAGGCGAGCATCTTCTCAAACTGGTCCTTTGTATTTGCGGAAAAAGTCGCTGAATTGAGGCTCAGCCTGCCCTTGTCGTCAAACTCCAAACCGAGATCCGCGAGCGAGGAGATTTCTCCTGTTCCTGAAGAATAGGAAGCGGCGCTGCGGAGCGTGTCCGCGACTGTCGCAATGATACTGTGCCCTTTCAGCACGCCGTTACCCTGTCCGCGGTGCAAATCCAGTTCAGTGACCGCGGCGTTGTAGGCATTGACAAACGACGATAACGCGTTGCTGACGGAGCTCGTATCGCGGGATATGGTGATGGTGACCGGATCCGCCGTGTTCTCCTGCTGTTTCAGCAGGTCTATGGTAAGGCCGGACGCTATGTTTACAGTCCGGGAGTCGCTGGTCGCTGTCGTAGAGGAACCATTAACGATGTATTGGGCCGGAGATCCCGCTGTCAGTTGGTCAAGAAGGTCGTTTGTGCCGTCGGTGAGTTGGATCTGGTCTGTGGAGAGTTTTTTCAACTGAATCGAGATTCTATAATCCGGCGTGCTGCCGCCAACATTCACAACAGAAGCCTGAACATCGCCGCCGGCTTGCAGGTTGATCTGCTCCACCAGCGCATTCAGGTTGTTTTTACCGGTAAGATCGATATCGTAAGTTGTCTTGACCGCGCTCTCCGCATCCAGGATCTTCAGTTGATAGGTGCTGGAAGCGGTGAGATTTTCCTTCGAGGCGTCTTTTACCTGGAGGGTAACCGGATCGGCATCGGCCCAGTTTTTACCCATCGTGTTGGTATAAGCGCCCAGCTCCTTTACCTGAACCGTGTACGTGCCGGCCAGAACGCCTTCCCCCAGACTGGCTTTCACGATAGAGGTATCCGAAACTGAGTTTTTGTACGAGTTCAGCCCCAGGGATGCGCCCAACGTGGAAATGGCCGATTGCACCTGGTCGACCTTGGTTTTAAGGCTGCTCACTGCCGAGGATTGGCTGTTGAGCACACCCCGCTCGCTCTGCATCTGGCTAAGCGGCAGTGAAGCGATGGCCACAGCGCGATCGATCACGGATTGGAAATCCGATGCATAGCGGCTGGAGCCAGTGAATATGGTTGAACTCATACGCCTCCCCCATGACATATCGGCAGAGCAGGCGTTGAACTTTAAGGAATGCTCAGATCAGACCGCGAAGAGAGTAATTTGCGGGCTTCGGCAGCAGAACGTTTCGAAGCTAGGAAGCGGCACGGTCTTCTTCAAGTCCGCGCGCACTGAACGCTCCGCGATCTCCGTAAGGGTATCATCGGGCAACTTGGGCCAGGTGCTTTTTATATCCTTGATTTTGCGTCTGACGAGCGAATTGAAGTTTGCCTCATCCATTTCCGTCTTCAGAAAGCGATCGATCTCCTCTTCACAGAAGCGCTCATAGGACTGTTCCAGTTCTGCGCGGTGCAGGTTGATTCTTCGCCTTTCTTCTGTGCTCGCCTCGCGCATAAGCCGTTTGGCGGAAGTTTCAAAACTGTCCGGTGGAAGAATATTCTCGCGCAGCAGGTAGGTGTAGAATCCCGGAGGATTCTGGATGGCGCTTTTGGAGCGGGCGATCAGCCAGTCGCCATATTCGAGTTGGTCCATAACAGGCTGTTCTTGTGGAAGGGCCGCCAGCAGCCGGCGCGCTTGTTTCTGATTCAGCCCGCGGCTGGTCAGCGCGGCAAGCAGAGGTGGGGAAGAATCTTCGGATGCGCCTTCGGCCTCCCCGGCAAGAACAGCCCGTGGCTTGTGATCCCGGAAAAACTTCTCACCATGCTCGGCGACAATCTTGTAGTCGCGCCCGTCGCTGGTCGGTTCGATCCGCACACTCGACAAATAACCATGAAATTGCAACTCGGCCAGGGACGGTTCCAGTTGCTTCTTGATCAGTGAGAGGTGTTTTTGCCGCCGGATATCGAGAATTGTACAGAGGTCTTCGTAGCGTTTCTCGAAGCGCCGTTCACTCCGCGACGCATAGAGCCATACCTGCAGCAGCGGCACCAGGGCTTTAGCGATATGGTTTTTTAATTTGCGGTACGTTTCAAAATCGATTGGCAGGACGTAGTTGTTGTTGATGTTTTCCAGTTGCCACTCGGAAAGCCAGACGTAGTTCCGGTCGGCCACTGAACCATCCGGCATCTGCATACCGAATGCCGCGACACGGTCGAAGACGTGAAAGGTATCGGTAGCCCAGGCCCTTCTCCGGGAAAAATAAACAACTCCTTTGGAGCTGATACCGGTCAGGGTCATGCGTTGCAGCCATTCGAAAACATCCTGGTAGTTGTTACCGGCGTTCTTGATCCCGAGAACGTTCAGCAATTGTGTGGATGTGAAGCCGATGGGATTGGAAACCTGCCCCTGTTGTAAGCGCAGGTCATTGACAATTTTTTGAAACGCCAGATACTTGTCCTGGTCGGCGGTGCTGGGCAGCCCGTACTTGGCGGAAGGCAGAATCGTGGCCTCCGCGTCAATTGTCTTCCCATTAATCTCACGTTTGAAGCGGACGGTTTTCTCACTTACTTCCACCTTCCCGCGGGATTTAGAAGGGGTGAAGAACCCGAGTGTGCTCAGGTTTTTCTCCACTTTGACGAACTCGCGCTGCCTGGTTACCCCGGAGCCGGATTCACCAGCGGGCCGGGTGTGTTTCGTCCTACCTGCTGTCATTTCGATTTAGGTGCTCTTTCCGCTATGGCGTCTGTCACAGAATAACGCTCCAACAACAACAGCACAATATGTTGTTAAATAAGCATCAGAATTGTATCTAAGTGTTGTTAGAGATTTTGTAAGTATAACAATCCTAGGTAGTTACTATCAGTTTTGTTGGATTGAGGTACGGCCAAATTTTCTTTGAGGTACGGTAGTATTTGTTCTCGGGTACGGCGCCGCTTGAATTGCGGTACGGTCTTTTTGAATTGAGGTACGCCCCGCGGCTGGCACCCGTACAAGACGATCTAGGGAACACCCGAAGCCCGGTGGACCGTACTTCAAATCAAATTCGGCCGGGTAGCCCAGGGCATGTACAGGATCAAAATTTGGATTGAAGTACGGTGCAACAGCCGGTTTGGATTGAAGTACGGTCAAGATGAGAGAGGAACAAAGACTTTAGATTGTGCATTGTGAAGGACCCTGGCAGACTGAATGACCTGATTGTTGGATTGAAGTACGGTCCCGGCAGTGTAATCAGAGCAGGTATACCCGCTCTGTCCGTTTCTCCCACCGGCCTATCTTGAAGGAAGTCTCCCACAGAAGCTCCGTTGCATTTTGTCCGAAACTTCCGCAATTCCGGGGTGTTGGCTTTGCTGGAGGGCGGATCTGTACTTGCGGGAAAACTAGGAGGAAAAGTACTTGTTTTGTAGCCACTGCAAGCGTTAGTCGGACCTGTGATCCCTTGCAGCCAAAGGAATTATTTCATTGGCGATGCGTTTGCAAGTCCTCCGGCTGATCACATGGTACAGCGAACCGTAGACTATGCTGTTTTGGAGATGGTGTCGGTCCTGTTTCAGGTCGCGGTCGCAGTGCTGAAACGGATTCGAGGAACCGAGCGGCCGGAGTATGCTTAATATCCTCAGCGTAGACGTCGAGGATTACTTTCACCCGAGCGAGGTGCAGCATACGGTCGATCCCCAATGCTGGTCCGGTCTGGAATCCCGGATCGATGTGGGGGTACACCGGATTCTGGAACTGCTTCAGCAGCATAATGTACGAGCTACCTTTTTCGTCCTGGGCTGGATTGCCAAGCACCACCCGGAAATTGTGCGGGAGATTGCCACGGCCGGCCACGAAATCGGTTGTCATAGCTATGCGCATCAATTGGTCTACCAGTTGAGTCCGGATCAATTCAAGGAAGATTTGCAGCGGGCCAAGACAGCGATTGAAGATGCCTGCGGCTTTTCGCCGCGGGTTTACCGGGCGCCCAGCTATTCCATAACACAGCAATCCATCTGGGCTTTAGAGATCCTGGCCGAACAGGGATTCACCCATGACTCGAGCATCTACCCGGTTTTCCACGACCGCTACGGGATTCCCGGGTTCTGCCGCAACGCCACAATCATACAAACCCGCTCCGGGCCCATTCTGGAAGTACCGATTGCTACTGTGCGCCTTGCGGGGGGGCATGTTGCTCCGGTTGGCGGGGGCGCATACCTTCGCCTGCTGCCTTACCGGTATACTGCCGCCGGAATCCGCCGCTTGAACCGCACCGAAAAAATAGCGGCCTGCATCTATTTCCATCCTTGGGAACTCGACCCCGATCAGCCGCGATTAGCCTCCGGATTCATTTCCAATGTCCGTACCTATCACGGTCTTCAGTCCATGACCGGAAAGATCGAGCGGCTGCTGTCCGATTTTCAGTTCTCGACTCTGACGGCTGTCCACCCGGTGCCCGCTCTGGAGCCGGTGGAACATTGTGCGCTTGCTTCCTCCGCCCGCGCGCAGGAATACACCGCTCCACAGGGGCGGGCGTTACACGCCCAGGCCTGATCCACCAAAGCACCAAAACCGGCTCAAGAGACCAGTGGCTTATTTCCCTGCGCGGGAGCGGTGCCACTCGGCAAAGATTCTGATTCCCTCCTCAAATGGCGTAGAAGGTGAATAGCCAAGGAGCCGCCGCGCCTTGCCGATGTCGGCATACGTGATGGGCACATCGCCGGGCTGATCCGGCAGACGCTGTATGGTTGCTGTTTGGCCGAGGGCCTGCTCAATAGCGCGAATCATCGACGTGAGCGTGACGGGACACGAATTTCCGAGGTTGAACACCTCGTAAGCACAATCGTACGCAATGGCGCCAAGAATACCTTCCACCGTATCCTCAACGAATGTGTAATCCCGCCCTGCCGAACCGTCGCCAAAAACAGGAATAGGCCGGCCTTCACTGATCATCTCCGTGAACTTGCGGATCGCAAGATCCGGCCTTTGCCGCGGACCGTACACCGTGAAGAAACGCAAACAAACTACCGGGAGATGGTAGAGGTGAGAATAGGTGAAACAGATCTTCTCGCCTGCCAGTTTTGTCGCTGCGTAAGGAGAGATGGGAAGGTTCACCTGGTCTTCTTCACTAAAAGGTACGCGGTTTGCGATGCCGTAGATGGAGCTGGACGAAGCAAAAACAAATTTAGGGACTCCCAACTTACGCGCACCCTCTAACATCACCAATGTCCCTCTTACATTGACGCTTTCATAAAGTAAAGGATCCGCAATCGATGGCCTTACTCCCGCCCGGGCGGCGAGATGAACGATAACTTCGGGGCGGGTGTCGGCAAGGATCGAATGGACCCGCTCCTGATCCCGGATATCGCACTCGTAAAATCCAAAAGATCCGGCGGCCCGAATACAGACAAGATTTTCCTGCTTTAACGCGGGCGCATAAAAATCATCCAGATCGTCAATTACGAATACCTGGTGACCCTCTCCAATTAATCTTTCACAGAGATGTGAGCCGATGAAGCCGGCGCCGCCGGTGACGAGGATCCTCATAAGCGAAGTTTATAAGCGAGTTTCCGGCTGGGCAGGCTTAGCAGGGTAACTTTTCCGTAAGCTGGCGGAAAAACCCCCATCTGCGGGGATTGCGTCTAGTACTAGTACTACGGTACTAATATATGGGACTGCCGATGCGAATTTTGGAGATCTGCTAGTACTAAACATAACGAACCCTCATGTCAGAACGGTGTTTCCAACATCCGAACCGATATTTTTGGAACCTCGAATGCTCAAAATAATCTATCTTCTCCTCTTTATTTGGACCCTTCCCATTTTTAGTCAATCTTTGGCGCTATCGTCCAGTTCGGCGGAGCCGGGTGGGACGGTAAACCTTCAACTGGCGTTAAACTCTCCGGCTGGAAAGGAACCCTCCAGTTTGCAATGGACGTTCTCTTATCCGGCTTCGGGGTTATCGAATGTTTCTGTGCAGAGTGGTCCTACGGCGACTCAGGCCGGTAAATCGGTCTCCTGCGCCGGCAGTGCCGGAACTTATAACTGTCTGATTGCCGGCTTAAATGGAACGAAGATACCGAATGGTATTGTAGCGACGGCCACAGCAGTTGTTCAACAGTCGGCCACTATCGGAGTAACGAATACATTGGGATCAGCGGCGGACAGCACAGCGCTGGCTATGTCGGGAGCCGGAGGCACAGTAACCGTGACCGCTGCTGCTCCCGGCGCCGCGACATTGACGGGTTTGAGTTGCAGTCCTGCTTCGATTGCGTCTTCCCAGAAGACAACCTGTACGGTAACGCTGAGTAAAGCGGCTCCGTCGGGCGGCGCGGGGGTAACACTCACAAACACCAGCCCCGCCTTGCTCATCGTACCTTCGAGCGTCACCGTCCGGGCGGGATCGTCGAGCGCCACCTTTTCCGCGACGGCCCGGACGATATCCACGAATCAGATGGCGGCGATCGTCGCGTCGTGGAACGGAGTCTCCAAAACACAAACCCTTCAACTTACGCCTTCGGCTACTGCGTCGAAACCCGTCATTTCCTCCTTCACCGCAACTCCTGCGAGCATTAACAGCGGCGGCACCAGCACGCTGTCCTGGAGCGTGAGCGGAGCGACCAGCCTTTCGATCAACCAGGGTGTGGGGACAGTGACCGGCGCGGCCTCAGAGAATGTTACGCCCACTGCAACCACCACTTACACGCTGACCGCCACAAATACGGCGGGTTCTACAACGGCCACGGCGACGGTGACGGTGAAAGCGGCGGCACCGGAGCCGGATGAAGGCCAGAGCGGTGCGGCCGGTCTCGTCGGATTTTGGAAGCTCAATGAAACCTCCGGCACGGTGGCCATGGATGCATCTGGCAATGGAAACTCCGGCGCTTTGATAAATAACCCACAGTGGACAGCCGGTAAGGTGGGAAATGCGCTTCAGTTTAACGGCAACAACTATGTATCGGTGCCAAGCTCGCCAGGGCTCGAAATCAACGGGAATGCGATCAGTTTCGGAGCATGGTATTACCACACGAGTACAACCAATGGCTTCATCTTGGGTAAGACGGTCTCCGATTACACTTACATGATGTCGGTGGAAAAGGGTTCCCAGCAGTTCCAGGTTCAGCTAGTGACCGGAGGAACCCGAAAGATTCTGGGGGTCCCCTCTCAATCGAAGCCCGGTGAGTTAACGAAGTACAACAATACGTGGGTTCACCTGTTTGTGGTTTACAACGGGTCAACGATTAAAGTCTATGTCAACGGCGCCGAGCAGCTTTCGCAAGCGGCGAGCGGCGCGGTGCGGAGCAACACCAATGCGTTTGCAATCGGAGCGCGAGGCGGTGATGGGAGTTGGACGCGCTTTAACAGCAAGATCGATGAAGTGCGCGTCTACAACCGGGCATTAACAGCCCAGGAAGTGTCTGCCATCTATGAAGGCACGGACACCGGTGCTCCGGCCAGCCCGGTGATTTCCTCCTTCAAGGCTTCTCCGGCAAGCATCACCAGCGGAGCGTCGAGCACGCTGTCCTGGAGCGTGAGCGGAGCGACCAGCCTGTCGATCAACCAAGGCGTAGGGACGGTGACCGGCACCACGTCGAAGAGCGTGAAGCCCACCGCGACCACGACTTATACGCTGACGGCCACGAATGCGGCTGGTTCAGTGACAAAGACCGCGACCGTGACGGTGAGCGCAGCGCCGCCACCACCCGAGCCACCGGTGATTTCCTCCTTCACTGCTTCTCCGGCAAGCATCACCAGCGGAGCGTCGAGCATGCTGTCCTGGAGCGTGAGCGGAGCGACCAGCCTGTCGATCAACCAAGGCGTAGGGACGGTGACCGGCACCACGTCGAAGAGCGTGAAGCCCACCGCGACCACGACTTATACGCTGACAGCCACGAATGCGGCTGGTTCAGTGACAAAGACCGCGACCGTGACGGTGAGCGCAGCGCAGCCTCCCTCCGGCAGCACCATTACCGTGTATCCGGCGATTACTTATCAAACTATGGTCGGCTGGGAAGCCACCGATCAATCCGGACAAACGGAATGCTCCGGATTCAACTCCTATAAGAGCACGTTGCTCAACCAGGCTGTGAATGACCTCGGGATTAACCGGATCCGTCTGGAAGTTCGCGCTAAGAGTGACGGCTGGACGTTTGACCTTGCCGATCTCGATTCCCGCATCAACCAGATCATTCTGCCCATTCGCCAGCACTTGTCAAATCGCGGAGAGAAGCTGTTCCTTAATGTGTGCTTCGTTGGAGATAGTAACTTACACACGGATAAAAACCGATACGCCCAGCAGGTGCTCGCCACCTATAACCATCTCAAAACCACCTTTGGGTTTGTCCCGGACGGATGGGAAGTTGTATTGGAACCCACATGGATTAGCGAGTGGTGGACTCCTTATCAGTTGGCGGACGCGATTGTGGCGACAGGCAATCTGCTCAAGTCAAACGGATATACTCCGTACCTGATTGGTCCATCCACTCCCGGCGGCGCGAGCAATGCACTTTCCTGGTTTGATACGCTTACCCAGAATTCCAATGTGTTTCCACATCTGAAGGAATTCTCCTATCATCGCTACGCGGAAACCGACTCATATCTGGCCACCATTGCCGCCCGCGGCAAGCAGTTCAATGTGAATACGTCGCAGCTTGAACATATTGGCGCGGACTATCATGAGTTGCACAATGACCTGAAACGGGGGAACGTATCCGCCTGGCAGCAGTTCACGCTAGCCTACTGCACCAGCGACAACGGAGCTCAATACTATGTCGTCAACGGCGGCAGCATTTCCATGGGGTCACGGACCAAGTTCCTGCGCCAATACTTCAAGTTCATTCGTTCGGGTGCTGTCAGGGTGGATGCACAAACCGGCAACTCGAAGTTTGACCCGGTAGCATTCAAGAATACCAACGGAAAATTCGTGGTTGTAGTGAAGGCTACAGGCTCGGGTTCGTTTAACGTGACCGGACTGCCGGCCGGAAGTTACGGAATCAAGTACACCACCGATTCCGCATACGATGTCGATCTGGCAGACGTGAGCATCACCTCAGGCGGCGCCGTAAACGCCAGTATTCCAGGCGCCGGGGTGCTAACTGTTTACCAGAAGTAAATCCGGCCAGTCGATCATTTCTTAGAGAGGCGCCTTCGGGCGCCTCTCTTTTTCAGGCAATATGGTGTTGCATCGCCCTATCCGCCATTGCGGAAGACAGCGTGTGCTGATCTAAGTCGAAGAGGCCGTGAATGGCGCGGGCATACTCGGCGGTCAGGTAGGGGCGTTCGTATTTCTTTATCTTTTCTGAATCGGTGTGCAGGCAGTTTGTATTGGTGCGAAAGCGGTGAAATGCACGTTCGATCATGGATTGAATTCCAATAGGATCACCCGGTTCAGCGCACCAGCCCGCACCGGTTTTCTGGAGAATCCGGCTCACCTCGCTGTTTTTCGGTGTGATGGCGAGAATCGGTTTGCGCGTTGCCAGGTACTCGTACAACTTGCCGGGGAGACTGATTTCGTTGGTCATGGTGACAAGCAGGTAATCTGTTTCTTCGACCCGATTGAGAGCCTCTGCCTGTGGCATGAAGCCGGTAATTTCAATGGAACTGCGCCGGTTCTCCAGTACGGCGCGCTCAGCTTCCGAAATACGTCCGATAAACCGCGTTGTGATGGCACTGCGGATCTGATCCGGCATGGTGTCCAAAGCATCCAGATAAAATCGGGGCGAAGCCGTCTTATAAGCCGTTCCCATATGTGTGACAAGCATCTGGCTGCCGCCATGCGGCCGTGACCGGAAACCGGCGAACATGTCCGGATCGTAGCCGTTCCCGATCAGCAGGAATTTGCTATCGGGCTGATCGGGGTAGCGGCTGCGAATGGTCCTCCGCGACGACTCGGCCACAGCAACCACGAGATCCGACCTGCTAACCGTCTCCTGCTCGATGCGTTCCGCCACCCGTCGTGTATGGTCGTTGTTCTGAAATTCGAAATCTTTGAGGTAGAAACTCAGCCATTCGTCACGGAAATCCGCAATCAGCTTCAAGCGAGGAAATTCCTGTTTGAGTGCGTTGCCAACCAGCAATGCGGAGAAGGGGGGCACGGTGACAAGAACTGCATCGATGTGATGGCGGCGGATGATCCGGCGGGCAACGCGTAAAGCAAAAGGCACCCATAATATTTCCGGCTCCGGGCAAAGAAGCCTTCGGACCGCGCTTTTTAAGACTGTCTTCAGCGGGGAAGGGCGTCTGCTGGAGTCCTTCGTATCCGGACCGCCGCTGGAAAAGCGGCTCCAGAGTTTTTGCCGCAGGATAAACGGGATCTCCGGGGTGAAAGCCGAATGGCGCAAGACACAGGAGGGCACCTGACGTAAAAGGTCCGGATCCGATACCGGAACCGCTGCATTTCGCGCCTGCAAAATGTGCACTTCGAACTTATGGTCCGGCAAGTACTTGGCAAGACTTAAAGCTCTTTGCACGGCGATGCCGCCGGCCGGGGGAAACAGGTACGAGACGATAAGAATTTTTCGTGATGACACAGGATCTTATCCAGCCGCGGCTGCCTGCCGCCCGTTTATCACGCCGTCCAGATGTTGTGCGAATACCTGAAGATTCGTGTGCCAGCAGAAACGCCGCTGTGCGGCAAGCCGGATCTCCGGGCCGGCGGCTATACAGGGCATTTTCAAGGCGTCCATATAAGCCTGCGCCGTGTCACAACGAGATACTCCCACTGGCAACTGTGGTCCAAATGTTTCACAAACAGCCGCCGAGGCACAGACGTGCTTTCCCATCGCGAGAGCCTCCAATACCTTGTTTTGGATGCCACGAGCGATACGCAGTGGAGCTACGCAGGCCTGTGCCGCCGCGATGAAAGGACGGACATCCGGCACATCGCCGGTCACCAGGACACCGGGCTGATTACCCAATGCACGGACAGAATCCAACGGATTCCGCCCGACAATGAAGAATTCAAGATCCGGATCGGCTTCACGAAGGCGGCTGAAAACTTCACCGGAAAACCATGTGACGGCATCCACGTTGGGGTAGTAGTCCATGGCTCCCACAAACACAATGAGCCTCCGGTTCCGGAGTTCGCCGGTGGGGATCACTACGGCCGGATCGAAGTAGGCAAAGTCTACGCCGTTCTCCATCGCGCGGGAAGGAACATCCCGGGCAAAACTGCGAAACAGTTCCTGTTCCCGATCGGTGGCAAAGAAGGTGCACTGGGCAATCTGAGCCAGGTCCGTTTCGATACGGCGAAATCTGCGTGCCTCCATCCGGTACAAAAATGCCGGCTGCCGCATGCGGGCATAATCAAACCACTTTTCCGAATCAACGTCCACCATGTCCAGCAATAAAGGAATATGCGTGGGAGCATACTGTGCCATCGCCGAAGAGAAAGCCACCGTAGCGGCAATTGGGCCCGTGCATTTGGATTCGATCTGTTGTCGCATCCGGCGGCTGGCATAAAAGGAATTCACCAGGCTCTTGCCTCGTACAAACTCAGCCGCGGCGGTTATGAGGGCGGACTTGGAGGGGAGCAGTTCGACATAAACAGACCGGCAACAATCCGTCAGGGCTTGCGCATGTTCCATTTCCTCGCTGGTGCGGGCAAAACAGAATAGATGAACTCCATATCGGTCTGCCAGCAGCCGTAAAAGGTGGAAAGCCCGAATTCGTTCCCCTTTATCTGGCGGATTGGGAACACAGTGCGAGAGAAACAGGATTTCTATATCAGGTTGGTAGGCGGAGCAGGATTCGAACCGTGCGGCCTCCTCTGTGTATTTAGAGGCGCTCTGCCATTGAGCTATCCGCCTGTCAGGTTTAACCAAAAACATCCGCTCTCTCGGTTAAGGGACCAGGCGAATGAGCGCCGGTCCTAGAGTTCGCGTCAGAGATAGCGGTAATTGCTGCCATATCTTGATTGCCAACTGAAATCGCGGGTTGCCCGGTCCATAATGTGGCAGCCGCTTACGTTTAACAAGCAACATTTCATATGGCAATTCTCTTTCCAGCATTCCCCAGTGGGCCTTGAAATCGTACGATCCACCACTCTGCTTTTTACTTCGGCCAAAATCGAAAATCCTATAGTTATTTTGCCCTCCCCATCGCATCAGGTCGAAGTACATGAAGTTGTTTGGCGCTATCGGGCTGGCCGACGGGTCTGAAGCGCCATAGTACGGCAACACCTGGTCCCGGAAGTAGAAAGTAAGGACGGCCGCTACGGTATTCCCGTTAAAACGCACCTCCCGGATATCGGCCATGCCTCTGAAATGTTGGAGCAATTGGGTGAAGTGCTTGGCTGGAAACATCGGTGTTCCAAGCCGCCGGAGATTTCTACTGTAAAGATCGTAGAAGTCGGCAGACCACTCGTTCTGAGTGTGTACATACATCGGGTGCTCTAGCGACTTCCGCACCATCCGGCGCGTTTTACGCGGGATTTTTTCGAGGAGCGCCGTCTCGCTGTGCGATATGTCCGCCGTGAACGTCACATACCGGATAACTTTCTCAAACCCAAGGGATTGCTCTGGATAAGCGTTCCGCAATTCAACGTAGGCAACGCCTAGCTCCTGAGCCATTTGTCTGATATATCCGGCCATGGACGCCCGCACTTCATCGGAGTCCGCCAGGACACCGCCATAGACGGCGAAAGGAGAAGAGAGCAGCGCCTTCTTAACAAGAAAATTCCTGATTAGAAAAAGTGGAAGAACTCCCCGGACCTCTCCGTCTCCATCCGTGGCGATGAGATACATCGGTTCAAAGCCGAATGTTGCCTCAATGCTGTCTTTCCACGCGATCAGATGAAACGGGCTGCCATGGGGATGAGCGAACACAAAACGATCCCATGAGAGGCGATCTGTCTCTCGATAAGGGCGAACCGCCACAGCAGCAGATGGCACTACTGCTGTGATTTGACTGGGTTGCAGGGATTGAAAAGGGGAACCCTGAATAGGCTTCTGCATCGAGAACAGCCAATACTGCAAGTGTGCTGCCATTGGAGCTGCATCACTGAATCAGGAATTCCTTAGTTCGATACTTCCCAAACAGTAGGGGATGTTCCTCCGATTTCGGATTGCCGGAGGAATCACGCCAGTGGATCACGTGAAGGTCGTGGGAGAGGCTCGCTCTTCGGCGGATGGCAGACAGCCGGTTCCAAAATACTCCTCGAGAGCGGCAACGCAGCGTTCGGCGGCATTTCCGTCCCAATAGGGCGGCACGCGGCCGCTCCCCGGCCGCTCGCGCAATTCACGCCAGGCGTGCAGGATGGTGGATTTGTTGGTGCCAGCCAATATGTTTGTACCTTGTTCGATAGTCGACGGGCGTTCTGTATTGTCCCGCAGGGTGAGGCATGGAATTCCCAACGCGGTCGTCTCTTCCTGGATGCCTCCGGAGTCTGTCAGCACGAGAGAGCTTTTCGCCATCAGGCAAAGGAAATCCAAATAGCCCAGTGGTTCGAGCAGACGAATGCGCGCATAAGAACCGGCCGGGTCGAGGGCCGCTCGCGTGCGAGGGTGCACCGGGAAATAGAGTGGGATCTCCTCGGAAATTGTTCCAAGCGCTTCCAGTAGCTGCTGGAACTGGTCCGGTGAGTCAACGTTGGCGGGCCTATGAAGCGTGATCAAGCCGAACTTTTCCTCTCCAATACCGAGGCGATCCATTACATCCGAACGCAGAGCTCTGTCCAGGTGCAGATGCAGGCAGTCGATCATAAGATTTCCGACCAGCCGGATGCGTGTTGCCGGAACTCCTTCCCGTAAAAGATTGCGCTGTCCGCTCTCTTCTGTTACCAGCAGGAGATCGGAAATGGCATCGGTAACGATACGATTGATCTCTTCGGGCATGGAGCGGTCAAAGCTGCGCAGGCCCGCCTCCACGTGCACCACGGGAATTTGAAGCTTCGACGCGACGAGTGCGCAGGCAACAGTGGAATTTACATCGCCTACCACGATGACTGCGCCTGGGCGCTGCTCGATCATGAGCTGCTCGACGCGTAACATGATTTCGGCGGTCTGTTGGGCGTGTGATCCCGATCCCACTGCAAGATGAAAATCGGGGGCAGGCAACTGCAAATCCGAGAAGAACTGGCCGGACATTTCCCGCCCGTAGTGCTGGCCTGTGTGGACGAGAACCGGCGTGAAGGCCCTCGACAGACGCAACCTGGCGATCAGCGGGGCCATTTTCATGAAATTTGGTCTTGCGCCTACCACGCACATCAACTTCATCGGTCTATGAAAATCCGGGGATGTGTTCTTCATTGCACTCAATTCATACCGGCCTTTTCCAAATGCGCAGCCGGGCCTTTCACCGTGCCCGGCGATTCGTTCCGGGTATCCGCTTTTCGGAGCTGCTCCGCCGCCGGCCTTCCTCTTGGGGCTCATTGGATGCACTGAGCCCGTAGATTGTCAACACACCTTCTGCGGGGATGCTCGCCGAAATGCTCTGTCCGGAAACGATCGTCTCATCCGGTTGAGCCTGATCGTATTGGGAGTTCGTAGTGTACCGGATGCCGTAACTTCCGGCGGGCAGACCCTCCACGCTGAACGCCCCACCTTGCGATGCTTTCACCACCACCACATATGTACCGTTCGCATTCCGGAAAGCGACAGGGTCGAAAGCAGCGCTTCCGGCAGCTTCGATACGCACAGCTCCCCGGCGGATCCACTTGAAGTACTGCCGCAGGAACTTCGCATATTCGTCTATCGCAAACGTAGTGCCATTGTATCCGCCAGGGATGTCGAAATACGAGTAATGCTCATATTGCCGATCGCCCAAATCGGCAAATGCCAGCGCATATTGTTCCCAGGCGACCACATCAGCATGTTTCAAATCGTTATGCAGATCCACGTAGCTCGAGCCGCCATGCTCCAGCATGGCGGCGCCCAGGTTGTGCTTCTGTGCGCGGGCTTTGATTTCAGATAAATAGGGGTCCGTTGTGTGGTAGCGATGATACGAAAACTCTTTCCATTTGGCGATTGCTTTCGGGGTAGCGGCCAGGATACTGTCAAAAGCCTGCAAGGCAGCCTGACCGCCGGATGGAGTAGAGGGGCCTATTACATATACACCCTTGTACCCCGCGGCTTCCAGTGCGTTGTAACCGGCAATCGTGGCTTGACCTACATCGATGTCCCGCCAGTATCTTGAAACCACGCCCGGCTCCAGCACCACCTCCCAGGAATCCGGCAGAAAACCGTAACGGTTGCGCAGGTGATCGTAGGTGCGGACCAGTTGTGCGGCATAATGCGGCATCGGCTGGCTGCCGCCTCCGCTGCCGTAACAATCAGCCGTGTCGACGTAATTGAGATTAACCCAGAGCGCCTCTCCGCGAGCCATCAATCTTTGCCGCAGCGGAAGGACAACATCGTTGATGTCTTCATCGAGCAAATCCAGGTTCCATCCGGAAGGACATTTTCCTTCGACGGCGTGGACCTCCAGCCGCACGCGGTTGATACCCATTTCGACGATCGCATCGAACAAAGCATCCTTGAACGTATCGAAATTGACGCACTTTTCGTCCTCCCTGTGGCACGCTTGAGCGACGCCCTCCCATCCAACAATGGTCTGGTATGTCCTGGCCGGATCCACTACGATTGTCTGCCCTGATACCGATATCGAGAACAACAGGACGAGGGCAAGCACGCTCGAATACAGCAGCACTCGAATCTTCTTCATAAACTCCTCCCGCCGCGCTTAATTTTGGCGATAATACTCGAAAAAGCTTCAGCCAAATGAACAGAGCGATTGTCCAGCGTCAAGACCGGGATGTGTGGATAGCCGCGGCGGTATTCCTGTTGACCGTGGCATTCTACTCGCTCACCTGGTTTCACGGGCTGAAGGGGGGCGTGTCGACCATCGGTGCGGAGAGGGTACTGAACGGGGGGATCCCCTACCGCGATTTCTGGACCATGTATGCTCCGGGCCACTTCTACCTGCTCGCCTTACTGTTTCGGGTTTTCGGCACGCACCTTCTGGTGGAAGTCATCGCGGCATCGATTGTTTCCGCCGCCGCAGCGTCGATGTTGTACCTGCTGGTGCGAAACCTGGCCGGCCGTCTGCCGTCGGTGGTGTGTGCGGCCGCGTTTGTGATGGCCATGTTTCACACGGGCTATTTTCAAACGCTCAATACCTATCCGCCGGTGATCCTGTGCATTTTGACGGCCCATTGTCTGGCCGTTCGTTTTTATCGCTCTGGCAGGATGGGTTACCTGTTCGGCTGCGGGCTGGCGGCCGGTGTGGCGATTTTGTTCAAACACGATGTGGGGGCTTATACCGTGGCCGCCATTACAGCCGGCCTGGCGGCGTACAATCTCGTTTCGCAACCCGATGTCAGTGCCGCGCTCCGCCGCATCGCTGTCCACGTTCTGATCTTCTCGGGCGGCATTGTGGCGCTGACGTTACTGCCTGTCTCGTATTTTGTTTATGCCGCCGGGCCTGACCTGTTTCAGGACCTGTTCGTGTTCCCCGCAACCGATTTCCGCTATGCCCGGCCAGAATCGTATCCCCCCATCTTTCCGGCAGGCCTGTTTGCATCCTCGCTCACGAAAACGGCGGACAACCTGTTTACCTGGGCTGCTCTGACTCTCCCGCTGATACCGGTGGCAGCGGGCCTGTTCGCCACTGTCCGGTTTATTCGAAAGCGTGCGCCGCTCTATGCGGCCACCGGCGTAACGTTTCTCGCCGCCTGGCTGCTGCATTACATGGCGGCGCACGTGCAAATTAACACACACATTATTTCGATGGCCGTCTATGCCTCCGCGCTCAGCGTCATGGCCTATGAGAGCATCATCCCGGAGCGGTACCGCACGCTGAAGCCCGCCTTTGCCGCGCTCTTTGTGCTGGTCTGGTTCCTGTCTTTCGCGGCCCGGCCGGCTTACCTGCTGTGGACCGGATTCCAGAGCCAGACCGCTGTGCTGCACTTGCCGCGGCTTGCCGGATTCAAAGTATCAACGGAAGAGGCAGCTACACTCGAAGGGCTGTCGGAGATTGTGAAACGCTATATTCCCGAGGGCGCCAAAGTGTATGCGGGTCTGCGCCGCCACGATGTCGTAATCGTGAACGATCCGCTGCTCTACTTTGTCCTCGGCCGTTTGCCTGCAACCCGGTATCACGAATTGCATCCGGCCGTCACCGATACGGCGGCAGTGCAGGCGGAGATGATTCACGATCTTCGGGTGTCCAAAGTCCCCGTAGTAGTTCTTAGCGAAATGTTCTCCGACGACATACTGGAGACCGCCAGGGCCGATTTTGCAAAGCATCTTCCACGGACCGGAGCGAAGGACCTCGACCGCTATCTGCGGGACAACTACTATCCAGCCGTGAGACTTTCACAGCATGCGGTCTGGCTGCATAAAAGCATCCCGGCGCCTACCGTGAGTTCCGGCTCAGGGGCCCGGTGACAAAGCCGCTGCCTGCCAGTTGATATTTCCACCGGTGGCGGTGTTTTGTGTGAATGTGACGGTTAGTGTTTGCCCGGCCGAGGCGGCGCGGAAGTTGATTGTGTAGACTCCCATAGCGTCCTGGCCGGTGCTGTTGAGCGATGTATCGGCATAATCCGGAGCACTGTTATCGCTTAAGTGGGCCACCAGCTTGCCTTGAGTATTCCAGGCTCCGACGAAGACTTTCAGAACTTTCGTAGTGGTGTCGGCGGGCACGGTGATGCGGAAGCCGCGGTTGAGTCCGGAAACCCAGAGTCCGGTGGTGGTGTTGTTGGCGGACGCCGTTGGTGTTCCGCCGCTCCATGAGTAGCCGAACGGATTATCCGTGTAGCGCTGCCCGGCGGCGCCGCCGACGGGCGTATAATTGCTGATTTGCTGCGTCACGCCGGCCTTGTGATTGAACGTGCTGGCTGAAGTTCTGCCCCAGTGCGCCCAGTCCAGCGTGCCGAGAGTGTTCAATTGCTGCGTGCCGGAGGGAGCAGCTACGGAACCCGCCAATGCGCCCCCGCCGCCTCCGGCGGCGGTGACATGGAGGGTAACGCCGGCCGTATGGGAAAGCGTGCCGCTGGCGCCGGTGATCGTAAGCGGGTAGCTGCCGGGAGTGGTTCCCCCGCTGGTGTTGATGGTGAGAGTGGAAGAGCCGCTGCCCGCCACGGTGGAGGGACTGAAGCTGGCGGTAGCACCGGAAGGCAGTCCGCTCACGCTGAGCGACACGTTGCCGGTGAAGCCGCTGAGGGCCGAGACGGTGGCCGTGTAAGCGGCGCTGGAGCCCGCCACTACGGATTGCGCCGAAGGCGAGGCCGAAAGCG
>CAADGY010000218.1 GCA_900696665.1 uncultured Acidobacteriota bacterium
ATCATGCGCCGCCTCGGCCATCTTGCCGGCCAGTTCGAGTCCGCGTGCGCGCTTGGTGGCATCGTTGCTGGTGAGCGGATACGGCCAGAACAGAAACGAGCACAGCCCGCTGATGGCGATGCCGATGCGGTCGGCCATGCGGCGGATGGCGGTGAATTCCTTCGTGCCGGCCTTCGGAGACAAGTCGTTGTCCAGATCGTAATTGAGTTCGATGCCGTCAAAGCCCGCGTCTTTGGCCAATTGCAGACATTCCTCCAGGTTCATCCGCTCCGGATAGGGGAAGGCCCAAAGGTTGATGGATTTTTTCATCTCATAACGCTTCGGCGAGGCGCGGCGCGCGTCCGGCTTGGGCGTTTCGGCCGCGCAGGCGGATGTTCCCAGTGCCGCGGCCCCCGCCACCGCCAGCGTGGACTTGATCGCCGCGCGGCGGGAGATGAGTGGCGCGGCGTTCGCGCCGCCCTTGAGCGAAGCGAGTGCGTGGGAGGCGGGAGGAGTCGGGAAATTTTCAGGGGAGTCTGTCATGCCCGCTTCATGGCATGAAACCGCGTCGGAGGCAAGCAGTTCCCGGCCGCGGTTGGCGAGGGCGGCACATCGCAGTCTCTTGCAGGCGCGCCGGTTTGCAGGCATGCCCGGCTACAAAAAGTGAGATGCGCCTTGGCAATGGCGCGGAGGGCCTGTCGCAGGAAGGTGAATCGAAGTCGCGGTGCTGCGGTGCCGCTCACGGCTGACTCGTGATCCGCTGCCAGTCGCGTCCCTGTGCGCCGGCGTAAATGGCGAACGCCTTCTCATTCTGTATGAGCACCGCGCGCACCACACTCGAATCGTCCGCGTAACCCAGATTCAGGATGCTGTCGGGAATGATGCCCAGTTTCTTGTGGGAGTACACCAGCGCGAACACCGCCTGGGCGATGGCGCAGTAGGGTAGTTCCTTGTAGGCACCTTCGACGGCGTCTTCGACGGCGTCGGCCAGAAACCCCAGTTGGTCCACCAGGTGGGGAAACAGCGGGGCGTGAATCTGGGTGAACTCAAGTTTCCATTGCGGGAGCTGACGCATCACCTTTTCCGCAATCGCCGGAGTAATGGTCGTCGCACCGTTGTTCACAAACTTGACGATCTCTGACATGGCCAGAGTGTAGAACAAGGCCAGTTCCAGCAAAAGGGAAATGTCGTGTCACTTGTCGCTGCGCCCGGCGAACTCCGCCAGCATCACCGCGAGCTTGTCTATTTCTCCGCGGGCCGGCGGGTTGCTCCCGGCGACGTAGCGATTGAGCATGATGGAAAAGATCAATCGCTCGCCCGCCGCGGTGGTGACGTGGCCGGAGAGCGCATTCGCCCAACGCAACGTGCCGGTCTTGGCGCGCACGTTGCCGGCGGCGGCCGTATCTCGCATCCGGGCGCGCAAAGTGCCATCCACGCCGGCGACCGGCAGCGCGTTCAGAAAGGCTTCCGCCTCCGCGTGCCCATGCATGAATTGAAGCAGCGCGAGGGTGGCGTTCGGCGTGGTGAGATTGTTGCGGGACAAACCGGAACCTTCCTCGAACTGCACGTCGCCCCGCGGAATGCCGGCCTTGTTGAGGAAGGCGTAAAGCTGCCGGATGCCCAAGTCTTCCGAGGTGACGTTGGAAGATTTGTTCGTGGCCAGCGCCAGCGAGCCAATGTGCGCCAGGATCAAGTCGGTGTAGAGATTCTGCGAAGGTTTCTGAATTTCGCGGGCGAGTTCGCGCATGGGCGGCGATTCCACCGACCCAAGCTCCACGAATTTGTCCGGTTCAAACGGCAGCACCTGGCGGTCCAGCCAGTTCATCGTGCGCGGCCTGCCATCGAGCGTGATGCCGTTTCGCGCGAGGGCCTCCCGGAAGAGCGCGCTGAACAGGCCCGCGGGATGATGCACGGTCACTTCGCGCGTGTAACCCGGATCGTCCAGCGGCAGTTGGCCGGAAACGTAGAGAACGTTCTGCCCCAAGGGGCGATACAGGTTTATCTCGCGCCGGCCACCCGCCTGAACCGTTTCCGTGCGGTTGTTCAAGATGAGATAGGAAGTCGCGGGCACGAGCGCGAGTTTGCAGGAGGCTCCCGCGGTTTCACCTGGTTTGACAGAAAGTTGAAGGGTGTTGTCGTTGATGGTCAGGGCGGAGATTTCCGCGCCGTAATAATACTGCAAATCGTCGCAGTCCCAACCGGAGCCGTACGGATTGCCGCGAATGAAGCTCTCGTCGCCAATCAAGTCGCCTTGGATGCGTCTGACACCGGCATTCGTGAGCGTGGCCACGAGCGGTTGCAGCGCCTTGAAAATGTCCCCACCGTGACGCCGCGCGTTGAGAGTCGGATCGCCGCGTCCGTAAATGATGAAGTCGCCCTGAATCGTCCCCTGGGCGTCAGGTTTCGCGGCGGCGTAGAGCGAGGTCTTGATCCGATACTCCCCGCCAAGCTGATCCAGCGCCAGCGCCACGGTGTAGAGCTTGGAGTTCGAGGCCGGGCTGAACAACTTCCCGGCCTCATGCTCGAACAACGTCCGGCCCGTGTCGAGGGAGACCACTTTGCCGCCCAACAACCCTGCGGCGAACCGGGGTTGCGAGACAAAACTGGTCAGGCGCGCCTGCAGTTCTTCGAGCGTGCCCGCCGGTTTTGGTTGTTGCGCCGGGGCCCGCGCACCCAGCCCGATCGCCAGCCAGGTGAAGAGAAAAAATCGGACGCTTTGTTTCATGTCTGAGTTCGTCGAATTGGGGATGTAGCGTCAGTCCGGCCGCCGCATCTGGAAAGTGCCGTGATCGTGTTCTGATCGGTAGGTGGAGAAGAAGTCCGTCGGCGTGACGTGACCTTCATAGCGATAAACACCGCCCGCGAGTTTGCCGAGGTCTTCCTCACCGGTGAAGTGCCATGCGCCATCGCGCACTTCGGCTTCGACCTGGAGCGGCACGGTGTAACTGAAACGAAACACCTTCCAATACGTCGCCCGGAAGCGCGCCTGATGACGGTTCTCGCCTTCGCGAACCAGCAGACACCGCAGCCGGCCGGTGTGGCCGTTCACGTCGCTCAACCAGGTTCCGTCCCAGCGGCCTTCGACGGAGTTCACCGGCACGGGATTCTGGGCGGCGCGATTCCAATCCCGGTTGAAGGTGGAGCAACCGCAGAGCAGCAATGCCGGCAGAACCAAGAAGAATCTTTTCAACAGCCTGGCGCGTGACACCGCTGCCGACAGGCACATCTTACTGCCTTGTGACCTGGTCCGCCTGCGAATGGCCGCGCGGCCGGGCTGGAAGTTGGAGGGGCGGCTTACCCGCCGCCCACTGGACCGGGCG
>CAADGY010000219.1 GCA_900696665.1 uncultured Acidobacteriota bacterium
AGAAAGGGGAAAAAGGAAAACCTAACTGAGAAGAGAGGATCATGGGTGAGGGCGGGATTCGAACCCACGTTGTAGTCTTCGGGTCGCTAATCCACCTGCGCCCAAGGCAGGTGCGCTACCAGGCTGCGCTACGCCCCGACAAGTACTGCTTCTCTGATTCTAAAACACTTTCACGAGCACAGCCGAGCCCAGACGGCCCGAAAACAGGTTGTACTGTGCCAGAACTGTGCCAAAACCCCATCAGTTGACCTTCACTGTGCCAAAACCCGGCCCGGCCTCGTTGGCGTGCCGGTTTAACTTCTCTAACGCTTCGCGTTTCATCTGCAGCTTCATCTGCGAGTACTTCTTGAAGACCTTGGCGTCTCCCTGTCGCAGCAACTGGGTGACCCATTCGTCTGCTACACCGCCTGCGCTCAGACGCGTAGCGTATGTCGAACGCAGATCGTAGATCCGGAAGTAGCGAACGCCAGCCCTCCTCAGCGTAGCATGCCACACCGTTTTGAGCGTCTTCTGATGCCCATCCGGGTTCTCATCGCTCGGGAACAACCACTCGCTCTTGCCGGCAAGTTCGATCTGATTTCGGAACGCATCCAACGCCAAGGGGGTTAGAGGAACCTCGGCGATTCCGTTGGGTGTCTTCGAGTCCGGGATCCATACGAGCGCGTTGTCCAGATCGACCTGCTCCTTCTTCATGCGCAGCAGTTCCTTATAGACACGCAGCCCTGCTTCGGTGATGATCTGGACGACATTCTTCAGATATTGAGGCGCCTGAAACTCGATCTGCTGCTGTTCGGACCACGTCATGTAATGAGGCCGAAACATTCCCTTCACTTTCACGGGAAACTCGACGCCCGAACAAGGGTTCGCCGGGAGGACCTTCTTCCTGACCGCGACGCTCAACATCCGCCGCAGGACTCGCAGTTCCTGATGAACTGTCGACGGCTTTAGCTTGTCGCGCTCAACGAATCCCTCCTTCGTTCTGACGCGCACACGATCGGAAGATCATCACCGCGCTGGACCTTCGTCCAAACCACACGCTAGTACGTCGCGAACGCACTCAGTGAGCCGATGCGCGTTCATTGGTGCGGCATTGTATACCGCACTGCGACAACGTTGTGTTCGCGATGAACACAGTAGTTGGCGATGAGGTGCAGAGATTGACCGCCGGAGGTGTAGGATGCCAGAGTAGTTGGCAACTCGGTTGTTGATTCTAAAGGTTTGTCGACGATTGTTTGCCGGAGTTTCTGAGAAGTCCTGCCATGATTCCTGGCAATATCCTACGGTTTTGTCATTGTTCTTGGCAAAATCCTATCCATATTCACGCCATGCTACGAAAGTCAATCCTCGGCGGCTAAAAACGTGGTGATGGAGGTGGGGTTGCTGCTGCGCCTGCTGCGCCATTTGACCGAGAAACGGTCAGGTCGATTATTTTCGTGGCCGACGGTGCGACCAAAATGATCGGCGTTTCGTCGAGGCGTCCGCCCTCGTAGCTGCATCATCCCTCCGAGAAGGTGCCAGCGGCGGGTTTGCCGTTACGGGGTGTCACCAATGATTCTGATCTCCGTCCAGTTCTCTCCTGCAGTGCCAGTGAGGATCGCAGCAGCGACCGCAGCACCCGCCGCGCCCGTGTAGCCCGCAATGGCGGCGTCCTTGGCATCCAGCAAGACCCCGGCTGTGCCAAGCGCGGCAAGGCCAGCCGCGGCAACAACGGCAGCGATCGTCGCCACCCTCCTGCCCAGGCCACGGCCCTTCTGCACGTAAAGGTTCTGGATCTGGTCTCTGGCGACCGAAAGCTCCCGCTTTTGCAGTTCGGCGGCAGTGTTGGTGCGCAACGTGATGCCACTCGTCTCGATCGATCGTACCTTACCTTCCAGGGACGTTCCGCCTTTCTGTATGATTCGGACCGACCGGTTCTTAACCAGCGGCGCGAGCTCATCCCAGCGGCTGTGAATGGTCCTGGCGGCTGCAGTCGAACCCCACATGACGCCTACTACGGATAGGCAAATGACGGCCCGCACCAGGCACGTCGATGATAAACAGATATTCATCAACACTCCCCTCCCGCAGGCGAGCTGCGACTCCCACCCGGCGACTCCAGCCGTTTGGCGGTGCGGCAGTCAAGGCATCGCCTTAACGTACGTTCCGACTGTAACCGAGAAGAGCCGGCGAATCACCACCTGTTCAGGTAGTCGCGAGTGGTTTGCAAGATCCACTGCCGGTCAAGGCTGGATCTGCTCTGGGCGATGGCTTGCAGACACCCCTGCTGCCCGCCTATAATCCGTTGGCTGTGTCATTCCGGCGGCGCCACCGTACCTCTTCATTTTCCGCTGCGTGGATAGTGGCTCTAACGGCGGCTATTGTTTTCTCGATGCAATCGGTCGCCCAGCAGGATTCAGGCAGTCTTCACCTCAGAGTGCTAGACGCGAACGGCGGTGTGGTGCCCGAAGCTCACGTGACGATTACGAGTCAGGAAACCAACCTGACCGCCAGCGGCATGACCAGCACTATTGGTGAATTCATCGCCAGCCCCTTGCGTCCAGGACTTTACCGTGCCGTGGTGAAGCGGCCGGGCTTCCAGACAGCAGTGTCGGAGCGCATTGCAATCGCAGCGCAGCGGATGGCATGGCTTGAGATTCGCCTGAGGCCAGGCGAACTTCGCGAAGTGATAACGGTCAGCGCCACGGCGCCGCTGCTCCAAGCCTTAGATGTGTCCAAATCCCAGATCTTCTCCGGCATCCTGAAAAATGAACTGCCGTTGAGCGATCGCACTTTTAATCATCTTTCGAAGCTGATGGTAGGGGTGACCCCCTCGACTCCCAACAACGGCAGGGACCGTTTCGGCGGCGGCTTCTCAGTAAGCGGCATCAAGACTACACAGACCCGGTTCAGTCTCGACGGGATCGATAACAACAGTTACAACCAGGACATTGAATCCGGCCGCACCTTTGCGATTCTGCCGTCCCTGGATTCGATTGCCGAATTTGCCGTGCAGACCAACGCATTTTCAGCTGAGTTTGGATATGGCGGCGGCGCGGCCGTTACGGTCATCACCAAGAGCGGCGGAAACCGTTTTCACGGATCTGCATTCGAATACCGACAAGGCTCAGACGTGAATGCGAATTCGTTTTTTAACAATGCGCGCAGGATTCCCAGGAGCCCTTACCGGCTGGACCAGTATGGGGGGACAGCGAGCGGTCCTCTGTTTCTGCCGCGGATCTATGACGGACGCGACCAAAGCTTCTTTTTCTTGGATTACGAGCGGCAGCCCAGGCGGTCGCCTGCCGCTCTAATAGGGCGGACCATTCCCAGCCCTGCGCACGTCAGCGGAGATTTTTCCGACGGGTCCGTCATCTACGACCCAGCGTCCGGCGGCCCGTTTCCCCGCAATCGCGTGCCTACCAGCCGCGTGGACCCGGTAGCGCGCAAGATCGCCGACGCGCTTCCCCAGCCGAACACCATTGGCGCCGTGAACTATTTCAGCGGCAGTCCCAACCGACAATCGGACGATCGCTTCGCGATGCGTCTGGATCACCGATTGAGTGCGCGCGGTCATTTGTTCGGGCGTTATCAGGTCTCCCGGCAGGTTATCCCTCAGCCCAGCGCGTTCTCGGGAACCATCCTTTCCACCGACAATGACCTGGTGCAGGATGCTCGTGGTTACGTCTTCAGCGAAACGCATATGATTACCTCGAGCCTCATCAACGCCGTGCGCTTGGGGCGTACGGAGGAGAACCGCGTGGTCTCCCTGGCGCTCGCGGGCCAAGAGATCAACTCGCAGATCGGTCTCAGAGGCATTCCGATCCAGGGCGGCGGTCTTACCGGCGGCTTAACGAAAATCACGTTCTCGAATCACCTGTCGCCGCTGGGAGGCACGTCGCCCTCGCAATCCTACAACAAGGTTGACCAGTTCTCCGACACCGCTACGTGGACTTCGAGCCGTCATCTTTTGAAAGCTGGATACGACTACCGCCGGATTCAATTTCTAAAGTTCACGGGAGGCCTATCGCCCGTAGGAGAGTTTTTCTTTGACGGACACTATACCGCGGGCGAGGGGTCTATAGGCGAGCCGTTCGCCGACTTCCTCCTGGGCGAACCGAACCGCGTCAGATTCGGCAACCTGATCACGAACGACGGAGAATGCTCGCTGAAGACACCAGAAGAAGCTGTTTCCCGGATTCACAAACTGGCGCCGCGGCGCACCTATGCCGAAATCGCCACGGCACTAAATCGCGCTGGTCTGCGCAGTGCCTTTGGCCGCCGTTTCACTAGTCAGCACATTGGGTATATCTGCAGGAGGGACGGCTTGCGGGGCCGGAAGCCGCGCTCCAGCTCAGACCTGCCCG
>CAADGY010000220.1 GCA_900696665.1 uncultured Acidobacteriota bacterium
TGATTGCGCCAGCGGCTAACAGACGGCGATAAACCATGCGCGCCGGACTGGCTGTGACCGGCATGGATGACAGCTACCAGCGCGGCTACCGCCTCCTCGTCGCCCGGTGGACAGTCCGATGGCGCTTTGCGCCGGGAAAATTCCTCGATAAAGCCAATGTGCAAGCGGCCCGCGCGGAACTCGCCGTCATCCAGGATCTGGCGGAAGAAAGCGAGATTTGTTTTGATTCCGCCAACGTAGTATTCATCCAGCGCCCGCAGCATCCGGGCAATGGTTTCCTGTCTGGAGCGTGCCCATACGACGAGCTTGGCAAGAAGCGGATCGTATTCCATCGGAATGGTCCATCCGGCGTAAACACCGGAATCGAGCCGGACGCCGGGTCCGAACGGCCGCCCAAGCTGAGTTACGGTTCCGGGTGAAGGAAGAAAGCCCGCATCGGGATCTTCGGCGTAAATCCGGCATTCGATCGCCGAGCCGCGCCACTCCACATCCTCCTGCCGCAGGCCGAGCGGCTCTCCCGTGGCGAGGCGAAGTTGGGTATGCACCAGGTCGTGGCCGGTCGTCAACTCCGTCACGGGATGCTCCACTTGCAGCCGCGTATTCATCTCGAGGAAGTAGAAGTTACCGTCGCCGTCTACCAGAAACTCGGCGGTGCCGGCGTTGTAGTAGCCGGCTGCGCGCGCCACTTTCAAGGCCGCCTCTCCCATGCGCGAGCGAAGACCGGGATGATCGTCCATGAGCGGAGAGGGAGCCTCTTCAATCACCTTCTGATGCCGCCGCTGGATCGAGCACTCGCGCTCTCCCAGGTGAATCATTGTGCCGTGCCGGTCTCCGAGCACCTGAATCTCGATATGACGGGCCGGCTCCACCAACTTTTCCACATAGATGGCGGCATTCGCAAAAGCACGCCCGGCTTCGCTCGAGGCGTCACGAAACGCAGCGGTCATCTCCTCGTCGGAGGCGGTCCGCCGCATCCCTTTGCCTCCACCTCCAGCGGCTGCTTTCAGAAGAACCGGATAGCCAATTGCGCGTCCTGCCTCGCGCGCCTCTTCGATGGTGCGAACCGGCGCCGCGGTGCCGGGCACCACCGGCACGCCCACTTCGATCGCAAGGCGGCGCGCGTCCGTTTTCGTTCCCAAAAGACGGATGGAACTGGAAGGCGGACCAACAAAAGCGATACCCGCCTCCTCACAAGCGGCGGCGAAATCCGCGTTCTCGCTTAAGAAGCCATAGCCGGGGTGAATGGCGTCTACGCCGTGCTTGCGCGCCGCATCCAGAATGCGGTCGATTCGCAAATAGCTTTCAGTCGAAGGCGCCGGCCCGATGTGGGCGGCCTCATCGGCCATGCGCACGTGAAGCGCCCGGCGGTCCACATCGGAGTAGACAGCAACGCTGCAGATGCCCATTTCGCGCAACGCACGCACGATTCGCACCGCAATCTCGCCGCGGTTCGCCACCAGAACCTTGTGGAACATGAATCGAGATTGTAGCAGGATCGCAATGGGCCGTATTCAGTCCTTGACACCGGGAAAACGCGGACAGCTACTTCTTGATCTGCCCTGCCCGGTACACTTCCTCCTGATGTGCGGTTCCCTTTGAGGTTCTCATATCGCGCCCTTTCGCCACTTGAGGATACCGGCGTTGAAATTCAGCCATCACCTCTACAGGACTGCGTTCAACAGCATCCGGCCGTATGAGGAAATGCGCCTCGGAGGGTTCGCCAGGAACAACCGAAGTTACCTCACGAGTGGTGGCGAGCATAAGCGTGCCGTCACAATTTCCGCCCGGCTCACAAGGAGAGACCCTTACAATCTCCTTAAGTGGATAGCAGTCGAGCGCGGGAGCGAGCCATGCTTCCGTCGTCGCGGGTTTATGGGCTTTCCAGTCTTTCACTACCCGCACAACCTTGTAGCCGAGCATTTCGCCGGACTCCGCTGACGCATCGTCCGTGCAGGTTCCGCGTTTGGACCCAAGGGCCTTCACCCTTTGTTCCGGCAGATGCATCGTCGAAATAGATTCCGTCAGACCGTCCCAGAGAAACTTCTTTTTCGCAGCCAGGTCTGTAACCGTTTTTTGTTCGACAAGCCTCCCATCCGGTGTAACCATTGAACGCACCTCGGACATCGACCCGTCGCTTTTCACGGCTATCGTGTAGTCCAGGGTGCGCACCGGGCCGGCTTGTCCGTACATGGCTTCCGTCATTTTGAGAGTAAAAGGAACCCGGGCGCCACGATGCGCCTGGAACGCTTTAGTCCCAATAACACTCAACAGCATGCATAGCACGGTCATGCCAACACCAGTTGCAATTTTTCCGCATAAGCGCTTCCTCCGTCCTTTTCCTCAGGCGCAGACGCATCGTGGTAGTAGCCACAGAACTGCCAGTATACGCAGAAGGCGATCAATCCATACCCGCACGGATATGTGTTACAAGTGCCAAACTTGCAGACATGACTATATTAAGCGTGGGGGCGCCGGATCAATTATGATTTTTAAGTCTACTTTCCCCACTCCGGAAGGCCGCCCCGGGCGTCCCAGCCCTCGATAATATAGTAGTTCTCCTATGAACATCACACCTCCATATCTGTCCGGAAATTCCGGCTTGTGCGGCGAGCGGCCGTGATTGCGCTCGAGCCTATCGGCGTAGTGCGCTCGGAAATCGGCGAAGGGCAGCCGATGCCGCCGCTCGGAGTTCCAGCGGTGGTCGAAATTTTTCCCCGTTTCCTGGACGGTCTCCATCGCATTCAAAAGCACTCGCACATCTGGGTGCTCGCCTGGCTGGACAGCGCGGAGCGAGACCTGCTGCAAGTGAAGCCGCGCGGCTTGAAAGAAGCGGGCGACGAAGGGCTGCACGGAGTGTTTGCCGTCCGCTCCCCGGCGCGCCCGAATCCCGTGGGCCTCACCGCTACACGTGTTCTCGAGATCGAACGTCTGTCGATCCATGTCGAGCGGCTCGACTTCCGGGATGGGACTCCGGTTGTGGATGTAAAGCCGTATTTCGTCAGCCGGGATATGATCTTCGCGGCTTCAAACGTACAAATCGGAAAACCGCTGACTCCCGAAGCGGCACGCGAGGCGCTGGTTCTCCAGGCGGTCCACTTCCACGGGGAGTTATGTGACGATCTCGACCGGGCCGTGAACGTGATGGTTCGTTTCCGCGAGGAAGTGCTGAGATGGACGGACCCGGCGGGCTGGGCCGTCACTGTTCCCGCGGACCGGCCATGCCTTGCCGATGCCTTCATGGGCATGTTGCGAGTGAGCCCCGGCCGGAGAAATCTTGTGTTCGGCACGCCCGGCAAAATCAGCTTCCAGCAAGGCGCAGATCGATATACCTACGACATCTGATGCGCCCCGGGGCCGGTCATAACGTAAGGATGCGGTTGAGGTGTGTCCAACCGCGCTCCCACGTATACTCCGCTTCGAAGATGGAACGGCCCGCGGCGCCCATTCGAGTCCGAAGCTCGTCGTCGCTCAACAGCCGGGACACTGCCTGTGCGAACGGCTCCGGATCGTCGGCGATCACGATGTTCCGGCCGTGCTCGGCGACCAGCCCTTCCGCGCCAATCGTAGTGGAGACCACAGGAACGCCCGCCGCCCAGGCTTCCAGAATCTTGAAGCGCGAGCCGCTGGCCGCGCGGATCGGAACCACGGCAACTTTCGCCGATGCGATCAGACCAACCGCATTTTCGTAGCCGGAAAAGATCCGCAGGCCGGGGACCCCTGCCAAAAGCGTACGGGCCTCGCCGGCGTTCATGCCCGCTATCCAAATTTCGGCATGCGGTGCGAACTCCCGCACCTGCGGCCAGATTTCACGGCAAAACCAGTCCAGGGCTGTTCTGTTGGGGCGGTACTCGATATTTCCGGTAAAGACCACCGCGTGCATTTTTTCTTTCGCTGGCGGCGCTTCCCATGGAATCGTATTCGGATACACGGCAATATTGGCGCCGGGCGAGAGCTCGGCTGCCGCCGCTGCATCGTTCTCGGAAACTGTCAGCACGGTAGAGTAGCGCGGCAGCCATTCCCGTTCCAGGCGCCGGCACGCTTTAGCGAACCGTTGAAATGCCAGCCGCACCGGAGGCTGCTCAACCGCGCCGCATCGCTCATGCCACAACGACTCGATATTGTGAAGATCCAGCACCGTCGTGCGGCAACTTGGAGCCAGAACCCTCTGATAGGGAGCACACCAGAAATGTTCCACCACTCCGATTTCGTACTTCTCGGTGCCGGCGAATGCAGCGACCTTGCTCTCGAAACCCGCGAACCGGTCTATCAGCGGCGGCGTGGCCGACACCAGCCTCTTCAGGTTTCTGGCCGCCCTTGCAAAGCCTCTCTTCGAGTGGAACGGGAGGTTGATTACGTGCAGCCTCCGGATGAGTCCGGCGGGTATGCGCTCCGCCGGATGCACCGCGCCGGGCTGTTGGAACACGACCAGGTCTACATCCGAGCGGTGCGCCAGATAATGCAAAATGCTCGCGGTGCGCAACGCGCCTCCACCGATTACCGGAAAGGGCGCCTCGGGCGCCAGTACAAGGGACTTGGACCTGTCAGCCAAAGCGGCACCGGGCTTCGTGGTAGATCTCTCTGGTAGCGCGCGCGGTTCGCTCCCACGAAAAATCCCGGGCTCGCAGCAGCGCGCGCTCCCGCAACCCGGAAGCCCAATCCTCATCCGTGGCGGCTTTTCGCATGGCTTCCACCCAGCCTCTCACGTCGCCTGCGTCAATACGGACGGCCGCATCGCCCGCTACCTCTCCAATGGCCGGGTCTTTCGACGTGATGACTGCCGCCCCACACTGCATCGCTTCCAGCACGGGCAGGCCGAATCCTTCATAAACGGAGGGATAAATCACCGCGAGAGCCTCACTATAAAGAGAAACGAGTCTCTCTTCGGAGACCTCCCCGAGAATATGGAGTCCCGGGATTTCATGCTTGCGATCTGTTTCGCGGCTGCGCCCGGCGAGGACAAGATCCACTTCCTCGAACTTGCGCAACTCCCGCCACGACTGAAGGAGCAGAGCTATGTTTTTGCGAGCCTGACGGGTCCCAGGCAAAAGAAAAAACCGCCCCCGGTGCGCACCATTCGGGCGGAACCGGCTCGACGCTGCAAGGGGTGTCACGGCCACCCTATGAGGCGAAACCTGAAAATGATCCAGCACCTGCCTGCGGACGGAGGCGGTGGGAGTGATAATCATCGTCGCCAGACCAAGCCCCGCCAGAATGGGAGTACGCTTGCGTACTCGTACGGAAGCGTCTTCTTTTCCGGGACCTATCCAGGGGGAAAGGTCGTGAACAGTCATTACGCTGGGCCTCAGCGGAAGGTAAGGCACAGCGAAGTCGGTTCCATGAAAGACATCGGTCCTGAGTTTCGACAGCCCCCGCGCAAGCCCGATGGTCCACCACCTGGATTCTAGAGCGTTCCGCGGACCACTTCCCACTTTAAGGTTCGGCGCGCCCGCGGGCAGCACGAACGGCTGATCGGAGACGAGTGTAAACTCGTCCTCCGGATATTCCCGGGCCAGCCCAAGGCTCAATTCGACAGTATACCGGCGGATGCCTCCAACGGGACCGGCCAGCGGTGTCGCGTCAAGGGCAACTCTCATCCGCAGTGCGAATCACGCGGACACAGCTTGCTGGAAGCTTCGGACCGCAGCCGCTTCATCGGTGTAGATCTCAAATACTGTCAGAAGCTTGGTGACCTGCAACAAGTCATCCACCCTTCTCTGCGGGTTTAACAGTTTCAGCCGTCCTCCAGCGTGCGCCACGGTTGCGTAGCTGCCGACAATTTCTCCCAGACCTCCGCTGTCAATGTAGCTCACGCCGGAAAGGTTCAGTACGATATTCCGCTGCTGCTGCGCCACCAGGTCCTTTACAGTAAGCCGCAACAGGTTGGAGCTTTCTCCTAGCGTGATACGGCCGCTGACGTCCACTATAGAAACACCCATGCTTTGCCGCACATCGATTTTGGCGCTCATGAAAACCTCCCCACTTTGATGCGCCTAAAAGAATGGCGCGAGTGCGTCCACAAGTCAAGCCCTGGAACGTACGGGCGATTCAACAGTTCCCTCAGGCCTGGACCTTTCGCAGCTCTCCAGAATGTTTGTGTATCTTCCGGATGGCTTCCGCAATCTGCTCCATGTCGCGCTTCGTCCCGAGCAGCATCGTTTGAGTGAACCACACCGCTTCTTCACAGAGCCGGTCGTTCACCGGACACTGGTTGCGCTCTGTCCATCTCGCAAGGCGCCGGGGCGAGTAGATGGTCTTGTACGCCTTCGAGTTCACCGTATCCGCGAGGAACGGTTCCTTGTTGAGCGGCGCATATCCGCCAGAGCACGGGATGCCCTCTCCGGACAGGGCCTTCAAGAAGGCGCGCCGGGGTGCATCGGCAAATGCTCTCTTGTCGTAGCGGAACATGTAGAGGTGATACGCGTTGCGCGTACAACCCTCGTACATCTTCAAGGGCAGAATGCCCGGGATCTCCCTGAGCATCTTCGTAAGATACGCGGCGTTTTCCTCGCGAGTCGTCGACTGCTCCTCTAGCCTGGTCATCTGCGCCATCAGCAGCGCGGCCTGAAACTCCGTCATTCGCAGGTTGGCGCCACCGGCGCGGTACGAGAAATCATACCCGGAAATCTTGCGGCCACGCCCGTTGTTGTGAAATGCGAAGCAGCGCTCGGCGAGATCTCCATCTGCCGTAAGGATGGCGCCGCCTTCACCGGAATTGAGGTTCTTTGACGCCTGGAAGCTGAAACAGCCGGTAGTGCCAAGCGAACCCACTTTGCGGCCGCGCCATTCTCCCAGGTGTGCCTGGCATGCATCTTCGATGACAGCCAGCTTTCTGCGGCTGGCGATTGATTGAATCGCATCCATGTCGGATGCCGCCCCGCCGAGGTGTACCGGCATAATTGCTTTTGTATTATCCGTGATGGCCGCTTCTACTTTGCTCGCGTCAATCTGAAACGTCTCCAGGTCCGTATCGACAAAAACCGGAAGTGCGCGATGCAACAGGACGGCATTCACCGTAGCGATGAACGTATAAGGTGGAATGATCACTTCGTCGCCCGGACCGATACCAAGCGCGGCCAGCGACGTAATGAGCGCGCTGGTGCCATTGGCCGTTGCGAGGCAGTGTTTCGCACCCGTAAGTTCGGCGTACTTGCTTTCAAAACGGTTGACGTTCTGTCCCGTTCCGCGATACCAGTGACCACTCTTCAGTACGCCAAGGAGTTCCTTTTCTTCGAGTAGCCCAATGCGCGGCCAGCCCGGAAATGCTTCGGTTCGTGTCTTTGGACCTCCGAGGACAGCAAGCGGGGTGGACGCCCCGGGCAACGCCGTAGTCACGGCCGGCGCAACCGCGATAAACCCGCGTCGTGAAATCATAGCTTAAGCGAGCCTCCCGCTATATATTACTCTTCCGGGCGACAATTGGGAAATGGGAACTGTTCCGTCCAGTTCAGACTTGACAATCCTCGAAGCCGAAGTTATCGCCTGCCGCCGCTGTCCGAGGCTGGTGGCGTACCGCGAGCATGTCGCTGCCGTCAAACGCCGCGCTTTCCGCGATTGGATCTATTGGGGTAAACCAGTCCCTTCGTTTGGCGATCCGGAAGCGCGGCTCCTGATTATAGGACTGGCGCCCGCCGCCCATGGAGCCAACAGGACGGGGCGTATGTTCACGGGCGATCGTTCGGGCGATTTTCTGTATCGCGCGCTCCACGCCACCGGCTTTGCTTCGCAACCGTTCAGCGAGCGCATTGGAGACGGACTGAAATTGCGGGGCGCATACATAACCGCCTCGGTACGCTGCGCTCCGCCGGATAACAAACCTCTTCCCGAGGAGATCCGTGCGTGCCGTCCGTTTCTCGAGCGTGAGCTCGGTCTGTTGAAACAGATAAGCGTTGTGGTCGTCCTTGGCCGCCTCGCTTTCGACGTGTATCTTTCCATCCTCAAGGACAGGGGGATTATCCGGCGCCGCTCGGCATTCGAGTTCGGACATAACCGCACGCACACAATTGGTCCGGAGCAGCCTCTGCTCATCAGCTCCTACCATCCGAGCCAGCAGAATACCTCCACTGGGAAGCTGACCGACCATATGCTGCGCGCAGTGTTCGAAGCAGCGAAGATGCATATCTATTCTTCGGAGTCATCACGAGCGAAAGTGCCCCGCTAACTTGTGCACGCGCTGTTTCGGACTATGCTGATGGGTTATGAGAAACAACCTTTCCCTGTTGCTGGTTGCAGCCGCGTTCGCGGCGCACGGAGCGTATGCGCAGCCGGCGAAGCACGTGGTTCTCATCTCGATCGACGGGTTCGCAGCGTACCATCTCTATAATCAGGAACTGTGGCTGCCCAATATCCGGGAACTGATCGATAGAGGAGTCTGGTTCGCCTCGAGCGAGACGGTTTTTCCCAGCGTAACGCACCCCTCCCACACGACGATCGTTACCGGAGTAGAGCCGAGACGGCATGGCGTAATCGGAAACTCCATGGTGAACCGGCGTACCGGTGAGCGTTTCCATCCCACAAACAAATCGCGGAAGGAAATCGTGCGCGTGCCTACGATTTTCGATGCTGCGAAGGCACGGCAACTCACGACCGCGGCGTTCTTCTGGCCCGAAACAAAAGGGGACCCCGCAATCGACTACAACGTACCGGAGGTGTTCACACCGGACCAAAAAGGAGACATCGCCGCTGTCAACAGGAAATGGATTGACGAACTGAAGAGCGCGAACGTTCCTATCGGCCTCTACTTCCGCTGGTATGGAACGGAAAGGCAGGGAGCGGGCGATGCCGTGCTGGCCGAAGCCGCCGCTTACACAATCGAGAAGTACAAGCCGAACCTGCTGGCGATTCACATTCTCGTCACCGACAAGGCGCAGCACCAATTCGGGCCGCACCACTATATGGCTTCGGCGGCGCTATCAACGGCGGACCATTGCGTCGGGATTCTGCGGCGTGCCGTCGGAAAGGCGGGCATCGAGCGGGAGACAGCTTTCATCGTGACAGCCGACCACGGGTTTCACAGCGTGTATCGGGAAATCAACGTTCGTCCTGTGTTCGCAAAGGCTGGGCTTCTCGGTAAAGTCCGGTTGCATGGCGGCGGCTGGACTATGGCGGTGGAACTGACGGAGCGTTTCAATGGCCCGTCCGACATGGCGGCGCTCGAGAAAGTGTTCAGACTGTTGCGAGCGGAGGGTATCGTACAGCGGATTGCCGCCCCTGAGGACATGCACGAACTCGGGCTGCCGCGATTTGAAGAGAGCGAATATGCCAGCGGGCACTATTTGCTCATTCCGGATATCGATTCCTACCTCATCGCCGATGCCGCGAGTTCGTCCACCAAGCCGCGCCCGCGCGCGGCACCGGCGCACAGCCACGGCTATTTGCCACAGCATCCGCGGATGTACCCGATACTGGTCCTGTCCGGCGCGGGGGTGAAGCGGAATGTAGTTCTGCCCCACGCGCGAAACCTCGACATTGCACCCACAATCGCTCACCTTCTGGGAATCCAACTGGAGAATGTGAGCGGCAAAGTTCTGCGGAACGCTCTTATCCAGTAAAGCGGTGCCCCGCGCAATTCAATTTGTCAGGAATGTAGCGTGCGGGCTCGGATATCGTAGCTCCCCAGGCAGGAGTTCTAAGGGGTGACCAGAGCCATCGCGTTCACCGACGAAGCAGTGGGCACGCCGCTGCAAGCTCCGGGTCCGCGGCCGGACCGGGCAGGTTTACTTCAATCCGCTCGCATTCGCTCACGTGACTGATGGCCGGTTCGTCAAGCTTTTTTCTGAGCCTCGGCGGTCACGGGCGTTGCCTGCGCTGGAGCTATCATCGTCAAGAGCGTGAGAACGTACCCGTTATGACGCGAAGCTCCACTCGCAGGACCACAATTGGCTTGCTGTTTGCGGTTCTTCTGTTGCTAGCCTACCGCGGCTCGGGCGTGAACCGCCTGGAAGGGCGCATCCTGGACGGGAAGACCGGCCAACCTGTCGCAGCCACACTGCTGCTCTCCGATGGAGAAGGAAGACCGGTCGAGGTGGACGGTAAGCATTCCCACGTTCAGTACCTGGGTAAACGCAGATGCTACGTGGACGGCGCCTTTGTATTGAATAACCGCCCTAGCCGTCTTGCGATCGAGGTGCGGCGTGGTTTGGAAACGCTCCCACTTCAAACGGAAGCAGACCTGACCCGGCACGGAAGCGAGCCCTTGATGCTCCGTCTGCGGCGCTGGATCGATATGCGTGAGCAGGGCTATGTAAGCGGCGACACGCATGTTCATTTCCTGTCTCAAGCCGAATCACACCTGCAAATGCGGGCGGAAGACCTGAATGTTCTTAATCTCCTGGTCAGTGACTTTACGAACGACAGAGAGAAGTTCACAGGCAAACTCGACCCGGTGTCAACGCCAGGTCATGCCGTATTCGTAGGCCAGGAATCACGGGATTGGCAAAACGGGCACGTTCTCTTGCTTGGAATCAGCCGGATTGTAGAACCCTTCGAACCATTCGGAGGTATCTTTCAAGGCCGAAACGAGCCAAACCTCGTGATGGCAAAGATCCTCAAAGAAGCGCGCCGGCAGGGAGGCGTTACCACCTGGGCCCATTTCTGCAATCTGCCGGGGGCCGAATCTCCCATCGACATCGCTTTCGGCCTGGTGGATGCTGTCGACCTGATTACTTATGACGATCCAACGCAACTTCCCAGTCACTGGGGACCCTGGATAAATTCCGGCATGTCTCAAGCCGAGTTCACCGTCATGCGCTCCATGGATCTCTATTACCAGTACCTCAACTCGGGCTTTCAACTTCCGATCGCCGCGGGAACGGACAAGATGGGCGATTACATTCCGGTGGGCAGCAACCGGCTTTATGCACGTCCGGTGGGTAAGCCGGACTATAGCGGATGGCTGGCCGGACTGAAAGTGGGAAATGGCTTTGTCACAAACGGGCCGGTGCTGACTTTCGAAGTGGAAGGCCACACATCCGGCGACGTTGTAGCTTTTACCGAAACCCGCAGAGTGACAGCACGCGCGACGGCCCGTTCCATCCTTCCCTTCCAGAGTCTCGAAATCGTGGTGAATGGCGAGACGGCGGCCATCCGGAACACCACCTCTTCCCAGCGCCCGGCGGATGGCTTGTACACGTTGGAAGTCGAAGGAACGTTCGATTTGAATCGTAGCAGTTGGATCGCTGCGCGAGTAGCGGAAAATCCCGCCAGTAAAAATCGCATCCTGCCTCGGGGGCTAACGGTCTTTGCTCACACCAATCCGGTCTACTTTCTACAAAACGGAACGGAAGTTCGAGAGCTGTCTTCGGTGCGCTACCTTCAAAAATACGTCAAGGGGACAATTCACTGGCTGAATACAAAAGCCCGGTTTCGCAACTCGGCTGAGAGGGAAGAAGCGCTGCGCCTTGCGCATCAGGCCCGCCTTTTCTATTCGGAGTTAGAGCGTCTAAAATAGGCTTATAATCTGAGCCTGAGACAATCATTTCAATGAAATTCAAGACCTTGGCGATCCATTCCGGCCACAGGAAGGACGAACACTACGGCGCTGTCATGACGCCTGTCTACCAGACCTCGACGTTTGCCTTCCGCGGCGTCAATGAACCTGGCCGGTTCGACTACTCCCGCAGCGGCAATCCCACCCGCAAGGCTCTGGAGGAATGCCTTGCGGCGCTGGAAGGAGGTAGTGCGGGTTTTGCGTTCGCCACAGGTATGGCTGCGGAAACAACCGCCCTGATGTTGTTTAATTCTGGCGACACGATTATAGTCCACAACGACCTGTATGGCGGCACCTACCGGCTTTTCGAGTCGGTGTTCCGCAGCAAAGGCCTTTGCGCCCGCTACGTCGATTTGAGAGACGCGGACGCGCTCGAACGAACGCTGCGCGACGGCGCCGCCGCGGTCTGGATCGAATCCCCTACGAATCCGTTGATGAACCTGGTTGATCTCCGGGCAACCGCCGGCGCCGCGCACCGGCACGGCGCGCTGGTGATTTGCGACAACACGTTTCTCTCGCCGTATTTCCAGCGGCCGCTTGAATTTGGCGTCGACGTCGTTATTCATTCCACAACGAAGTACATCAATGGTCATTCCGACGTAGTGGGCGGCGCAATCATCGTCAAAGATGCCGGACTGGCCGAGCGTGTCGGATTCCTGCAAAACGCGATGGGGACGTGCGCCGGTCCGCAGGATTGCTTCCTCGTGCTGCGAGGCATCAAAACATTGGCCCTTCGCATGGAAGAACACAATCGAAGTGCTCTTGCCATCGCAGAATGGCTCAGCGATCATCCGAAAGTAGAGCGTGTGCTTCATCCCGGGCTTCCCTCGCATCCGCAGTACCAGCTTGGACTCACTCAGATGCGAGGCTACGGAGGAACCTTCTCCTTTCAAATTCGCGGAGGACAGGAGGCAGCGTTCCGCACGCTTTCCGGTGTTCGAGTATTCACACTTGCCGAATCCTTGGGCGGCGTCGAGTCGCTGATCGAACACCCCGTGACCATGACACATGCTTCGATGCCGCCTGATGTCCGGCAAGCGATGGGCATCACCCCAAGCCTCATCCGCGTTTCAGTAGGCCTCGAGGATGTCGCCGACCTGATTGAAGATTTGAACGCCGCTCTCGAAGGCGCCTGAAACCGTCTTCTTGCATCGCCCGGCATGCGGGCAGATAGCTTGGCGGAAAACCGGATATATCGTCCCTTCTATTGCTATCCAATCCGATGGCCCGCCACACGGGAATGCAGTGAAAAAATGGCCGAAACGTTCCTTACCCTGAAGGAAGCGCAAAGGGCTACCATTCGGGTAAATGCCAAGGTGGGTTTTTGCGGTTCTCGCTGGCGCCGCAGGACTGGTGCCCTTATACGCACAGGTAGAAGCCGGTGTAATCGGAGGTGTGCCATTTACGCATTTCATCCTCGATCAATCGGTGGGCAGCCGCACGGGATCCAGCAGGGTTACTTCCGCACCCCGCATGTATACATTGGGACCTTCCATAGGAGTTGGTTTGTCCCGTCAACTGAGCCTGGAAGCCAGTGCTCTCTACATGCGGTTTGGATTCGATACAGTTTCAACCAGTGCTTCGCTGCTCACTTCAACCGTGACGGTCAACTCCTCGACGAAGGGAAATTCCTGGGAGTTCCCAGTCCTTGCAAAACTTCAACTGCGCTTCCTTCCCGGTGTCAATGCTTACCTCAGTGCGGGACCATCCATCCGCCATCTCAGCGGAATCAGGGAACGCGGAGTCCGCACGGAACGCATACTGGCGCCGGCGGTCTCCACGGTAACGACCAACTTTGAAACGTCTTCGCCCGAGACTATGAACCGCCGCACATCCTTTGGTGCGGTATTCGGCGCGGGACTCGATTTCCGCACCGGACCCGTGCTCCTCTCGCCCGGTATCCGGCTTACGCGGTGGGACACCGAGCGCACATCGAGCACATCCGCTGCATCGCGGCTCGCCAGAACACAGGCTGAGGCGGTGCTGCGGCTCGCTTATACAACAGCAGACCGCCTGCAACCCCCGCCTGCCAAAATTCCCTGCTGTCTCGAGTTTGGTGTATTGGCCGGCGTACCCTTTCTGAGCACAAGCGATATCCGGAAGGAAGCCCTGCCATCGTCAGTTCTGGATGCGCCCGCACGCCGCTACACCGCTGGCGCACTGCTCGATTGGCGCTTTCATTCACGCCTGTCGCTCGAAGGCAGTTTCCTTCTACGCAGAGCTGGGCACACGGAGACTAATGCCTTCGCTCTATACACGACTTCGTTGACGGCGTACTCGTGGGAAATTCCGCTGTTGCTGAAATGGAGGCCGGTTCGAATCGGACCGGCAACGGTTGTTATTGGCGGAGGTCCGGCATTACGCCGGGTGAGTCACATCGACTGGGTGACGGCATCCCCGACAGGTTCTTTCCGTTCTGACGGATCATTCCTTAACCGTTCGGCGCTGGGAGCCGCCGCATCCGGAGGATTGGAGTTTAGGACGGGCGCCGTGCGCCTTCATCCAGAGCTTCGCTATACCCGATTCGAGCGCCCACTCTACGATTTCTACTACATTCGCACGCGGCAAAATTCGTTAGCGCTCCTGCTGGGCGTAAACTGGGCGAGGACTTCGAGATAAGGCGCATCGCCCTCATGCAATTCATGTCACACTGTCACCGGAGGACACCATGCCGGACGACGGAACCCTGCGAAAGCAACTGGTCGAAATGCTGCACGGCGGGCATGCACACGCTACGTTCATTGACACCGTAGAGGGCTTTCCGGTGAAGCAAGCCGGAGTACGGCCTGATAACATGCCACACTCCGGCTGGGAGTTGCTGGAACACATGCGCATCGCGCAAAACGACATTCTGGAATTCAGCCGTTCTGCCGATTACATTTCTCCAAAATGGCCGGACGGTTACTGGCCGGCTTCTCCAGCGCCTTCGAGCGAGGCGGATTGGCGGAAATCGGTACAGCTATTCCGTGAAGACCTGGCCGCCTTCGAAGGTCTGCTACAAGATCGCGGGCAGGATCTGAGCCAGCCTTTTCCGTGGGGAGACGGACAGACGCTGCTTCGCGAAGCGCTGCTGATCATCGGCCATAATTCGTATCACCTGGGGCAATTGATGCTGGTGAGAAGAGCTCTCGAAGCATAGCCTGCAAACCCCTCAGGCTGGTACAGCGATCTCCCCCTTGCCCCAAACGGTCTGGCGGCCCACGCCCGTCCATCTTGCTGCTTGCAGGTAAGGCAGAAACTCTGCTAACTCTCCCTCGTATTCCACCGTGCCGGTGAAGCCGCCCAGCGGGTGAGCCTGGCCGGTCCTGCTACTGCACCTTTCGATCCGTATATGGCGCAAATCGGAGTGGACCATGACGACGCTCTCCGCACGCTTCGCCATGGCCTGAAAATCGATCTTAAGCGGCCCCCGGCCGTAGATGGCCTTGAGAGTGCTGATGCGGTCTCGTATCCGGCTGAACAGGATCGGAAAATCGGGGCGCGATGCCAGACCTCCGGCTGTCTTGAGTTCGGTCGGAGTGACGAAGTGGACCGTAATGCGTGAAAGGCTGTTTGTAGCTGGACGGAGCGGCAACACAACCGGCGAGAGCGCCAGTTCACGCGTCGCATCGCCGCTGACCAACAGCGGCGCGCGCGGGCAACCGGCGGCGTCAAGAACATAAGCTCCGACAAGATCCGCCTTTCCGCGGCGAGGCCCCATCCCCTCCCGGCCCAATTCGGCGAAAACTTCTATCAGTTGAGCAAAAGGAGGCTGCTCGACATCGAACAGATGGAAGTCGAAATGAAATGGCTGTCCAGGATTAAGCAACACACTGTCAAGATGCCGGGCGCGGAAGACGAATGGACGTGGTGCGTCTGCTAACCCGCTCGGTCCGTTTGCGCCTGTGCGCGGCTCGAAAGCACGCGCATAAGCGCAGGAGGAGCGTAGCGTGCACGTTTCCGCACCCGGACACTCGGGGATGCAGACGAGCCGCCGGAACGTAAGGCCGAAGCCCCCGCGCAAGACATTGGCAGGCTTGCCGGCTGGAAACCGGATTGCCTCTTGCGCTACAAAGTGGAAGCGGAGCGGAAAAACCTCGAAGACGGGGGCGAGCTCCGCGCAGTCTTGCATATTTGAGACCGTCGAACCTGACACATCGTAACAGACCGCCAACAGGCGGCGGGATAGAATAGCGCCATGTCCATCCCAAGGCGTGAATTTCTACTAGGCCTTACGGCGGGCGCGGGTGCGCTCAGGACCTCGACGAAGGCCGCGACGAGCGGCCGTCCGAATATCGTCCTGTGCATGGCCGACGATCAGGGGTGGGGCGACGTAGGCTACCGGTCTCACCCGGTGCTGAAGACACCCGTGCTCGATGAAATGGCTTCTTCCGGTATCCGCTTCGAACGCTTTTACGCGGCAGCGCCTGTCTGTTCTCCTACCCGCGGCAGTGTACTGACGGGCCGTCATCCGAACCGCTACGGCTGTTTTTCCTGGGGTCACACGATCAGGCCGCAGGAAGTGACGATTGCCGAGGCGCTGAAGGCCGCGGGCTACACAACCGGACACTTCGGAAAGTGGCACGTCGGCAGTGTACGGGCGGAGAGCCCCGTGTCGCCATCGGGCAGTGGATTTGACGAGTGGCTTTCCAGCCCGAACTTCTTCGAGAACGATCCGTTGTTAAGCCGGAACGGAAAGGTCATTCAGACCCGGGGCGAAGGGTCGCAAGTAACAGTGGACGCCGCGATCGAGTTTATTCGTTCGGCCATTGCCCGAAAGCAGCCTTTCCTCGCAGTGGTGTGGTTCGGATCGCCGCACGCACCGCACGAGGCACTCGAGAGCGACCGGCGGCTCTACTCGCATCAGCCCGAAAAATTGCAGCACTTCTACGGCGAGATTACCGCCATGGATAGGGCCATTGGCAGTTTACGAAAAGAACTTCGCAGACTCGCGATAGCAGATAACACCCTGCTCTGGTACAACAGCGACAACGGCGCCATTCCCGTAGGTTCCACCGGTGGTCTCAACGGTGGAAAGGGTACGCTCGACGAGGGCGGCATTCGTGTGCCCGCGATTCTGGAATGGCCGGCACGTGTCCGGAAGCCGTGCATCAGCCTCACACCCTGCGGCACTGTGGACATCTATCCAACGCTCATCGAGATAGCAGGCGCCAAGGTCAGAAACCAGGTGCGGCCGTTGGATGGCGTCAGTATCGTGCTGATGATCGACGGACAAAAACAGCAAAGGGACAGGCCATGAGGCTTTTGGGTCTACCCTGAACCCGGCATTCCCGTTCGCAGCAGAGACCTGCTCGAGGCTCTGGCA
>CAADGY010000221.1 GCA_900696665.1 uncultured Acidobacteriota bacterium
GCAGGGACCGCTGTTGTTCGAGTTCGGTAAGGGACTGAGCCATAGGCCTCCTTCTGTACGTAGTATATACGCCAGAATAGCCGTGCAGTCGCCCACTCCCGCCAAACCTCAACATTTAGGTCGCGCATCCAACGAGGGGCGGCGCCAACCGGATTGCAGCGCACGATAGAGCATGATCGCGGCCGTCATGAGTGCGATGATCGCGAACGAAACGAGCAACCACACAAACTGCCTGCGTTCAAACTTTTTGTGAGAGTCCACTGGTTACGGCCTTCACAATTCCCGATATCATCATACGGGCGCGGTTTGTTCCGTGAGTCCTCCCGAGCGAAGCCACCGGATTGTCCAGTACAACAATAACCCCGCCGGTCCCAGGAGGAAGGTCAGAACCAGCGCGGGCACGATGAGCAGATGGGGAATGCCGTGCCGTTGGGCGTCGCGCGCCTTCCATCCTCCTATGAACAGATCGAATGCCAGGTAATGGGTCCACCCGGCCAGCAGAGCCCAGGGATTGTCGAAGAGCGCTCTCGCGCCCGCCAGGGAAGAAAACCCATCCTCGCTCCGCGTCAGTACCGCGGCCATCAGCGCCACGTAGACGGCTCCGAGCAACAAAGGCATCACCACCGGCACCATTGTCGACGCCCAGCGGGCCCGCGGCAGGAATATCAGCAGCAGCCACGCCGCCACAGTCACCAGGCTCAGGATCGAAAAGAGTTGTTCGGCTGTCATGATGTCTCCTTCAAGGCGCCGGCTGAAGAGGCGTGTGAGCCGCGGCCGATCCAGCCAAAGACGAGCACTGTGACCACGGCCCAGATCGCCATCGAGGCGAGCGCCTTCGCATCGGGCGCTACGATACTCTGCCCCGCAGCGCTTGCCAGAGCAGCAGCAGAAACAGCGCCGCATAGCTTGCCGCGTCAGCCAGCGGCGCCCTGACCCGAACGGCCTCGGGCCGGCGCCATCGCCGCAAGCCGGCCCCGATGAGCGCCAGCACCTGAATCGAATGCAGACCGATGAAATGCGGTACGCGCAGATCGGCCGTGTTCCCGGCTCCACCCAGTCACCGGCACACCGGGACCACCGTCCATCCCGCCGGCGCTATGCGCGCCCGCGGTCGTCATCTGCCCACCGGCCCTGGGCATGCAGCAAGCTGCGTCGCTAGTGGGACGGGTCATCAGCGGGCCTGTCAGCGCGCCGGCAATCGTCAGCGTCATGCCGAGACGCAGCGCCCGAACAATTCGTGATTTTCCGCTTGACTTCCCAATTGTCCTGGACGTACTGTTGTACCAAATCTATCGGGAGGGAGCCTATGACAGCCAGAAGTGTTCTTTCACTGTACCTGCTAGTTATCTGTTCCGGAACCGCGGTTTCCCAGACGTACTACGGAACCATACGCGGCACCATCACCGATGCCACAGGCGCGGTAACTCCCGGTGTAAGAGTTACCGTAACAAATATCGATACCAACATCAGCCAGGATGTAGAAAGTAATTCGGCCGGCAACTATGTGGCCTCGAACTTGATTCCCGGCCGCTATCGGGTTACCGCGGAGCCTTCCGGCTTCAAGAAGTTTGTTGTCGAGGACATCGAACTGACGGCGACGGCCGATCGGCGTGTGGATGTTCGCCTGGAGGTCGGGCAAGTCATTGAATCTGTCACCGTGGAGGGTGGCGCGCAACTGATCGAAACCGAGCGCGCAACGATCTCCGACACGAAATCGAACTACGTTTTCACTAATATGGTGATTAACTCCAATTACCGTTCGATCTGGCGCATGCTGGTGCTGAGTCCTGGAGTGAGTGGCAGCACGTTCGCAGGCAACGGCCAGGGACGGAATACGACTTACTCGATCGATGGTATTCCGATCAAGGACGGTTGGACCGGCAGCTCCTTCGGTCCTGCCCTTACTTACCTGGATTCTTATCGCGAGTACCGTGTGGACCTGGTCAGTGTAAACGCTTCGGGCGGCACTAGTTCCAACGTCGCCGTGGTTTCTGAAAGCGGCACTAACCAGCTTCACGGGGAAGCCTGGCTCCACTACAATGCCATCGGCTTCGGCGCGCGCGATTTCTTCGCGCGCGCACGCCCGCACGGGCCACCCATTTTCCGGCCAAACATCAAGATCGGCGGTCCCCTGCATTTAGGGAAGCTTTACAACGGTCGCGACCGGACATTCTGGCATTTCTCCTGGCAGGGGTTGCGCGGAAGCCAAACTCCTACGGTGGCGAACTTTGTCGTCCCGCCGGCGGCGTTTCGGGCCGGCGATTTCTCCTCGTTAGGCACCCCCATCAAAGATCCTTCGACCGGTAGCGCATTCCCCAACAACCGCATTCCTGAATCGCGAATCAGCCCGGTGGCGAAGTACTACCAGGATACGTTTTACCCCATGCCGAACAGCGGCACGGACCGCTATAACAACGTCGCCGTGTTCCCGAACACGAGCAATCAGTACACCGCGCGCGGCGACCACAAGATCAGTAACGCCAATTCCTTCTTCGGCCGCTTCATGTACCAGCACTATGAATACAAGACCTGGGACGGAGGTGCCAACCCGAACATTGGCAATTACAGCCAGTGGCGCGACCAGTATCACGTCGTGCTCTCCGACACGCACGTAATCTCACCCTCCATGCTGAACGAGTTCCGTGCGGGCTACGCCAGGGACCAAAGCGAATACGGCGGCCCGAATCCCGGACTTCGTGTCGTGCAGGCGGCCGGACTGCAACTAGCGGACCTGCAGGACGTGCCCGGATTGCCGCGCATGAATATCACCGGGTTCCAGTCCATCTATCAGGGCGATATGAATGGTTGGATGTGGAGCAACTTCCACGTGCAGGAGACGTTACATATTACTCGCGGTAAACACAATTTCCGCGCGGGACTGGAAATCGGCAAATACAACGGAAGACAGTTTGCGACATCGCCGAGCGCTGTTTTTGGAATATTCGGCTTCAACGGCCGCTTCAGCGGTGTTCCATACGCGGATTTTCTTCTGGGCCTGATGGATACCAGCGAGCGCCGCACTTCGGTCGGTCCGGTCTATCCCCACCGGCTGAACTGGGAACTGTTCTTCACGGACGATTTCAAAGTCACCCCGCGTTTTTCGTTGAACTACGGCCTGCGCTATTCGCTGCTCGATCCGGGTACGATCGAGCAGAACCTGCTCGCCAACTTTGTGCCGGCTCACAATGCGCTCGTAGTGCCGGATGAGGCGGCCAGGGCCAGAGTGCATCCGGGTTTCCCCGCCAACATTCCCATTGCGACGGCGAATTCGGTGGGTCTGAGCTCGAAGCTATTGAACCTGGATAAGAACAACTTTGCGCCACGTGTGGGATTTGCGTGGCGCCCGGAGTTCTGGAAAAACTTCGTGATTCGTGGCGGGGCGGGAATTTACTACGTGGCCATGCAGCCGTATATTTCCGACGGCGGCGGTGCGCCCTACGAGTTGCGTGAGACGTTCACGAATTCCATCAGTGGCGGTGTGCCGGCATTCTCGTTTCCGCGCCCGTTCCCGAGCACGGCATATGTCCTGGGTGGCACAGGCGCAAGCGGGATGAACCCCGACTTTCGCACCCCGCACAGCACGCAATACAACGTGACAATGGAAAAGGAAGCCTTCGATATGGGGTTTTCCATATCCTATATGTCGACATTGAGCCGGAAGAATGTCTGGAGCCGGAACCTGAACCAGCCGCCGGCGGACACGCGGCCCTACGCGGAAAAGCTGCCTCTGGTGCCATTTCCCTATCTTTTCTCCGCGAATTATGCGGAAAACGGCGGCAGCCATAGCTATCACGCCGGTGTGATCAAAGCCGAGCGCCAGTTCAAGAAGGGCTTGTATTATCAGGCCCATCTTACGTGGGCCAAGAGCATGGGCGACGATTGGAGCAGTTCCGGCGAGGATGCCTTCGACCGTGCACGTGACCGTTCCCAGGGCGGACTCATCCCGCGCTGGCGCGCTGTCGCGATAGCGCTTTACGAATTGCCGTTTGGCCGGGGAAAGACCTTCGGCAGCGGCATGCCGGCGGTCCTCAATCATATTGTTGGCAACTGGAACGTGGGGGGCACATACGTATGGCAGACAGGGCTCTATTTCACTCCGGCGTATGCCGGCCTGGATGCGTCCAACACGAACCGGTTCGGCGGACGGCCGGACCGCGTCCGCGACGGTAACCTCTCCAAGAGCGAACGCAATCTCGAACGCTGGTTCGACACGGGTGCTTTCGTCGCGCCACCAGCCGGCGCCGGGCGTTTCGGAAACTCGGGCGCCTACATCCTGGAAGGTCCCGGCATCAGTGTATTCCACTTCGGTGTCAACAAAGAGATCGTCCTTCACGAAAGAGCGAAGTTGAAGCTGGAGATGGCGTCCACGAATTTTCTGAACCATCCGAACTTTGCAAACCCGGTGAATACAATCGGTACCAGCACCTATGGGCGCATCCTGAGCACCGGCGGACGTTCCTCGTCGAGTTCGGGCGAAGGCCCACGCGATTTCCAGTTAACCGCGCGCTTTACGTTTTAGAACCTCTGCGTTCAGAGCCCGCGCGAAGCAGGCAGGAAGAGCGAATCAGGCAACGCGGCCATAGGCCGGGTTGTGGGATGACGTCATCGGCGCTTCAATGACAGGGTCCCGTCGTGTGCTTGATCCGGGCGCCCTCGGTGCCGTAGATCGCCGCCAGAGGCACTTGGCGCTTGACCACGAAACGAAGACATACCCTCGGCGTAGCAAAGGTTGGGCAACGTGCCGGAGATCAACATCCGGTCCCAGCAACTCAGCACTCCGGCGGCCCTGTCCTGGAGCCGCTCCGCCAGTAGTTCGATGCCCACTCCGGCACCATCCACCATCCCTGGACCCGTTTGGTTCCGGCTGCGCCGGTTAGGTTTCCGCGACTCTGTCACCTTATCGCTGATCCTGCATCTTACCTTTTGGAAACAGCGCTATGCCAATGTATGAGTACCGCTGCCATGACTGCGGAAAAGCGTTTGAACAACTGCGGCGGATGCAGGAGGCCGACCGCGATTTGAACTGTCCGGAATGCGGCTCCCGTCAGGTCGAACGCCAGCTATCGTCTTTTGCTACCGGCGGCTGCGGACCATCCGGAGGCGGCGGCCGTTTCACTTGAGCGCGGTGACAAACCGGCGGTCTGCCGGTCCTTCTCGAAATCAAGCACTGACTAAAAGTTGATATGATGCGGCGTGTGCATCCTATACCACGCTGCTATTTTTCTGGCCGCGGCACCTCTCTTTGCGCAGACGGTTGAACGGCCTGTTCGCTCCGTAACCGACCCCGGCATGGTCACCACTCGCCAGGCAATTACGCCGGCGGGTGTCCCGACGGTGTTTCAGGGACGCGTTTACGGAGTGGTTTTCGGCAAATCGGAGTCCGAGCTTTGGGTCCTTCACGCCAACCGCATTTACCGTTTGGATTGGCTTCGTAATACAGTCATGAATTCTGTGCCGTTTAAGGGACGTCCGGGCCTGCAGGGCATCGCCTTCGACAGCCAGGCTGAAAGGGCGATCGCCGCCGTGGCACCGCCGTCCGGGGTAGAGTTGCTTTCAACGGATGGCGCTACGTCCCGGCTCCTAGCCGGCAAGCTGGGAGACGCGCTCGCCGGTTCGCTCGAAATTGCATCCGCGGCAAATGCAGAGGGCAAGCGTCTTGCGGCAATTCCCATCGTAAAAGACAACAAACTGGCACTCGTCGATCTCGCATCCCAACGTCTTCTGGGTACGGCCGCAACAGGCATCGCCCCGTTTGGATGCGTGCTCAGCCGGGACGGCAAAACGGCCTATGTCTCGAACTGGGGCGGGCGAATTCCCCGTGAGAAGGACCTGACCGCTCCCACCGGGCTCGCCAAGGACGCCGACCAGGTGGTGATCGACAAACGGGGTATAGCCTCCACGGGAACGGTTACGCGAATTGATTTGCAAAGCCTGAAAACCACTCACACCGTTGCGGTCGGCCTGCACCCGACGGCGATGGCTTGGGACGAATCGTCCGCCCGGCTGTACGTAGTCAATTCAAACTCCGATTCAATCTCCGTCCTTGACACTCGCAAGCATGCCGTGGTGCAGACGATCTTTCTCAAGCCTTTCAACACAGATGTGAAGGGAATTGCTCCAACAGCGATCCGTCTTTCCAGCGACAAGCGCAGGCTCTATGTGGCCTGTGGAGGAATTAACGCGGTTGTGGTCCTGGACCCGGCTTCCGGCCGTTTTCTAGGTGCGATTCCGACTGCCTGGTATCCCAATGACCTGGCTTTGAGTCCCGATGGAAAGCATCTGGCGGTGACCGCCCTGTTGGGCGTAGGCTCCGGGTGGCAGGGGAGCCCGGACAGACGCTTTGTACACGCCTATCGAGGCGCCGTCTCCGTGATTCCGCTTCCGGATGAGGCGCAATTGGCGAACTACACGACCGCGGTCGCTGAAAACAATCGTATGCAACCCGCGGGCGCCGTCCGTCCGGCTGCCCGTCCGCCGAACGTTCGAGTTGCCCCGAAGGCCATCCCATTGCGTTCAGGAGACCCCTCGCTGATCGAACACGTTGTCTACATCATCAAGGAAAACCGCACCTATGACCAGCTATTCGGCGACCTGGGGAAAGGCAATGGAGAGCCCGGCCTGGTGATGTTCGGTGAGTCCGTAGCTCCGAACCACCGCCGGCTGGTCGAGCAGTTCGTGCTCCTCGATAATTTCTATGCCACCGGAGGAAACAGCGCCGACGGCCACCAATGGGCAACGCAGGCCAATCAGACCGCGTACGCGTTGTGGCCCGGCTACATAGGCCGAAGCTATCCATTCGACGGCACGGATCCCATCGCTTACTCGGAGGGGGGCTTCCTGTGGGACTTGGCGTTAAAAGCCGGGAAATCCGTGCGTGTGTATGGGGAGTTCGCTCCACGCATGTCCGAGCCCTCGAGCCGGGAGCGATTGGGGCTGCTCGAAGCTTGGAAGCGCGGGGAGGACTTCAGCAGCCGGTGGAGCGTCAGTTCGCCGATCCCTCCGCTGGATAAACTGCTGGCGCGAAATTTTCCCACCTATACCAATGCCATCCCGGATGTGGTGCGCGCACAGATCTTTCTCAAAGATTTCGCTGCTTGGGAGAAAGATGGTAAAATGCCCAACCTCACCATCCTTCTTTTACCCTGCGACCACACGTTCGGAACAACGCCCGAGGTCTCCACTCCGAAGGCCATGGTGGCGGACAATGACCTCGCGCTCGGCCAAATCGTGGAAGCGCTCTCGAAGAGTCGCTTCTGGAGCAAGATGGCCATCCTCGTAGTGGAGGACGATGCTCAGAATGGAGTGGACCACGTCGACGGGCATCGTACCGTGGCGCTGGCCGTCAGTCCATACGTGCGCCGGGGCCACGTCGATTCCACGTTCTATTCGCACCAGAGCATGTTAAAGACGATCGAGCTGATCCTTGGATTACCTACCATGTCGCTGTTCGATCTGATTGCCAATGACATGCGCGCCAGTTTTCAGGACACGCCGAATCTGGAGCCCTACTCCGCCGTCGAGCCGCAGCAATCACTTTTCGAGCTCAATCCTCCCACGAAGGCGCTGAAGGGCAAAGCGCGAGAGGGCGCACTGGCATCGGCGCGTATGCGCTGGGATGTGCCGGATGCCGCGCCTACCGAGACACTTAACCGCATTCTATGGCACAGCATCAAAGGCTGGGACGTGCCCTACCCGGCGCCCAAAACCGCACTCTTTGCGCCGTTATCGCTCGATATCGACGATGAAGACCGGGAAATGAGGTGAGCGGCTTATGCCCGGAAGAGCGGTTCGATCCCACCGGCGCTCGCCAGCAGTTCGTCACGCTCCGCTTGGCTGAGCGGTTTGAATCCGGCTGCCAGATCCAGGGCCATACGATACAGTGAAAGGTCGCCGGGAGGGATGGCCGCTGTAAGGTCCTCGGAAAGCGTGAAACGTAACGCCTGCTTCGCCAATTCGGGCTCCGCTACCGGCCGGTACCAACATCTGGGATAATCCCGCTTCTCGCCTTCCACCCATCGGGTCTTGGCGAGGGATTTCAGAGCCAGCCGCGCCACACCTTTTTGTCTGGCATGTTCCAGGATCTGTGGGCCGAAAGAGCCCTGGCTGTAGAGAACGTAGTTAACCGGAAACAGGATTGAATCCAGCGGGAAGCGGTCCATCAGTGCAATAGCCGCTCTCACTGAATGCGCTGAGCATCCGAGATAGCGGATCATCCCCTCTTTCCGGGCTTTCAGGAATAGCTCCGCGGCGCCGCCCGGAGCGAGAATCTTATCTACATCGTCCTGCGTCGTGACAGCGTGGAACTGATAGAGGTCGAAGTGATCTGTCCGAAGCCTCTTCAACGATTGTTCGAGTTCCCGCCGCGCGCCATCCGCCGTACGTTCGGTCGTCTTGCAGGCGAGGAACGCGTTCTTGCGGAACGGTTCGAGGGCGGGCCCCAATTTTTGCTCGGCCTCACCATCCCCATACGTCGGGGCGACATCGAAGTAGTTGATGCCGCGGTCCACAGACTCAGCAACGATACGATTGGCATCGGGCTGATCGTGGCCAACAACAACAATCCCGCCGAATCCGATGACGGACAGGGTCACGCCATCGCGATAGGCCCGTTTGGGGATCGAGGTGGATGCGACTGCTTTGAACACTAACCCTCCCGCCAGGCTAGAACTTAGAAAGTTGCGCCGCCGCATAGCTGGACTCCTGCGGGCCATTGTACCGCCGGTTTTGGAGACAATGGGGCGAAGCGCAGTTGCGTCCGCCGCTGTGAAATCGGATGATAAAGAAGAGTATTAGAGAAGAAAATCATAAAACTGCTCTTCAATTTCTAAAGGAATTGCCATGAAACCTCCCGTTGTATCCGGACAACCTGGTGCTCTTGAACCCGGCCAGAAGATTGCCCGCCGCCGAGAGCATCCCCTGGATGTCTTTTTCACTCCAAACAACATCGCTGTCATCGGCGCCACGGAGAACCCGGGCACGGTGGGGCGTACCACCCTGTGGAACCTGATCAGCTCACCTTTCGGGGGGACGGTGTTCCCTGTGAACCCCAAGCGCGGAAGCGTACTGGGCATCAAAGCTTATCCAAACATCGACGCGGTGCCGGAACAGTGCGACCTGGCGGTTATCATCACTCCACCGCCGAGCATTCCGGGAATTGTTCGGGACTGCGGCCGGAACGGCGTGAAAGGCGCTATCGTTATTTCCGCCGGATTCAAAGAGATCGGGGCTCCCGGCATCGAACTCGAAAGACAGGTTCTCGAAGAGGCGCGGAAGGCGGATATTCGTATCATCGGCCCGAATTGCCTTGGTCTCATGAGCCCGCCGACTGGCGTAAACGCAACCTTCGCAGCAGGAATGGCACGGCCGGGTAACGTCGGATTCATCAGCCAGAGTGGCGCGCTGTGTACCGCCGTTCTCGATTGGAGCTTTCAGGAGATGGTTGGTTTCAGCGCATTCATCTCCATCGGCTCGATGCTCGACGTCGGTTGGGGCGACCTGATCGATTATCTCGGAAACGACCCGCGTACGCGCAGCATTCTGATTTACATGGAATCGATCGGCGATGCGCGCTCCTTCCTTTCGGCGGCGCGCGAGGTTGCGCTGCGTAAGCCGATCATCGTGATCAAAGCCGGCCGCACATCCGCCGGGGGGAAAGCCGCTGCGTCCCATACCGGCGCACTCACCGGAAGCGATGACGTACTCGACGCGGCATTCCGGCGAAGCGGCGTTCTCCGCGTGAACAATATCGCCGACCTGTTCTACATGGCGGAAGTTCTTGCCAAGCAGCCAAGGCCGAAAGGCCCCCGGCTGACGATTCTCACCAACGCGGGAGGTCCGGCTGTTCTGGCGACCGATGCCCTTATTACCAGCGACGGCGAGCTGAGCGATCTTAACACCGATACTATCGAGGAGTTAAATAAGTTCCTGCCGCCCACCTGGAGCAAGGGAAACCCGATCGACATTATCGGGGATGCCGGTCCGGAGCGATACGCAAAGTCGCTGGAGGTAGCAGCGAAAGACCCGAACAGCGACGGCCTGCTGGTGGTCCTTACGCCGCAAGCCATGACCGATGCCACCCAAACCGCGGAACACTTGAAACCGTATGCCAAAATCGGCGACAAGCCCGTGCTGGCCAGCTGGATGGGCGGTCCCGAAGTGGCTGCCGGTGTAAAGATCCTGAACGCAGCCGGAATCCCCACATTCCCCTATCCCGATACCGCGGCGCGCGCCTTCGTCTACATGTGGCGCTATACCTATAACCTGCGCGGCCTCTATGAAACGCCGATTTTCGCGGAAGGCGACGGCATCGACCGCAAGAAGGCCGAAGGCATCATCGCCAAGGCCCGGCAGGAAAAGAGAACGATTCTAACCGAGTTCGAATCGAAACAGGTGCTCGCCTCTTACGGTATTCCCATCGTTGAAACGACGATCGCGCGCACTGAAGAGGAAGCGGTGAAAGCCGCGGTGGAGATCGGTTTTCCGGTGGTGTTGAAATTGTTTTCCGAGACCATCACCCACAAGACCGATGTAGGTGGAGTGCAGCTCAACCTTCGGGATGAAGCGGCAGTGCGCCGGGCGTACCAATCGATTTCGTCGGCGGTGGCCGGGAAGGCGGGTGCGGAACACTTCCTTGGTGTGACGGTGCAGCCGATGATCAAACTCGATGGTTACGAGATCATTCTCGGTAGCAGCCTGGATCCACAGTTCGGCCCCGTTCTGTTGTTCGGTCTGGGCGGCCAGCTCGTCGAAGTATTCAAAGACCGTGCGCTGGCTTTACCGCCGCTCAATACGACGCTGGCGCGCCGCATGATGGAGCAGACCAAGATCTATAAGGCACTGAAGGGTGTGCGCGGCCGCAAGCCGGTAGATCTGGCCGCACTCGAACAATTGATGGTTCGTTTCAGCCAGCTTGTTGTCGAGCAGCGATGGATTAAGGAGATCGACATCAATCCGATGCTGGCCTCGCCCGAAAGACTGGTCGCACTGGACGCGCGCGTGGTGGTTCACGATGCGGAATTGACGGAAGACAAGTTGCCTAAACTGTCCATCCGTCCCTATCCGGCGCAGTATATTTCCAAGTTCACTATGAAAAACGGGACGGAGGTGGAGATCCGGCCCATTCGTCCGGAAGACGAACCGGCCATGGTGCAATTCCACGAGACGCTCTCAGATCGCACGGTATACCTGCGTTACCTGCAATTGCTGAAGCTGAGCCAGCGTGTTGCTCATGAGCGGCTGACGCGGATCTGTTTCATCGATTACGATCGCGAGATGGCCCTGGTGGCTGAACGGAAAAATCCTGCCACCGGCAACCCGGAAATTCTTGGTGTTGGACGGCTGCAAAAAGCTCATGGCACAAATGAAGCGGAATTCGCGGCGGTTGTCAGCGATTCGCATCAGGGACAGGGCCTCGGCAAGGAACTGGTACGGCGGCTACTCCTCGTAGCTCGCGGTGAAGGCATTCGCCGCGTCCGGGCGGACATTCTTGGCGACAACACGACAATGCAGCGCATTTGCGAGAACATTGGTTTCAAACTGCACAGAGATCTGAGCGACCCGACGATCGAGGCGGAAGCGCTTATCGAGTAGCAGAGCATTTGAACCCGCTATCTGGTAAGTTAGCCAGATAGCGGGTTCTATGAAAGTTCACCAGTGGTCCCAAATCACTCAGGAACAGCTTAATCCTCTCTGTTTACGGCAGGTGATTCACTGCGCCAACATGACTCTCGGGCGCCTGTGTTTGAGTAAAGGGTGCGTCGTTCCCGAGCACAGCCATCCAAATGAGCAGTTCACCATGCTGCTGGAGGGAAAGCTCAAGTTCGTTTTCGGAGACCGGATACAGGAGCTTGGCCCTGGTGAGATGCTCGAAATTCCTCCCCACGCGCCGCACAGAGTAGAAGCACTGGAGGATTCGGTCGCGATCGACCTGTTCGCTCCGCGCCGTGAGGATTGGATCCGCGGCGACGATGCTTATCTCAGGAAGTGATCGCCACTGCTCATGCGGGCAGGGTGAATCGCCGCATGTCCGGGAGCGCAAGTCGTCCTTTAAGCGGCTGCCGATCAACTCCCGCGCGCCTTCACCCGCCACTCCGTTCATCACTGCGCCGGTGCGATCCTTCAACGCCGGCAGCGCATTGGCTACCGCCACGCCGCATTCCGCACAGGCTGAGAAACGCATGGTCATTTTCGGCCGACGCCGGTCACACTGTGGCGTGAAAGTAGCGCACGCTGGTTGGATGATTGCCGGCATTGGGTCAACCTCTTTCGAAGCCGGCGGAAAGCGTAATTGGTAATATCGAAGACATGCCGCTCCCGATCGATTTCATCCGGGCAACGCTAGCCGTTCTCGCGGTGATATTCGCCTACGTCTTCGGCCGTTATGCGGTAAGGAGCCGGCAAGGCAGGGCTCGCGGGAGCCTCGTACTCACCTGGGGCTTTCGCTTTTCGGCATCGCTTCTTGCCGTATTCTGGACGCGCCAGTTCGACCTGATCGCAATTATGGCTTTGATCTTCGCCGGAGCGAGCCTCGGAACCGGCATCTGGCTGGAGCTTCACCCGAAGCAGGAACCCGATCTCACCAAAACCATGTTCCCGGAAGAGTGACTCTCAGTCACGATTGCTGACGGGTACGGGTTGCGCTTTAAGTGGGGCGGTGACTCGTGCGGGTTCGGTCAGGCGGACGCAGAGCAGAGCACAGAGGTACATCGCTCCACCCACCAGGAGCGTATCCCGCAGACCGAGATAAATGGCCAGCAATACGGCGCTGGCGGACCCTAGCACACTGGAAGCCGCGTTTAAGGACCAGGCCCAGCGAACAGAAGGATGATACCGCTGTTCCATCCGTGCAAGCCCCGATGGAAATGGCATTCCCATGAGAAAAGCCGCGGGGGTAATCAGCAGTACCGCCATGATCACTTTCAGCGGCAGGGGCAAACCGACAGCATAGCTCGTCAATGGTGTTGCAGCCAATGCCAGTGCGATGATAAGGCCGGTAATGCTGGCAAGGATGTATTCCAGGCGCCGGTCCGAACCGGAGACCAGGCGGCGGCTGAAGTAACTCCCAAGCCCGCTGGCCAGCAACATGGAGAAAATAATCACTGTCAGAGCGTATGTGGGGTGGCCGAGGAAGAGAACGAATTTCTGAATCAAAGCCACCTGGATCATGATGTAGCCCGCGCCGAGAAAGAGAAAGTACGACAAAAGTGACCAGGCGCCTTCAATCCGCGGCAGCCTCGTTCCCAGTAACAGTGGAGGCAGAGCGAGCATAATGACGGTGGCCAGAATACTGATTGCTACCAGGCTGAATAGCAGCGGTACCGCTCTGTTGATTTTGTAATCGGCGCTGCCCGATGCTGCCCGGGTGACGAATTCCCATAAGTCGCGAGGCTGGACACTGTAGAAAAAGAACGGCCGGTCATCTTCCACCGCGGAGATGTCGTACCGGTAGGCTGCTTCAAACGCGGCCGGGTTGGGACTGTGCAGATATTGGCCGAAAACATTCACTGCTCCATCGCCGGGCAGGTAGACGCGCTGAAGTTTCGACGTAGCAAGCGTTTCGGTGGCTCGCGCAAGATCCGCCGGCGAGAACGGTCCTCTTGAAATCAACACCGTATCGAGGGAACCCCATCCCTTCACGTCTCCTTCACGCACTACCATGACGTGACGCCATAGATCGTGTTCGCCAAGACGTGCCAGTGCAGCCCGGGCCAGCGACAGAAGCCGCAGGGATTCCCGCGGCGGGTCAAAACCCCAACGTGAAAACGCGAGTACGCCACTCTCCGTCAGGTGGCTCAGGTATTCGTAAAAGGCTTCCGAGGTGTAAAGATTGTTCTCCGATAAAGCAAACGCACCTGCCGCCGTTGAAGCCCAGGTATCGACCAGTGTCGCCTGCAACACCTCGTACTTGGCGGTGCTGCGGCGGATGAAGCTCCTGCCATCCTCGACTACGATTTTCACTTCGGGCCTGAAGTACAGCCGGCGGCTAAGTTCCGGGAATCGCTGCCGCATAATCGTAGTCGCGATAATCGGGTTGATCTCAACCCCGGTTACATCCTTGCTGCCGGACGCCAGGGCGCGTGCGACGTCCCACCCGCCGCCAGGCCCGATAATGAGCGTCTTGGCCGCCGGACGAATAACATAAGGAAATCCGGGACCTTGATATAACAGTTCCCTGCGTTGTTCCGGGGTCAGGTTGTCGATATCGAAATTGGCGATTCCCGTGGCGGCATCCGCATCGATAATAATGCTCATCCGGCCGGAACCCTCCTCCGGCGCCAGCGCCACCCTGGAGAAGCTGTTCCAACGTACAAAACGCTCGTTCTCAAGTGCCTGGCCCTTTGCATACCGCACGTCAATCAAAGGACTCTTGGTATTAATTACGACAAGCGCCACAAGCACCAGAGCCAGTCCAACAGCGATGATCCGGCCGCGCGTGCTGCCCGCCAGGTTGTGCCAAATGGCGGAGGATGCGGCGAAGAGCACCGCAGTGGCAATCACCGTGTTTGGCCCTCCGATCACGTTCAGGAAGGGCACAAACAACAGGCAGCCGGCTGCCGCTCCAATCAAATCGAAAAAATACAAGCGATCGACACGCGAGATGGCGTCGGCGATAGCCAGGGAAACCGTGATCCCCGCAAAGAAGAATGGCAGCGCACTAAAAAAATAGACCAGCGCCAGCGTCCCGTAGCCGGGCTCACCGTTTCTGGTGAGCACGAAAACCAGAGCCAGCAGCACAGCCAGGCAATTAGCGGAAGCAAACCAGCCGAGTTTGCTATAGAAGTGGCCGCGCCAGCCGATGGCAACATAAGAGAAAACGCCTCCCGCTCCGAACCCGAAAAGCGCGATGGAGATTGCCAGAAAGGCGAAATGGTAGTAGAAGACGACCGAAAAAAGCCTTGTTAGTGACAGTTCGAGCAGGAGCGCCGCGAGAGTGGTGAGCGCGACACCCAAATACATCTGAGGCCAATGCAGCCCCTCTCTGCTCGTAGATGAAGAGATTCGAGACAAATAACTATGTTAGCCAATCAGGGAGACAGCACTCACGCAGCCGGCCGCCCCAACACGTGGCAGATCGATGTCAAAGGTGGCCGGCTGTCTCTTCCCCCCGCTCGAACAGACGTATCCCCCGCACACCGTGTTTCTTTGATATCGGCTAATCAAGATCTTGGGGTAGGTGCGCGTTTCAGCCGGAGGCGGACATGCCCGCCGTCCCCGCCTGGCTCTCTTTGGAAACGGTTCGCCGGGTGCTCCGGCGGGTCCACTGTGCATAGGCAAGTTCAATCACACGAGTCACTTCTGCGCGATCGAAAGGTTGCATGAGGACGTCGTAGCCGCCGAGGTTGAGGACCTCCGCCCAGAGCAATTCATCAGCATGCAGCGACGTCACGATGAGCAGTGGCGATTCGGGTAGCTTTGCGCAGGTCTCCAGCACATCGCGCCAATGCCCGTCACTCAACGCCGTATCGGTCACGATGACGGGAAAACACTCTTTTTCGAAGATTTGCCGGGCTTCAGCGCAGCCGCACACGGAAGTCAATTTCCACTTTGAGGATGCGGCAATCTCCCGGAAGTGGGAAAGGCTTTCCTCGTTCGAGGTAATGGCGAGCAGCAGCAGGGGTTCGTCAACGCCAGTACGTGAAAACGCATTTTCAGGCATTTAAGAATCCTCGACGCAAAAATTGACGCAAAATTCCAAAAAATTCAGGGGGTAGGGCCCTGATTGATCATGGCGCTCCCCGTACAGTTAGTCAAGAGTTTTCAAACTGCGCATGTAGTTTCTTTGCCCGGTCTTCTTTCTCAAGTGGCGCATCCGGAGAAACAGCAGACCCAGCCCTGCGGGGATAGTGAGCAGCGTAGCCGGTTCCGGCGTCTCCGATATCTCGGGCGGCCCCGGAGGCACAGGAGGGCCGGGCGGCTCGGGCGGCCCCGGAGGCACAGGGGGGCCAGGCGGTTCGGGCGGACCGGGAGGTTCGGGAGGCTCGAGTCCATCGGGCGGTACAAAGGGTATCTCCGGCTCAACGGGAGGAATGACGATTTGCGGCGGAATAATCACGTTGGGCGGCACTACAAAGGGTGGTGGCACCGGCGGGCGCGGTGGCAGCGGAATAAAGGGAAGAGGAGCTTGTGGCTCTCCTCCCGGATCCGGCCCGCCGGGCGCCGGTTTATCCGGAGGATTTTCCGGATCTATGATCACGTCCGGTGGTTGCACCGGCGGTGGTGTTACGGGGCCTGTGCCGCCTCCAGGTTTGGAACCGCTCCCTGGCAGGAGTGGAGCGATGCCCGAGGGCCCCGGCAGATACCATCCGGGGTCGGCACCGGTACTACTCCCTTCGCGAGCCGGCTGCAATATTGCGCTTGCCGGAGCGGCTGACGCGATCTCGGAGATCAACGCCGGGCGTGGAAGCACCGGAATGCGCATCCCCATTGCAGGAAACTCAAAAACAGGCTCATTGGGCGCAGGGGTGTCCGCGATCAGCTTCGGGTGGGAGTTCAAGGCCTTTTCATCAGGCTCTTCGGCGGGCGGAAGTACCGGTTTTCGCGGCACTTCCGATAGGCGGTTGCCGCACCGGCCCCGCACACACTGGCTGCCGTCGGTCAAAAGAGTCTCGCCCTGGTGCAGGCTGATCTTGCGCGAACTCCAGTAGACTTTTCCGTTTTTTTTGTAGGAGACGTAGGCACGCGCAGGCCTTACGACCGTGACCGGCTGGACTTGACTTGTGTTGATTTCCGCATAATGGTCCGCGACCACGGTATCAGATTGTACGGCCCGGGCTACATCCTCTTTCGACCACACGCCGCCGGGAACCACCGAATACGGATACACTGCTTTCTCGACCCGTGGCATGCGTGCAGGTTCTACCGCTTCCGATAATGGGAGCTCCTTCACCGTACGGTGTTTGGAGCAGGAAATAGCGAAGAACGCCGCGCAGGATAGAGCCGCGCACACCAACCCTTGCACTGTCCGGCGGAATCTGATCTGGTCCATTTTAACTGGCTAATAACTAAATTCGACTGTTCACTAAGAAGTCTGAAGCGAAACGTACGGAGAACAAATAGGCTGGCGGTAACAGGCCTGCGCGGGTCCGTACCCTTACTTGAGTTTACACCTATTTGGTGGCGTTGAAGGAGGATTTATATCCCCAATAGTCCTTAATGCCTATAACTTTATCTTGAGATTTCTGGTCATTTTGAACACTGCTGATTCCACTGCTACGCTCCAGCGCTCGTTCCTAGGGGGTATCAGCGAGTGGACGGATATGTTCCGACCAGCGTTTGAGCAACTCGCCGGCCGTATCCGCCATTGCCAGTTCGAACGATTTGCCGGAGCCCGCCAAATCGTATATCTGTTTGGTGAACTTGTAGGTTCCGGCTGCCTCCGCCTCGTCGACCCTGCGGTGCCGCCCGTCCACAGGGTTGACGATGAGCAGCGGCCTGGGCGCCAGCAGTGCGGCTGCCTGCGGCAGATCGAAATGCTGTAGCGCTCCGGGCACGAGATGGCTCAGAGCATGCGTGAAAATCCTGCTTTCCACAATGCCCATATAGGAAACGGGCGCGCCCGATATGGCGACCCGTCCGATACGGTTGTCGAGTGCCCCGGCGAACAGGACCAGCACGCCGCCGGCGCCTATCCCGATGGCAGAAATCCTGCCACTATCCACTTCTGAGCGGGTCTGCAAATAGTCGATCGCCCGCATCACGTCGAACACCCGCATCCCCACGATAGTGCGGCGCGCCCGCAGCGCCCGGTAAAACAAGCCGGCATCTTCACCGACGGCCAAATCCGCGTAGCCGGTGCGCTGCCTGGGCACAGCGGTCTCTCCCATGCCGCGCGGATCGATGGAAAAGACCACGTGACCCGCCTCACACAGGGGCACAAGTTGAGTTTCAGCGAACGCCTCCGCGCTCTTGCCCGCTTCATTCACGACCACGACCGCGGGTGCGGGACCCCTCCGCCTGGGCAGGAGTAAGAGCGAGGGGACGTAGATTTCGGGCTCGCTGTAATAAACGAGACACTCGATGAAATACGTTTGCCTGTCATTCCGGTCCAGCACGGACGATTTGACAGCTTGGCCGCGTTCCGGTATTGCGAGCCGCTCCAGAACCCGCTCCCGGAGCGGACCACGCCAGCCCTCCAGATCCGCGGTTTGCCGCGGCGCCGGCCATTGCCCAGCCAACCGCCGGGCTTCAGTACGGTTTAGAGAGAAGAGGGTTTCACCGCCCAGTGCCGTGACAATCTGACCCGTCATGGTGCAAGCCAGGTTCGATTCCCTTTCGAGTTGCAGGGGACGTTCCGCGGTCTGCGCCGCCGGGGGCGCCGGCACCGGAAGCCAGCGCGCCAACCAATCGAGCATGACGGCGAACATGGTGGGCGTGTAGCCGTGGGGTCCTTCAGCTAGCATAAAACGCAGGCGATCTACGACTCCGGCCGCACGATAGAAATCGCCCACGAGTTTCCGCCGCCGCAATTTTTCCATAACAGAGGAGCGGGAGTCACCGGTTGCCTCCATCAGGAGTAGGGGGCGCGGCGCGATGAGAGCCTCGACGTCCGCAGTCGAGATTTTCGCCCCGAACAGTAGGTCAGCGATGCAGCCGCCGTAACAGGCAGGCATTGCAACCTTGACGCGCGGATCGAGGGCCGCCAGCAATTCGGTTTGCCAGCCGCCCCCCGATACGCCGGTCGCCGCGATCCTGGCAGCATCGACGTCGTCCCGCGCGGTGAGATAATCCAGAGCCCGGATGGCATCCCAAATCAGATAGGTCACCAGGTTGCCCGAAGTCAGGATGGTGCGGCCGGCGGCGATTCCATGCTCGGTGGTCACGAAGTACTCCGAGGTGCCGGGATGGACCAAGGGGCGGCTGGTAACGGTGTCCCAAGACTCGACCCGCTCGCCCATTCCCGGCAGATCAAAGACCATCACGAGAAACCCGCGCCTGGCGAAGTAAGCACCCAGGCGCTGGTAATCGGAAAAGGCCTTTCCCGCCCCCCAATGCCCGACACTGGCAAGCAGGGTGGGAAACGGCGGCCTTGTGGCGCGCGGCACGTACACATTGGCCGTCACATAATATCGCGGCCGGCTCTCGAAGATCACTTTCTCGATAACGTACTCGTCGCGTTCCAGCGTGCCGCCCAGCCTGGCCCGGAGTGGCGTGCGCGGCGGCAGTTTCCCGATAGCCTCGAGCAACATCGCTCGGGCTTCGGCCTGGTATTTCTGCGCGTGATCGGGCGTTTTGGCCGACCTTATCACACGCGCCCTGTCCTCCTCGAAGGCATCGAGCAACTTACCTACATAGGCGCCGGACATGCCTTCGGCACGAACAAACTCCGGGTGCCCGTGTAACACATTCCAGCGGGGCGGAATATCGCCGGAGTGGGAGGCTGGCCACGGCAGCGTGTGCCCTGGTTGCTCCTGACCCGCCAAGGGAAAAGCCGCCGTCAAGGCCAGCCATTCTCTACGCGTATAGGGCAGCCCTCGTAACATCATGTTTTTGTCTCTCATGCCTAACCCAAGTTCGTCACGACAGTCGTCGTTTCAAGCTATTTTGGCCGCTCCCATGAAGGGAAGTGCTTTAGCCTCAATCGTTATTTTTTGAAATGACGATGTAGTGTAGACCAACCCTCTTGATGC
>CAADGY010000222.1 GCA_900696665.1 uncultured Acidobacteriota bacterium
CTGTGCCAGCAATTCAGGCTGCGACAAGAACGACTCCATCGCCTTGACCACGGTCGAAGCAATCGCGTCGTCCGGTAGTTCAAGCACGATGATCCCGGCGTAGTCGGCGGGTGGATAGTTCCGAACATCCGCAAAATCGAAATCGCGGGTGATGAGGGCGAGCTTGTGCTCCTTTGCGTAAGCGGCGATCTGTGCGTCATCGGCTCCACCCAGACCAACATCACGGACATCTGCCGCCTCGTGGCCAAGCCGCTGAACGGCTCCTGCCGCCGACCGGGGCATGTTGGCGTCCAGCAGGAAGCGCATTGGGGCGGCTCAACCGGGCAACGGGTGGTACTGCTCCTGTTCGACCAACTCCCCGGCGAACTTCAAGGCCGCGCGAATGTCCTCCAAGGTTAGTGCGTATTCCCGCTGAACGTCCTCGAAGCTCATGCCTCCGGCCAAGCTTCCAACGATCAGGGACACCGGCATCCTCGTACCACGCACCACGGGCTTGCCGTGGCACACCTTCGGATCAATGACGATTCGGTCGTTCATACCGTTGGCATCAGATTAAGGGCCAACGGCCAAAATGGCAAACTCGTAACGACCCCGGCAGAACGCCCGGCGCACCATCGTTCTTTCCAATCATGCCGCCAACTGGAGCGCCTTGTGGACGCTGGACGGCGGCATTCGCAGTGCGCGGGCGATGGCACGGAGGCCAAGCCCTTTGGCTTTGAGCTTTCTGATCTCAACGGCGCGGCCATTGATGGTGGCCGGGCGACCGAGTTGAACGCCACGGGCCTTCGCTGCCGCCAAACCGGCGTTGACGCGCTCCTTGATGATGCCGCGCTCGAACTCGGCCACCGCCATCAGCACGCCAAGCTGGAGCCGTCCAGCCGGATTGTCGTCACTGGTGTCGATGCCTTGGCTGCTGGCGATCAGCGGCACCCGGAGCCGGTTCAGTTCATCGAGGATCAGCGCCAAGTGCGTGAGGCTCCGGCCCAGCCGGTCGAGTTTGTAAACAACCAGCCTCGCCACGCTTCCGCCACGGACTTCCTGCATCAGCTTGTCGAGTTGCAGGCGCGAGGTTTTGGCCCCAGAAATCTTGTCGGTGAAGATCGTCAGCTTGCTCCAACCACGCTGGCGGCAGTATCGCTTTAACTCCTGCTCCTGACTGTCGGTGCGCTGGCCTTCGGTGCTGACCCGGATGTAAACGGCAGTGTTCACGAATCAACTGTATACAGAACACACTCCGGGTCCACCGAAATCTTCAACAAACCGGTGGTCTGAGGATGGGGATGATTTCTGAACACCCTCCAAGGGGCAGATTCACCGCTCAACCGGGACCGGCCCGTACTCGCAAACCTGCTCCAGCGGTGCAACCAAAGTCGAGCCGTAGACGGACTGGTCATCGAAATCAGCTACGGCAAGCTCAGTGAAGCCGACCTCAAAGCCCGAACCGCGAAAGGTCGTAATCAACATCCGCAAGGTTTGCTCCCTGTCCAACTGCCGCACCGCCGGGCCGCGCTCCAGTCGAAATTCGACATTTTCACCGCCGCCATCCAGCGCAAGCTCCACGGGCCGTAAGCCTGCCGCTTCCAGCGCAGCGCGGAGCCGTTTCATGCCGGGCGTGCCCACGACCGGCTGCTGACTCGTCCACGCGATTTCTTCCGGGGTGAGGGGCTTGAGGTTGAAGCTCATGGTCGTTTCGTTACCGTTCGGGATGGGTGAAGCCCTGGGCAGATTCGCCTGTCATCTTCGCGAGCAGCTTATCACGTTCATTCAACATGTTCCGATAGCCCTCTGATGTCGCTTCCCCGAACTTCGCGAATAGCGATTGGTTCCGGTTGACAATAGCCTTGATCCGATCAATCTCCCTGTTCACTTCCGCAAGTCGACACGCAATCTGTGCTTGTCGTGCCGCAAGCGATTTCAACGTCATTGATCGCGTGAGTTTTGGTGCCAACAGCACCAATCCACCGATTCCTGCGACGGCGGCTCCAGCAAAGAGAACGACGGCCACTGGCTCCATAACCTCACCAGTCATGAATCGTTCAGCGCGTCGCTCGTCGATGAGGTAATAAAGTGATCCGCACGAGAACAGCAACAAGACTGTTCCAAGACCAAGAACGACCAATGCAACGCAAATCTTCCGCACAGGATTCGGCAGTCGTATACCTGCTCGCGCCTGCTTCAATGCAATTTCATTGAGTTCAGCCAGCAGAGGCGCTGCCCTCTTGGCTGTGGGTGCTTCCAGCCTTTCCAGCTTTTCTCGTTCCTTCTGCACTTCGATAATCTTCAGCAGTTGTTCCCGATCAAAAAGGTGGTCGACGCACGTCTTTGCATCCGCCAGTTGTTCCGGGCTTAACCGTGCGGCACTGTCACGGATCAGTCTGTCGCATGTCCGCTGCACGTTGGTCAGACGCTCCTTGTCCTCATACTTCCGAAACCCGCTGGCCTTGAACTGCGGCATCCCTTCGTAGGTGCCCTTCAGGTGGCTGGCCCGGAAGTACGCCGCGCCCGGCTTCGATTGGACGACTTCCTCTATATCACGCAGTTGCTCCGCGTAGAAAAAAACGGCTTCGCGGATCGTGGCCTCGAATTCTTCTTTCGCAGCATCCTCAAGCTCACGAAGCTGCCGTGTGGCCTCCAATTCCGACAACTGGCGCATCTTGTCGTTGATGCTGCTCAGTTGGGCGTTCTGAATGACGTTGGACGCCAGATTCGCGTAATCAACCCAATCTCGATCTCGTGGCATACTCGTCTGGTTGGTTAGCTTGCGGATTTGGTTTGGCCATCCGCATTCCCCGGATCAGCTTGGCACCCGAAAAAGCCAAAACCCATTTTGGGCTTCGGCATCGGCCCGACTTTTTTGCCCGGTGGAAACCGACGACGGAACGGATTCGGATACTTTTTCGGGACCGTCGGAGATGCCGGATTCGACTTGCTCCCGGCTTGATCGGGACGCTTGAACACCCGCATCCCGTCAACGGCATGGACTTCCTCGTTCCACGGCCAATCGTAGGGTTCGCCGCCCTCGTTGACGACGTACATCGGTTTGCTGGGATTGGATTCAACAGCGCGGCCCAATGCCTCGGCGTAAACGCGAAAATCCGTCCAGTTGTAACCGAAGCCCGCGCCGCAGCCCACCGTGCAAAGCATGAATGGCGCGACCCGCTGCTGGTTGAACACCTGCAAATAGGTTGCGACGCCCTCGGCTCCGAGGAAGATGAAATTCAACCTCCGCACATCGCCGTTGCCCAACCTTCCGCGTAGCACGATCCAACGTCCCCAGCCAGACCGAGTAGAGAAGTCACGATAGCGCTGCTGGTAGCGTTCGCGCTCGTCATCACGCAAGAAGCTCAATGGAGCAGCGGTGTTGGCTTGTGTGATCTGCTCTGGTGTGATTACGGTTTCACTTTCGCATTCCAGTTCGACCGGGAGGCTCTTGATTTGAGCCGCAAACCCTTTCTCGCAATCACGGTGCCAATCGCAATACAAGATCGTCTGGCAGTCGAACCGTCCGGGCACCGAAAAATATCGTAGAGGCCGCCAGTCTGACCCACTCGCCGGGTAGAACAGGACACGGGTCGTCTTGAGCAGGTCCATCACATCGACGAGGCCGACATCGTAGGGTGGATCAATGTGGATTTCGTCGAGTGTGCCAGTTTTTCCCGGTGGTTGTGTCAGGTGACGAATCGCACGACGATTTTTTGATCGAGGCTGTTTTCGTTTTGCTGTCATGTGTATTTCGGTTCTGAACTGTAATCCAAAGCCGCAGGGGTTGGTTGCATCGAGCGTTGGCCGCAGGCTGGATCAAGCAGATGAGACGAGGGGCAGCATCGCAACCAAAACTGAGGCGCGGTGATCACTTGTTCTGGGGCGATTTGACCAATTGAAAATACTTGTCGCCAAGGCCGGTTGCAGTGATCGCGAGTTCCCGCTTGTCATTCCGGCCCGATGAGATTTCCTGATAACGCAGGAGCACTTTATTTCCATCCACGCGATAAAACCCCTCAAAGCGAAGTTCGTCAGGGTCATCCGCTTGTCCCCAATAACATTGAAAAGCGCCCTCTGCGGTGAATACCCACTTGTTCGTCTTTGCTCCGTCGAATGTGTCTTCTACTTGAAGATAACTGCCGGGCACTGTTCCAAAAGAC
>CAADGY010000223.1 GCA_900696665.1 uncultured Acidobacteriota bacterium
AGGCTCTTTTCCACCGCAACCCGCACGGCTCTTATATCACCCGCGCTCAGGCTGGCGGCTTGCGACATCCCGGAGATGCCTAATAAGGCAATTGTCAGTGTTCGAAAGATTTTCATGGCCAATCTCCTCTACTGCGCCTCTACTGCTTTCCGGAGCATTCCCGTCACCGCTGTTTCGCCCCGCTTCATCGCCCAATCGAGCGCTGTTTGCCCGCTTTTGTCCTTCGCACGCGGATCAGCTCCGGCGTCCAGCAGCAGCGCGATCATCTCCGTGCTGAAGTCGTCCGATGCCGCCGCCGCGATCAGAGGGGTAGCTCCACGGTATTCCGTCGAGTTCGGGTCGGCGCCGGCAGCCAGCAGCATGCGGACAATCGCGGTTTGCTTATGTCTCGCACTTACGAGCAGGGGGTTGAAGCCGCCCAGCGCGCGCACGTTCACCTCTGCCCCATGCTCCAACAGGAACCGCACAACATCGGCGTTGTCAGCCGCTACCGCAAGCGTCAGCGCAGTGGGGCCGGCGGGCGGCTCTCCCGAGTGAGCCTTTACAAAATCGGGCATGAGATTGCCAAAATGTGGCGCACCGAAAGCGGGGTGCGCCTGGGCATTGACCTCCACACCCTTCTCTACAAGCAGCGTCACTACTTCCAGATCGCCGGCTTCGGCGGCCAGCATCAGCGCGGTGCCGCCCATCCCGTCTTTGTCCTTAGGGTCCGCGCCCCGCGCCAGGAGCATGCGAATTACATCGGCCTTTCCCTGCTGACGTGCGGCAATCAGAAGCGCTGTCCTACCCGCTTTGGTTCTGGCCCTGACATCCGCTCCCTTGTCGAGCAGCAAAGCCACCTTTTCCGGATCGTGCACAGACCACATCAGGGCGGTGGCGCCGGCGGCGTTCGCCGCATTGGGGTCCGCACCGTGTTCCATCAACAGCCGCATGCAAGGAACATCCGAGTAAAGAGCGGCATGCATCAGGGGCGTCGTTCCATCCGGGCGTCCATGGCTGGCCGACGCACCATCTTCGATCAGCTTGTGCACGAGCAGCACATCGTTGTTACGAATGGCCTGGAAGATGGCCCCGTCGCCATTCCTGTTGTGGGCGGACACGGGCAAAATCGAGACGGCAGCGCATAGTAGCAGCCAATACGATTTCATGAGTTTCATAAGTTTCCTCTGGTGTGTAGGGGCCGCGACCCGTATCAGTCAAGAAACGCGCGAAAACAAGGCAGAGTAGCTCAGGGGGAGAAGACGGCAAACCTCTCGCTCACCTGCGCGGCTCCGTTTCCGGGAGCGGCAGGCTAGAGTTCCCGCTCGAGCTGCGTGAGCAGTAATTCGGCAGCACTCTGGCTGGCGCTCTTCTTGGAGAGCCCTTGGGCCGTGCTGGTGTATCGCGTCCCAATGCGTGCCTCCACGGTAAAGATCCGCTCATGCGGCGGCCCTTCCTCCCGCAGGACCACGTACCGCGGCAAGGGCAGGCCTAAAGCATGTGACTTTTCCTGGAGCGCAGTTTTGGCGTTGACATTTTCCGCCGCCTCCGACGGATTGAAATTCCCAATGACAAGTCTTTCAACCAGCGTGCGCGCAGCGTCCATCCCGCCATCCAGATAAACAGCCGCGATCAGGGCCTCGATGGCGTCGGATAACAACGCTCCTTTGGAACGGCCGCCGGATGCCTGTTCGCCTTTGCCTAAAACCAGAAAATCGCCCAGTTGTATACGCCGTGCAACCTGCGCCAGATTGGCTGCACTTACAATGCGGGCTTTCCAAACGGAAAATTGCCCCTCGCGAAATGACGGAAAGTGCGCCAGCAGATAATCGCTGACGATAAAGCCAAGGATGGAATCGCCCAGGAATTCGAGTTGTTCGTTATCGGCGGCAGGACCGGACACCGGACTCTGCTCGTAAGCCCGGGACCGATGCGTCAAAGCGCGAATCAAGAGGGTTTTGTCCGCGAAAGAATACCCGAGGGCTCGCTCCAGCCCTTCCGGATCCGCGCTTTTTCGCTTGGAAAGCAAATTACGGATTGGCAGGCTTTGCGGGGGGCGGTGTGGCGGGCTTGGCTCCACCCTTGGCCTGCATGGCGCGCACGCGCTCTGCCTGCGCGATCTGCTTAATCTGCGGATGTACTTCCGATAGCGCCATTACCTTGTCCAGTATTGCGACGGCTTCGTCGTGCTTGCCGGCAAGATTATAAACGGCGCCGAGTCTTACCATCGTGGCAGGATCGGGATTGTTCGAGCCTTCGATCGCCGCATTGAATTCCTTGATCGCCAGGTCGTATTTTTTTCGCGCCATGGCGACCATTCCGAGGGCTTCCAGCGCTTGGGAGTTGAAGTCCTTCTTTACCTCCGCCCACTGCTCGTCGGTAATGTCCGGGCGCGGCTTGGGTGCGGTCTTCAGAGCTTCCTGAGCCTGGTGCGCCATCTTCTCCGACCGTCCGAGTTTCTCTTCCTTGTCAAGGTCGAACTCTTTCGTTCGTTGCGCCAGCGCACGGGAGATCATCAACATGGATGCATAGTTCTGCGGGTCGGCTTCCAGCACGCGCTCCGAGTAGACGATCATGTTGTCCACATCGCCCTTCTGTTCATAAGACATGGCGATCAACTGCAATGCCAGCGCCTTGAACTCGGTATCTGCGAACTTGGTGATCAGGTTCTGCGCGGCGGCGATCCGGCTATCCGGGTCCTGCGCACTGAACATTGCTTGTATGGCTTCCACTTCCTGTTTCGATTTCGGTTGTGGTTGCTTCGCGACGGGCGCGGCTTCCTGCGCGAGCAATAGCCCCGCACCCGCCATCAAGCCCATGACTACTCTCCAAACTCTATTTTTCATTGCAAAAGATTCCTTTCCTGCGTCGACTTAACCTATTGATGTTATCAGTTGTTTTTGGGAAATCCGGCCTTCAAGCCTTGTTCAGCCGCTTTGCGTGCCGCGTTTGAAGCGCCCTGGACTCGAAGGGCGGCCTGGTAGTGCCCGGAGGCGGCTTCCCGGTCACCCGCGATGTCGGACAGACGGCCCAGGTACACATGAGCCCAGGCTGCCGTCTGCGGGTCCGGATGGAGTTCCAGGGTCTGTTGAAATAGTTTCTCCGCCAACTCGGGATCGTTCTTAAGGGCGGCGATGCGGGCCAGCCCGTAATATGCTTTGGCGTGCAGTGGCTTCTCGTCGGTTTCCCCGATAGCTTTCAGATACGCCGTGCGCGCAGAATCCAAATTCCGTCCCGTGTACAATTGTTCCGCTTCCTCGAGGGTTTTGAAGACACCCGTGGGCTCCACTTTTCGTTCGGCGGGCACCACCTTTGCCTTCCGCACGGGACGAGTTGCCGCAAACTGGACATTCTCCAGACGCTTCGACTCCCGCTTCAAGTCGATCGCTTTTATCATTTCGGGGTAGTAGAGCCGCATGGCCTGATCCTGCTGTTCAAACGCCGGCAACTGCTCGGCAAAATACGGCGTCAGAATGAACCCTTCTCCTAGCGCCTGCGCTACCATTTGATTTTTCTTTTCCGCCGGACCGCGCTCCAGGCGGCTTTCCACGGCGCGAATCAGAGATTCTGTCGCCAACAGCAGAAAGTCATTCTTATAATATTCCTCCAGGTGTGGCGCACCAAGGGCGAAATCGATAAGAGGCTTTTTTTCCTGCAGCACCATACCGTACTTCGTGGCAAGCGGGTCGAGCAGGTAATGCAGGTAGGCGTGCCGCACATCCTCCACCTGGGGCTCCGGAGACGGCGTCAGAACGACGAAATAGTCGTCGGCGTAGCTGCGCGTGTGGATTTGATTCGGCGCGCCCAGCAGATCGATATAGATCTGGAACCGCCGGCCCAGAAATCCGCCGGAGGTATTGCGCATGTAGCCGTTCACCTCCAGGACCGCGGCACTCACCGGTTGATGATAGCGTTCGATCTGCCGTTCAAAAGCGGATTGCGCCTGTTTCCAGAGCGTGCCGATGTCCGCTTCGCGATGAAACCGCGCCATCAGCGTCTCGAACCCCGTCAGCGGCTGTACGTCAGGCGGCAACAGGTAATGCTGGAAGCGGTATTCGAACGCGGGAGGGCCATCCACGCTGAGCGCGAAGGAGATGTACTGGCTCAGCTCGGCTGTCCAGCCCTTCTGGCGATGCGAAGCGAAAAACTGCTTTAAATCATTGAGACAGGGGATGTTCTTGGACGCCAGGTTCTTCCGGACCGCCTCACGTATCGGATCATTTGCGGGTGAGTCGAGATCGGCATCATAGCCGGCGGCGTTGATGGCGGCGAGTACACTGAACAGGGCTGGGCTGGCGTCCAACTGGCCTTGCTCGGCCGGCACGGCATTACCCGCACATAGAACAGCGAGCAGTATTACGAGGAGAGTGCGAATCAAGAAATCCTGCCTTGAACCGTATTTTCAGTCTAGCTTATTTCGTCCGGCAACAAACCACGAGTTGCACCCCGCCCAGGATAGCCCTGCCCGGCATTGCCACCCCTGCGATTTCCTCATACCGGGAACCAGTCATGTTCGTCACCTGCACGAACGGTTGAAAACGCCCCGGCTTTGCCGCCAGGTAAAGATCAATCAGCGTGTAAGGGGCTCGGGCCAGCCGCTCCAGCACGCCAATCCGCATTCTCAACATCGAATTTTTCGGCAGAGTCGCAAGCCACGATACGACACCCGAATGAACCGGGTAGTTGAAAACATATTTCGTCTGAATGGCCGGTGGAAGGCTCGTAACTCCACGGAGAGCCGTATAGCGGAGGTCGATTTGTTGCGTACCCGCCAGACGCAGCCGAAGCGCAGCTTCCGCACCGGTGAACCGCAAGCGGTGAAAATTGGTAGCTCGCCATATGTCCGCGGGGGAGCGCCGCACATAGTCGATTACATCTGTTTCGCGCCTGTGGAAGACCGTCACATCGCCGCCCACCGCCTGCGACGGCCGCCAGTCGGCGCCAGCCTCATAGCTGACGGCGGATTCGGGCAAAAGGCCGGGAGAGCCCAGGTTGGCGGGGTCGTGATAATAGAGGTCCGTGTAGGATGGCAGCCGGAAGGCACGGCTCACACCAGCGCGCAGTTTCAATTGTTGCGAAACCCAGAATCCAATTGCGGCGTTCGGGCTCGGTTCGTGATTCCCCGATCTGTATACCTCATCGCGAATCCCGAGAGAAAGCGAAAAGCGTTGAAGCGCTCGCGCGTCGAACACAACGTAGCCAGCGCCCCGGGTTCTGCCATGCCTTCCGAGATTCGTGCTCGAAATGCGGTCGCCCAACACCTCCGCGCCGAAATGCAAAGCTGCGTTCAGGCCAAGGGGCGTCCGCTGCCGGACCGCGCCCTGATAACTTTCGGCGGCATGATGATTGGTGAACACCTCCGGACGATCGCGGTATAGCACGAACAGATCTGTGTGCCGCCGGTAGGCAACAGCAACTTGAGTATCCGACGGAAAGGAATGTTGCACGGAGCCGAACCACGTGCGTGTCCGCTCCCAAGATGGGTAGTTGCCGTAAAAACCTTCCGCACCGAACGGCCTGTCGTTATGAGCCGCCAGCAAACGCGTATCACCGTAGCGCGAAGACACACCTGTCGTGGAAGCAAATGACAGGTTGCGGTAATCGCGGTTAGCGCGGAAGCCGGAAGAAAAATCGCGCGCGAAACTGAGCTGCTGGGAAACCGGACCGCCAACGA
>CAADGY010000224.1 GCA_900696665.1 uncultured Acidobacteriota bacterium
CCGCCGCCGCCGGCTCGCCCACGTCGCTGCCCCGTCGCGCGCTAAGGCCGCTGAGCGGTGCGTACAGCGCGGTGTCAGCCACGCGCTTGCGTGCGATCTTTTCTGCCGCCTCGGCCTGTTCGAGCGCCGCCAGCGCCGCCGCCTTGTCTTCGCTACGCGCGCCTTCTTTCGCTTCATCGTAGCGTTCGCGCGCAAGCTGCCAGGCTGCCTCGAACTTGCGGAAATCGTTCGGGGCCAGACTTTTGCGTTCATACAACGTCCGCATGCGGCGGTGCTCATCAGCCGCACGCTCATAGACAATCCGCGCCTGCTCGAGTTCCTGCGCCCGTGCTCCGGCGCGCGCTTTTTCATGGTTGGCGCGCGCCATCGCCGTTTGCGCCTGTGCCGCTTCCGCGCCAAAGTTGTAGTCGGTTGCATCGATCTGTGCCAGCAACTCTCCCTTGCGAATGAACGAGCCTTCATCCGGGATGACCCGGGCGACGCGGCCGGCTACCTGAAAGGCAACATCGACAGAATCGCCCGCTTCTACCGTCCCGCTGGCTGCAATGGTCACGGCGTGATCGACGCGTGCGGGTTTTCGCACTTGGACGGAGACCGTCTCAATCTGCGTTCTGTTTGTTGTTGTCGAACATGAGGAAAAGATGAGAGATGTAGAAATGAGGACAATAAAGAGCGGAACTGAAGGTCTGGAATGCATACGCTTTTCTTGTATGTTATCCGGATGACTTCCCGCGATGCGACAATCCATATGTCCTGGAGTGTTGGAGACAAATGAAAAGCTCAACAAGAAGAAAGTTGCTCACTACGGTTGCCGCCGCACCAGGCGCCCTCGCGGCAGCACAACCTGCCGGCGGACGTGTAAAGCAGGCGCATTATCCGGGTGCGAAGCCTTCGGGTACGCCGCTTTATTCGACGGCGATTTCCTATGGAGACCTGGTCTTCATTTCCGGTCATGGCGTCGCTGATAAAGGCGGAGTAAAGGTGCAGACAGCGAAGGTCCTGGATCAGATCGCCAAGGCGCTCGAGTCCGCCGGTTCGTCGATGGAGAAGGTCTTGAAGTGCAATGTGTATTTACAAAATATCGGCGACTACAAAGCGATGAACGAAGTTTATCTGGGCCGCTTCGGCTCCACGCCGCCCGTGAGAACGACAATTGCCGCGGCGGCGATCCCGCTGGATGGGTGCCTGGTGGAGATTGATGTCATCGCCCACAGGTAACGATCGCCTTCCGCCAATGTTGTATGATGAGCGGGAATCAAAGTCGAGGACACGAACGGAAATGACCAATCGAGCCAGAATCAAACTGCTTTTCGCTGTTGCGGTTCTTATCACCTGCGCGTCGCTAGCCGCGTTCCAGGCGGCGCAGAAAGCCCCGGATGCATCCTCCGATCCGCTGATTGCAGGCTTCCAGAAGACCACCGTGGCTTCGGTCGCGGACGCTGTGGACGCGGTGGTGGGCGAGCGCGGCTTCATGAACTTCGACATGCGGCCCTATTCCGGCACGAAATTTGTCGGCCGCGCGCGCACGTCGCTCGTGCGGCCTGCGCCGCCCGATAAAGCCACACCAGCTCTTGCCGTGAAACATTCGGTGGAGATGATTGAAGAGGCTAACCCCGGGGATGTCGGCGTGATCGTGATGGAGAACGGCTTGAACGTTGCCGCCATCGGCGGTCTGATGGCCACCGCCGCCAAGGCACGCGGCATGGCCGGAATGGTCCTGGACGGCGGGGTTCGCGATGTGCCTGAACTTCGTGCCCTCAACCTGCCCGTGTTTGCCCGCAGCGTCACCCCGGCCACCGCCGTAGGACGTTATGCCAGCGTGGCGAAAGACATTGCGGTGGAGTGCGCCGGAGTGACCGTGAAGCCGGGCGACATCATCGTTGCCGGCGAGGACGGTGTCGTGCGAGTACCGCGGGAGCGAGCGCAAGAGGTGCTGAAGGCGGCGCAGGAAATCGACGATCGCGAAACCAAGATGGTGCCTTATATCCAGAAGTTCCGCTCGCTGAAAAAAGCCATCGAAGTATTTAACCGGATTTGACATCAAGGGCATCCGAAGAAACTCTCCGGACGCTGAAGGGGATCAGGAACCAAAAGGGGCTTCAAGAACTGAACACCGTTCCGGGTCAGCTCGAAGCCCCTGCGAATTGTGTTTCCTGCTCGCGAAAGAAATCAAGAACGACGCGCGGGCGGCGAGTTACTCCTCCCCGCGCTTCTCCACCCGAAGGTTATTAGTCACCTTGAACGCCCCGCTGACACTCTGCGCCTGCAGGTAAGCGATGTTCTTGTCAGATTCACTGGCGACCACGCCTTCAAGCGTAATGTTCCCGTTTTTCACAATGATGTGAATGGGGGGGACTGCCTGCATCGCATAGCGGTTCAAAGCCGTATGGCCGTAAATCGCGCGATAGGCCGCGAGCCGAATCCGGTCGTCGTTCGGCGACACGGGCAAAACTTCGATATTGTTAACGACGTTCTCCACGCCCTCAATACCCTGTACCACGCGTTCCGCACTCGATTTCAACGTCGGGCGCCGCACCTGTCCCATCAACGTCACGGTGGAACCATCCACGCGGAACGTGAAATTGTCGAACACGCCATAATAGGGCAACATCACCAACTCGTGGCGAACCTCCCGTTCGATGCGGTTCATCCCCCGTTCGGAAACCCGGTCTGCAGTCATCACTTTCTTCTGGGTCTGCGCCGCCCCCAGCCAGACAGGCGACAATAAACTCGCAACAGCTATCGCCAGCACCTTTGTTTTCAGCATCGTTTCACCTCGTATTCTGGCCTAATCACTCCAGCCTCTATAAGATAAGATGCATTTTCAGACAACTCTGTTGCGGCAACTGAAGGGAATACCTTGATCCGGGGGGCGCCGTGCTGTCTCGGTTTTTGGGGAGATAGGGGCACGGAGCCCGTAATCCGGTTTGTTATATTGACGTACGAAATTGCACGGTGATAGTTCCCGAAAAATCGACCTATTTAGTAGACCGTTCTTCGACCACACAACGGTCACGTTCGTGGTTTTCCTGCTCACCGTGTTGGTAGGCGCCGGACGCCTTGTGCATGTGGTGAATGCCCCGGGATTTCCCTCCCCGTGGCACAACCTCGGTGGTTTTATTGCCTGGCCCGGTGCGTAAAGAACAGCGTACCCGAAACGAAATAGACGATTGTGGCTACACCAAGCCACAGCTTCATAGCGGAGACATTGGCGGCGTAATCCGGGATACCGGCGACCGCCACGTAAACAGGTGCGGCGATGCAGACGGTGAGCGCCGCGAGCGCCACGAAGCCGGACAGGAGCCGGAGGGTTGAACTGGACGGGGCAGCATCGTCACGTTGCGGAAGTTCCTTTACCAGCGGCTGTCCGGTGAATGCGGATTCCGGAGTATGCCGCGGTGAAGTCCCTCGCGCTCCCGCGAGTGCCGCGAAAGAGATGTAGAGCGCGGCTGTGAGCAGATAGACGGGCAGAAACAGATAGAAGAGGTGTAACACCCCTGCTCGTTCGAGCACGAGCCCGGCTCCAATCGCGATCACCCAAGCAGCCAGCGCGGGCCAGTTCAGCAGAAGACCCCGATCGGATGCCCAGTAGCGGTGCAAGCCGATTCTTGGGAAAAGCCAGTGTTCGGCGATGACGATGGCGCCGGCGGGAGCGAGCAGAAGGCCATACAGACCCACAAAATCCAATAGCCTGGTGAAGACAAACGGAAAGCAGGCGACTACTGTTGTCACGATCCCCGCAATCAATGTGATGCGGGCACGCGACCAATCCGGCGTAATGGCCTGCAGCGCAAGTCCCGCGCGATACAGCGTCGGGTTGGAGGTGGTCCATCCGGCTGCGATCACCGCCAGCACGCCGGACCAGCCAAGCGCCTCATAAGCGACTCCTCCCGAATCGAGAGTGTGCAATGGCCGGGCGAGCAACAATCCGGCGCCCACGCCCATCATGCCGGCGCAGATCCAGGCCAGGTAATGCCCCAGGTACATCCCAAAAGCTGAACACCAGCCATAGCTGGCCTTCTTCGCATAGCGGAACAGCGCCATGTCGGAGAGCCCCGCGTGCATGGCGAGGTTGCAGATCCAGGCGAAGGCGGCCACCTTCCAGAAGCCGAGCGGAGGGGATCCGTCGGGGGTCTGGCCCGTCCACACCACTCGATGACCGATCTCCCAGAACGATTGAAAGCTGTTCACACTTTCGAGACCGGCCTCCTGCGCCAAGCGGGGTAACATCACCACGGCGCCACCAAGGAACATCAGGAACATCCATGGAGAGCACACCGAAGAAAACGAGGCCAGCTTCTTGAAACCCAAAATCGCAACGGCAACTACCACCGCCCCCACAGCAAGCACTACAGCCACAAAACGCGCATCAGCGGGATACCAATTGACCTGCGCCGGAATGCCCAACGGGATGCGGACGGCCGAGGCCGATACCGTGATCATGCAGCCCGCCAGAATACAAAATAAAACGGCATTCAAGACGTTGTAGATGACAGTGAGAAACGGGCCTCCAATACGCCGCAGATACCAGTACAAGGTCAGGCGCGTCTGTGCGGCAATGGGCGCGCAAAGGAATGTCCAGGTCAGCACGGCAAGAAGATTGCCGATGGCAAGCCCGAGAAAAATGTCCCGGATGCCGGCGCCCCAATTCACAAAGGTGACACCGATCACGAACTCGGTGGCTGCCACGTGTTCGCCCGCAAAGGATCCGGCGAAGTAGCCGGCTCCCAGAAAGCGGTCCGGCGACACCGGTTCGCGGTCGAATTCGTACAACTTGTCCAGCCGCCTCGAAGCCGCCGAGGCAAGGGGAGCCGTTGGAGGAGTGCTCATGGCGATTGGTGTACCAGGTCTGCGGGCTTCACTCCCTTCCGGAACCCGCCGAAACCGAAGGGCAGCGGTTCGTAGTGGCCGATGATATCGACGTTGCTTTTGGCCGGGATTTTCTTTTCGAGTCCCACCGCCCAATAGACAGCGTTTACAAGGAGCCGCCGCACGCCCTCACTTTCCAGGTCCTGCGAGGCTCCCATGGTCGTTGTGAAGATGCGCGCTTTTTTGCCCTGAGCACCCGTGTAGGACTTCGTCCAGGCAACAGGCATCATCGGCTCATTCTGTTTACCCGCTACTGGAGGATCACCCGGCTGCATTCCTTCCAGAACCTGTCCCATCACGAGAGGAACACTGTCACCGGGAAGCGGCAACGTGACTTCGTAGACGTCGGTTGGCCCCCAAATATCGCCGTCGCGTATCCCGCGAAGTATCGGATGGCGTTCCTGCCCTTGCGCAAGAATTCCCCTGGTGCTCTGCTTACCGTGCCGCCCGTGATGCCGCACCCAGGTTTCGCCGAGGATCTGCCTACCGAACCCGCCGTCCCACTCCTTGCTGTTCCAGGAATACTTGCGATACGTTTCGCTGCTCTTGAGGTTGAAAGCATGCGTGGCGGTGCGCATGCCAATGATGGGCCGTCCGGATTCCACATAACGGACGATATGCTTCATCTGCCCGTCTGGCAGATCGCGAAAGCGCGTCGCGATGATCATCAGATCGGCCGTTTCCAGCGCATCGAGACCAGGGATATTGCCGGTGTGATCGGGGTTGATGGTGCCGTCCGATGGGTCGATGGCAAATAGCACGGTGCAACGGAAACCGTGCCGGTGGGAAAGGATCCGGGCTAACAGGGGCAGTGCTTCCTCGGAGCGGTACTCCTCATCTCCACTGATGAGAACGGCGTGTTTACCGGCGCCAGGTCCGTTGCCGCGATCCAGGGTAATCCACAGATCCTGCGCGCACAAACAACTTACAAACGCCAAAATCAGCCATGTAGTGCGCACAAGCACACGATTCTTCATCCGTCTGATGTTACTACGTATCAGACGGATGGCGAAGGACCGGCTGCACGGATGTCTGTTCCGGCGGCTTCGTCTCCGGAACCACCCATCGAGCCTGTTCAAAGCCCACGTACTTACATATCCTCAAGTCGCCGTCAGGCATTTCGAGTAGGTCACCGACGCACAGAGCGGATGGCGTACCACGCAACGCCAGCCACGCGGCATAAGGCGTTGGTGCGGTGATGGTCTCGCCAGCTTGGTAATCCTTCGGCTTGACAAAGCTAACGCCGCTCGTGTGCGGCGCCCAGCGGAACTGCTGCCGGGCCGCGTCCCTCATCGTATGAATCCGATATTCCGGCATACCCCATATTGTGTCTCAAAACATCGATGGAATCGAATGTTTCAATCTCGCGGCATCGCGACGCCCCAGGTTCAACCAGCGGTCCGCGTTATCGCGTTTCCAGAACAAGGCGTCGCGAAGGCCGCCCAGGCGGGTGGACGCGGAAATGACCACTTTCTCCATATTGACGGGATCAGGCGGCCGATGGCGTGAAAGCGAACGCAGAGCGAATATCGCCGTTCTGACCGTTGCGGGCATTCGCGGCATCGCGTTGATGGCGATGATTCGATCGGCTCCCATCTCGACCGCGGCCCACAAGGGCAGTGCGCCGAGTAACCCACCGTCGGAGAACATTCTGCCGTTCAACCGAACTTGCGGCAGCACGCCGAGCACGGCGCAGGATGCCGCCAGATGCTCCCATGAAATATCGGTGTTCTGCACAAGTATGGGCCGGAGGCGCAGGAGATCCGTTATGACAATTCCTATCGGTATTCGCGGCCGGAAGCGGGAGTGGAGATTCCGGATACGGCTTTCGAGCGCCTTGGCATCGATCATCCCACCCCAAGGATCTCGCGGAACGCGCCAGCGATAAGCGGCTGCTTCGGGAACATCCAGCCAGAGGTCGCGAAGTTCCTCCGGCGGGCAGCCGCCGGCGATAGCCCAGCCATTTAGCGCGCCGATGGAGGCGCCGACGACCAGGTCCGGCATGAATGTGTTTGACAGGACTTCCCAGACGCCAGCCTGGTACGCGCCAAACATACCTCCCGCCGAAAAGACCAGCGCGGTTCTTCCCACGATATTTACTGTCGTGTGGAAGGATGTCCTGCCCGCTTCGCGACCTCGGCTGGGCTTAGAATACGCCCGTATAGGGCTACTTCGTCTATTCTGCCTTCGAAATTCGAATCGCCCGCTGGTCGGCCTCCGATAAGAATTCCGTCTCCGCCGGCCGGTGCTGCTTTGCCGGAAACCTCCTCGCGACCGTTCAGATAAACGCGCACGGCATCGCCGCTTCGAACCAGCGCGGCGTGGGTCCAGGTGAGTAGCGCTACCGGAGTGCGGCCCACAAGCGTTGTATCTCCGTTCGAGAATTGGATCCGCCCGTTTCCATCCACCGCGAGCGTGTCCGCACCACGTGAAAACAGGTACCCTGTAATTGGTCTGACACCGGTGGGCAGTCCGTTATAGAACCAGAACTCGGCCGTGTAGTTCTCGGGCAGGCCTTTCACCTCAGCCTTCATCCGGCCGCCCGCATAGTGCGGGGCGCGGTTGATTATGCTGCCCGAAAAGGCAGGGGACTGCGGACCTTCCAGATAAAAAGCAACCCCGTCCTCATAGTTGCCCGAATGGCCGTTGCCGGAGGCGTCCTTCGCTAACGGTCCCGCGAACTCACTGCCGCGCCAGTATGCAGCCGGGCGCGAAGCGAGCACCGCTTTCGCGTAAGTTCCATCGATGTGCGACACCGGGCGCCGGGGCTTACCGGACACCTGTTCGAGAAGCCCGAGCACGGCGCTCACGATCTTGGGTTCGGCTCCCACTTCCAGCCCCGCGGTGCGGGCGGGCCAGGTGGTGTAGCCGCCCAGTTTGTGCTGCTCTGGAGGAGGGATGTAGCCTTCGGCTCCATTGGCCAACTCGATGTTCATGGTGTGCGTCAGCGGACTCTGCGCTTTGATCTTCAGTCCGGTAATGCCGAATACTTCATTCGGGATCGCCGTGATGCCCAACTCGCCAATGCGCACGGCTTGCAACACCAGTTCGCGCACCGGAGATGCCGCCAGGTAGACCTGCTCACAGGCGTAAACCTCGGGCTGATTTGATGGCGGTTTGCCGCCCAACCGCGCGACCTCGGCTTTCGCCCACGCCAGTCGTTTATCATCCGGCAACCTGCGCGAGAGCTTCAGCGAGGTTTCGCGCATGGCGACCGGCGCCCAGGATCTGTATTGAATCTTCCGATACGCGCGGTATGCCACCTCCGCCAGCGAATCGGCATATTTTTGGATGTTCATCTCCACGCGGGGGCGGCTGTAATCCATCCAGTGCTGGTCCCCGCTGGTGCCTTGCGACATCATCGCCACCAGGGACGGCCCGATTTTCCGGCGCATGTTTTCGACAAACGGGCCATAATAATCCGCGGAAGCAACACGGCCCGGCACACCCACGTAATGCATTGAATAGTTTGCGAGCAAAGCCAGCGGCTCACCATTCGCGGTCTGTATGGAAAGCAGGGAAAGGTCCGGATCGACAGGTCCAGCGGGTCCCACAAACTCCGGGTTCTGATAGCCCGGATGCATATGCGCCCGCACGGTGAGATCGCCGAAGGGATCTTTGCGCATGTGATCGGACCGTAGAATCCAGCGGCGGCAGTGGGTGTGATCGAAATCCTCCGTCACGGTCCAGCCCACACGCGCCGGTTGAAGACGCTTTACGGCGCCTTCGATCGCCTCCACCAGCCGGTCTTCAAACAGGCGCGCGTATTCCGGTTCTTCGGGTGTTCCTAACGCGCCCATCAGCGGCGGAGTGGAATGCGTATGCGTCGCCGAGATTAGCATTCGCACGGGAGGGACGCCGGTTGCGCGCGAGGCTCTTAGCTTGGCCCGGTCCGCGAGATCACGTGGAATCATGAGTGTGTCCGAGACCACGAGAACCACACGATTCGTGCCGTCGTCCAGGGCCAGCGCGCGTGCGCAGATACTTCCTTCGGCACGATCCCCATAGCGGGCCAGGAACGAGCCGCTCAACAGGATCGGAAATTTTGTAGGTGAGACGTCCACTTCGTATGCACCGGCGCGAAATACCTGTGCCGGTAGAGCGGAGACACACACCAGCAGGATCGGAACGAGACGCCGCATATCTGCTCTACTCCTGGCCTCCAGCCCAGAGGATGGCGTTCTTAACCAGCCGCTGGTATCCGGGATGATAATGCGCCATGCGGTCGTGACCAAGCTGGATGGCTACGACGCGCGATTTGCGATAAGGACTGATCCACACCACGGGGCCGTCGCTGGTCGGCTCATCTGTGCGCATCAGCACCGTATTGTCCGGCGACAGCCACATGCCTTTGTACGTCTCGTCGGTAATGTGCAGGGTTCCCACTCCTTCGGTCACCGGATGCTTGCCCACTGGATGTACCGCCATGTTCACGTCGTGTTTCCATGTGGTCTTCCACCGCGGGGGTTTGTCGTCCGTCTGTATCCAGCGCCCGCCCATCACTTCTTTCCACCACCATTCCCAATTGCAGTAGTCCACCAGCGCGTGATGCAGGATGACCAGGCCCTTTCCCGCTTCGAGAAAATTCACCAGGTTCTTGCGCTCGGTTTCGCTGATCTCCTGCATGGAATCGTAAAGCACCAGCACGTCGTAGCCTTTACGCATCTCGCGCCGGTACGGCATGGGGTGAGGATCGACGATGGCTTTTATGCGGGAGTCGCCCTCAAACAGAATATAGAAGCTGGGATCGTAAGTGTGTCCGCCCGTTACTACCAGGGTCCGGGTTGTCTGGGGAAAGGCCCCAAGACAACCGGCGAGCAGAACAGCCGCGGCGATTACCGGATGCTTCATGCGACGGCTGCTCCCGCGGCGGCCAGCACCTGGTTGAGATGGGAGAGGCTCCGCTCCGCTTCCTCCGGTGTTCCGCATTCCACGGAAAACACGCCTTCAAAGCCGTGCTTGCGGCAGATGGAGACGACACGAGTCCAATCGACGACGCCGTCGCCGCAAGCGCAGCCTACCGGAGTCCCCGTCACTTTGCCGCGCTCGGCATCGGAATGTTCCACCGAAATGTCTTTGGCGTGCATGTGCACCAGGCGCGGGCCGATCTGCTCCAGGGCGTCGTAGATATCCTCGCCGGCGAGATAGGCGTTGCCCGTGTCGTAGTTGATACGCAGCAGCGGGTGATCCACCAGGCTCGCTATTCGCAACAGCCCGGACGTGGTGCGAGAGATTTCATTGTGCGGCTCGATGCCGATGGCGACGTTGTAGCGCTCGGCCACACGCAGCACTGCCTTGAGCGTATACGTCATTAACGGCCAGGCTTCGTCCAGGGTTACCCAGGACGGCCGGTAGCTTTCATCCGTATTGACCACCGGAGCGCCGATGATGGCGGCAAAGCGGATCGCGCGTTGAAGATACATCACGCTCACTTCCGGACGGATCAGAGGGCAGTGCGCGCTGACGCCAGAAGCTTTCAGCCCGAACTTATCGAGAAGGTCTTTGATATCGTACGGCTCTTCCTCCATCGAGACCGAGTGGTAGTAGCCGGCTTCGCTCATCAACTCGCGCCCGTTGTGCAGCATCGGCTCCACGTACTTATAGCCCATCTTGGCGGCCCACTCCAGCCCGGTGGCAAAGGGCTTTTCGGAACGCCGGATAAATTCCATATTGATTCCAGGTTGAATGCTCATATATCCCACTCCTTTTTCCATTCGATTCGCCGGTGTTGCTTATAGGCGATGTTTGAAATATGACAGGCCATGGCAGAGTAATGCCCGGCTTCTTCGTCGCATAATGGCTTGCGGCGTGTGCGCATGCATTCCAGCCAGTTCGCCACGTGCAACTCGGGCGTCGGGCCGGAGGTGATTGCGCCTTTGCCTTTCTCTTCCACCGGAAGGAACTTATAGCCGTACCGGAAGATGGAGAGACGCCCTCCGGTGCCCATGAAGATGATATCCGCGTTCTCGACCGGGATCATGTCGGTGACGTTGGCCTCAAACGTCACCAGCAGTTTGTTGGGGTACTCCAGAATGGCATTGATGTTGTCGGCGGTATCGCGGTCTTCGGCGCCCAGGTAGATGCCGCCGAAACAGTCCGCCGCGAGCGGCTTGTTCACCTTCAGATACCAGTGGACGACGTCGACCATATGCACGAACAGCCCACCCATCTGCGCATTGGTGGAATAGTCCCAATAAACGTAATGATTGAAGTAGCGCTTGGGGTGCCATGGAACTTTCGCCAGTTTGCCCTGGCAGGCGTTCCAATCCATGCCTTCCGGTTTCGTCTCCATGCCGGCGGGCGGCGCCATATTGCGGTACGCGCCATTGCCGTTCCAGATGGTACGGACCATGGTGATCTGCCCGATGCGCCCGCTGTCGATGAATCGTTCCTTGGCCTCCTGGAAATGCGGGTAGCCGCGTTGCTGCGTACCGGTCTGCAACACGCGCTTGTTTTCCCGAACGGCTTTAACAATCTGGTGCCCCTCCATCGGATGGAGCGTCATCGGCTTTTCGACATAAACGTCTTTGCCGGCGCGGCATGCCTCCACGGTGATGTCGCAATGGGTATTATCCCAGGTGGCGACGAGGACCCCGTCGATGTCTTTGCGATCCAGCACACGGCGGTAATCACCAAACTTCTCCACCGCGCCGCCGGCGATTTCTGCCGCCTTGTTCCGCTGTACGTCGTAAGCATCGCAGACGGCCACCCACTGATGGCCGCCGGCCTTGTTGGCCTGGCTCATGAGGTAGCGGCCGCGTCCGCCGGTACCGATGGCGCCGAGCCGGATGCGGTCATTGGCTCCAAGCACCCTCATGGAGGATGCCGCCGTCATAGCAACAAAGCCACGGCGGGATACTGCCTGATTCATACCCTTCTCCTTCCACAACAGCTCAACGGAGAGCCGTATCCGTATTATGCTATGCCTACGCGGGAAAAATTGCAGGAAGGGTAAGAAGAAGGGGGCGCAACGGGAGCACCGAATCCGCCTGTTTCCGCTGGGAGGCGCACCTCGCGACCTGGTTGTGAACGGGTGGTACGGTTTTGATTCCGGATCAGGCTGGTCACCGGACGGCAAGGGCTTTTACGTTTCAAGCTTATCGCCCACTGGCGTCACGCTGCTCCACATCGACCTGAGCGGCGAGGCGGCCGCCCTTTGGGAGCAGAAGGGCGGTCCGCACGCATGGGGCCTGCCTTCCCTCGACGGGCGGCGCCGGCAATTCTGGGTTACACAATGGACAGCAACATATGGTTGCTGGAGAATTTTTGAAGCGATGCTGACGGACTCGTCGATGCCAATCGCTCCAAGCGCGCGGTTGTTCAGACTTATTTCGACGGAGTCAGGTTGGAAGACTCCACCGGCGATTGCTTCGCGGACGCTGTGCCTGATTTCCTGACTTGAGCGAAAAGCCGGCTATCGTGGGCACGCCCGGCGTGCTGAATGGCTTCCGGCTCCTCTTCGGGCGAGTTTCGCAACAGATCGAGAAACGCTTGCGCCGCGGGATTGAACTTCTTTCGCTTGCGATGGATGATGCCGACAGGGCGCACCAGGCCAGGAGCTTTCAAGGCGACAGCGGCGAGACGGCCCTGCTTGATTTCGGGCCTCATGACTCGTCGTGGAAGGATGGACACACCCGAGCCCAGCGCGACGGCTTCCTTGATCATCTGGATCACGTCAAAGTGCATCACCAGATCGACCATGACGCCCTGCTCGCGCAGGAACCGGTCCACCTCGTGGCGGATAGGCAGATCCTCGTCGAAAGCAACGAACGCCTCGCCGGCAATCTCCGAAGCTGCCACCACGTCCCTATGCGCCAGCCTGTGGGATGCAGCGACTGCGAGCACCATCTCCTCCTCCCGCCAGGGGATGACCGCGATTTCGCGCGACGGTTCAGGATAGCTGATCAGGCCCAAATCCGCGCGATCCGTCTCTATAGCTTCACGGACCCGCTCCGGCCGCAGATATTCGATTTCGAGCACCGCCAGCGGGAAGGCACGCGCGTATTCCTCCTCGATGCGTGACATCTCCGACAGGCCGACCGAATAGATTGAGGCTACGCGAACCCGTCCCTCCACATCGCTTTTGAGCCTTCCCAAAGCGGCTGCGAATTCTTCGTGCCGCCGGAGAACATCGCGGCAGAGATCGTAATAGAGCCGTCCGGCCGGGGTGAGCGCCAGCGGCCGCCTGCTGCGATCAAGCAATTCGACCTCCAGCATCTTCTCCAATTCCTGCACATGTTGGCTGGCGGCCGATTGCGTCACACCGTTCAACGATGCTCCACGGCTGATGCTCCGCGTTTGAGCCACATCCCTAAACAGCTTTAGATGCTCGACATTCACCACTTCGACTATATCATAAGTAATTCTAATTTAATGTGACGTGAATAATTCGATTGACTGATAATGCAATTATCCTCTATACTCCCTACATTACCCAGGAGACCTACATGAGCAGAGGTGTTCCCACCGGTTTTCCAGAGCGGCAGGGGCTGTACGATCCAGGCAACGAGCATGACGCGTGCGGTATAGGCTTCGTTGTCAATATCAAAGGCGGACGATCGCACGAGATCATTCTCAAGGGAATACAGATCCTCATCAATCTCACGCACCGCGGGGCGTGTGGCTGCGATCCGGAAACCGGTGATGGCGCGGGCATTCTCATTCAGATTCCGCATGCCTTTTTTGCCAGGGAATGCGCCGGCCTGGGTTTCACGCTTCCCGCCGAGGGCGAGTACGGCGTCGGCATGATGTTTCTGCCGGTAGAGTTGCAACCCCGGCTTCAGTGCGAGGGGATTGTCGAGCGAATTGCGCGGGAAGAAGGATTGATGGTGCTCGGCTGGAGAGACACACCCGTGGATGCCGATGCGATCGGGCGTATCGCGCGAGCCTCGCAGCCTTACATCGAACAGATTTTTCTGGGCCGCGGCGCCGGCATGACACAGGACGAGTTGGAGCGAAGGCTCTACGTGGTTCGCAAACGCGCGGAAGCGGAGATCCGGAAATCGGACATTCGTGGCTCCGAGTTCTTTTACGTCCCGTCGCTTTCCTCGCGCACCATCGTCTACAAAGGATTGCTGCTGGCGCCGCAGATCGCGAATTTTTATGGTGAACTATCGGATCCGGATACGACCAGCGCGTTGTGCCTGGTGCACCAGCGGTTTTCCACCAATACGTTTCCGACCTGGCAATTGGCGCACCCGTTCCGCTACCTGTGCCACAACGGCGAGATCAATACGCTCAAGGGCAACGTGAACTGGATGCACGCGCGGCACAAAGTTCTATCGTCACCGCTATTCGACGACATGAAAAAGCTCTTGCCTGCCATTGTGCCGGGTGGCAGCGATTCAGCGGCGCTGGACAATGCCGTGGAGTTGCTGCATCTGGCCGGACGCAGCCTGCCGCACGTGATGGCGATGTTGATCCCGGAAGCCTGGGATGCGGATGAGACCATGCATCCGGGCAAGAAGGCATTCTACGAATACCACGCCTCGCTGATGGAGCCTTGGGACGGACCGGCGGCAGTGGCCTTCACCGATGGCCGCATGATCGGCGCAACGCTCGACCGCAATGGCTTGCGCCCGGCACGGTATCTGGTTACCCACGACGACGTGTTGATCATGGCGTCGGAAACCGGTGTGCTGCCGGTAAAGCCCGAAGATGTGCGCTACAAAGGCCGCCTGCAACCGGGAAAGATGCTGTTGGCCGATACGGTGGAAGGCCGGATCACTCCGGCTGAAGAGATTATAGAGCGGCTCTATTCGCGCCAGCCGTACCGGGCGTGGATTGACGAGCACCAGGTCTCGCTCGATCATCTTCCGGAGCCGCCCCGGGTCTACGGCTCGGATTACGACACGCTTCTTCAACGGCAGCGGGCGTTCGGCTATACGGAAGAAGACCTTCGCATGATCCTGCTTCCGATGGCGGTGAAGGGAGAGGAACCGGTGGGGTCGATGGGTACCGATACACCGCTCGCCTGCCTTTCCGACCGGCCCCAGCCGTTATTCCATTATTTCAAGCAGCTTTTCGCACAGGTGACGAACCCGCCCATCGATCCCATCCGCGAGGAGTTGGTGATGTCGTTGACCAGCTACATCGGGACCGAGCGGAACATCCTGGATGAAACGCCGCAGCACTGCCACACGCTGAAACTGCAACATCCGCTGCTGACGAATCGGGATCTCGAAAAGCTCCGGCGCGTCTCACAGGGCGATTTTCTGGCCACCACGCTGCCCATGCTCTTCCGTCCCGACGGAGGCGAAGAAGACCTGGAGCGGGCACTCGATGGCCTCTGCCGCAGGGCGTCGCTTCTCATCAAGTCCGGCTACACTCTGCTGATTTTGTCGGACCGCGGCGTGGATGAAGATTACGCGCCCATCCCGAGCCTGCTGGCGTTGACGGCGGTTCACAATCATCTTGTTCGCGAAGGAACACGCACGCAGGTGGCGCTGGTGGTGGAATCCGGAGAGCCGCGCGAGGTGATGCACTACTGCCTGCTCATCGGCTATGGCGCAAGCGCGGTGAACCCGTATCTGGCTATCGAGACCCTGGAAGATATGGCCGGTAAAGGACTGCTTCCCGAAGACGTATCGTTCAGCACGGCGCTCAAGAACTACAGGAAGGCGATCAACAAGGGACTGCTGAAGGTCTTCTCCAAGATGGGCATCTCGACTCTGCAAAGCTACCGCGGCGCGCAGGTGTTCGAGGCGATCGGGTTGAACAAACAACTGGTGGAGAAGTACTTCACGGGAACTGCCTCCCGCATCGAAGGGATCGGGCTGGACGTTCTGACGCGAGAGGCAAAACTGAAGCACGAGCATGCATTCCGGCCTCTCAGGGACAGCGAGACGGAACTTGATATCGGCGGTAACTATCACTACCGCGCGCGCGGCGAGTATCACCTTCTGAACCCGCTCAGCATCGCCAAGCTGCAACATTCGGTGCGGCAGAACAGTTTCAATACCTTCAAAGAATATACGCAGACCATCAATGACCAGAGCCGGCAACTCTGTACGTTGCGCGGGTTGATGCGGTTCAAACCCGGAAGGCCGATTCCCATCGACGAAGTGGAACCGGCCAGCGAAATCGTCAAACGCTTCGCGACGGGCGCGATGTCATTCGGGTCCATCAGCAAGGAAGCGCACGAGACGCTGGCAATCGCCATGAACCGCATTGGAGCGAGATCGAATACCGGCGAGGGTGGCGAGGACGAAGAACGGTTCCACCGCGATGCGAATGGGGACTGGCGCCGCAGCGCGGTGAAGCAGGTGGCATCCGGACGGTTTGGCGTCACCACGAATTACCTGGTGAATGCCGAAGAGCTACAAATTAAGATCGCACAGGGAGCCAAGCCGGGCGAAGGCGGGCAACTGCCAGGACACAAGGTGGACGAGGTGATCGCGCGCGTCCGGCACTCGATTCCGGGTGTGGGACTGATCTCACCGCCACCGCATCACGACATTTACTCCATCGAAGACCTGGCGCAATTGATCTATGACCTGAAGAACGTGAATCCGCAAGCGCGGATCTCGGTGAAACTGGTGGCCGAAGTGGGTGTGGGCACCATCGCCGCGGGCGTTTCGAAAGCACATGCCGACGTGGTGCTGATCAGCGGCGACACGGGAGGCACCGGCGCAAGCCCGCTTACTTCCATCAAGCATGCCGGAGCGCCGTGGGAGCTCGGGCTGGCCGAAACGCAGCAGGTGCTGGTGATGAACGATCTGCGCAGCCGCATCATCGTGCAAACGGACGGGAAGCTGCAAACCGGACGCGATGTTGCCATTGCGGCGTTGCTGGGTGCCGAGGAGTTCGGGTTTTCCACCGCGCCCCTCATCTCCATGGGCTGCATCATGATGCGCAAATGCCACCTGAACACCTGTCCGGTAGGCATCGCGACGCAGGACCCCAGGCTGCGCGCCAAGTTTGAGGGCGCTCCGGAGCACGTCATCAACTTCTTCTTCTACATCGCCGAAGAAGTGCGGGAAATTATGGCGCAGCTCGGCTTCCGCACGATGAACGAAATGGTGGGCCGTGTCGACATGCTCGAAATGCGCGATGCGGTAGGTCATTGGAAGGCCAAAGGACTCGACTTCAGTTCCATCCTGTTTAATCCGCCGGTGCCGGCAAGGGTCGGACGCCGGCGCCTGATTCCACAGGACCACGGACTCAGTCAGGCGCTGGATTACAAACTGATCGGCCATGCGCGGGAAGCCATTCAAAACGGCGCGCCGGTGGAGTTCAAGCTTCCTATTCGAAATGTGCACCGCACGGTTGGGGCCATGTTGAGCGGCGAAATCGCCCGGCAGCGCGGATCCGGCGGGCTGCCGGAGGACACGATCCGCTTCCACTTCACTGGTTCCGCGGGCCAGAGTTTCGGTGCGTTTCTGGCCAAAGGCGTGACACTTACCCTCGAAGGCGATGCGAACGACTACGTGGGCAAAGGACTCTCCGGCGGGAAACTGATCGTATACCCTCCGCGCACCTCCACTTTTGTTGCTGAAGAGAACATCCTCATCGGCAACGTGGTTCTATATGGTGCGACGAGCGGCGAAGCATACTTCAACGGCATGGCGGGCGAGCGTTTCGCGGTCCGTAATTCCGGCGCGACCGCGGTGGTGGAGGGAGTCGGCGACCACGGGTGCGAGTACATGACAAACGGCCTTGTTGTGGTGCTGGGGCGCACGGGGAAGAACTTCGCGGCGGGGATGAGTGGAGGAATCGCTTACGTGCTGGATGAGACCGGCGAGTTTAGCGAGACCTTGTGCAACCGCAGCGGCGTGGATCTCCATCCCCCGGATGAAAGCGACGCCGAGCTGCTCCAGGCGCTAATTCGCAAACACCTTGAAGCGACGTCCAGCCCGCGCGCCGAGTGGGTTCTTGACCACTGGAAATCGACGCTGCCGGCGTTTGTGAAGGTATTCCCGCACGAGTATAAACGCGTGCTTGGGGTTCCCAGGTCAGCGGCCGAAACGGTCGCGGTGGTGAGGTGAGGCATGGGTAAGGTCACAGGCTTTCTCGAATACACGCGGGAGTTGCCGCAGCGTCGTCCGGTTGCCGAGCGGGTGAACGACTGGTTCGAAATCTACCTGGACTTCCCGCTCGACCGCGTTCAAACGCAGGGGGCGCGCTGCATGGATTGCGGAGTGCCGTTCTGCCATACCGGCTGTCCGCTGAACAACCTCATTCCCGATTTCAACGATCACGCCTATCGCGACCGTTGGAAAGACGCCATCCGGACTCTGCACTCGACGAACAATTTCCCGGAGTTCACCGGGCGAGTATGCCCGGCGCCCTGTGAAGCCGCCTGCGTGCTGGGCATCAACGAGCCGCCGGTGGCAATCAAGGTGCTGGAACGGAGCATCGTCGATCACGCCTTCGGCCAGGGGTGGATTCGCCCCGAGCCGCCCGCGCATCGTACGGGAAAGAAAGTGGCTGTGGTCGGCTCCGGGCCGGCTGGTTTGGCGGCGGCGCAACAGTTGAACCGTGCCGGACATTGGGTTACCGTTTTTGAGAAGGCAGACCGGCTCGGCGGCCTGCTGCGCTATGGCATCCCAGACTTCAAGATGGAGAAGCACCTGATCGACCGCCGTCTGGAGCAGATGACGGCCGAAGGTGTGCGGTTCCAGACCAATGCGCATGTGGGTGCGAATGTTCCTGTCACGGAATTGCGAAAAGAGTTCGCCGCGATTCTGCTGGCGGGAGGCGCCGAACAGCCGCGCGACCTGCAGGTGCCCGGACGTGAGTTGAAGGGCATCCACTTTGCAATGGAGTTCCTGCCCCAACAGAACAAACGCTGCGCGGGCGATCGTCTGGAGGGCGTCGACGAGATTCTCGCAACCGGAAAGCGTGTCATCATCATCGGCGGCGGTGATACGGGAGCCGATTGCCTGGGTACTTCACACCGGCAGAAGGCACTCTCCGTGCACCAGTTTGAGATCATGCCGATGCCGCCTGCTGACCGGCATGCAAGCACTCCGTGGCCTTTGTGGCCGATGCAGTTGCGCCAGGAAAGCTCGCATGAAGAAGGCGGCATCCGCGAGTGGGCGGTTTCGACGGTGCGGTTCACGGGAGATGAAAACGGGAACGTGAAGCAGTTGCACGGCATCCGCGTTGGCCCTCCGCCGGCGTTTGAACCGCTGCCCGGCGCCGGATTCACCATGGACGTGGACCTGGTGCTGCTGGCCATGGGATTCACCGGCCCGGTGAAGAAGGGCATGATCGAGCAGTTCGGAGTCGCACTTGACGCGCGTGGCAATATAGCGACCGGCGAGAATTACATGAGCTCCGTCACCGGCATCTTTGCCGCAGGTGACATGCGGCGCGGGCAATCGCTGGTAGTGTGGGCGATTGCGGAAGGCCGTAAAGCGGCGCGCGCGATCGACAAATACCTGATGGGCGAAACGAAGCTGCCGTAAGGGCAGCCGTCACGCGCGGGGCGCGGCGAGAGCGCAGCCCAGCCGCGCAACGGCTGCGGCACCCACAACGCTGTCCGATACCTGCGCTTTCACGACCGGAACTTCACGGCCGAGCAAAACCCGCGTACGCCACCTTACATGTTCCCGGACGGGACCGAACAGGGCATCGCCCGCTTCGGAGATCAGCCCGCCAAGAATCACCTTCTCCGGATCGAACACGTGGATCAGACCGGCAATAGATGCGCCGAGATACTTCACAGCACGGTCGCGAATCGCCAGGGCGACGGAATCGCCTTCGGCCGCCGCTTGGAAGACCGCCTGACAGGAGAGCGAAGCCGGGTCTTGCTGGTATAGGCGTGTCAGCGCCGAGGCGCAGCCACGATAAGCAGCGCCGATTGCCTCGGATTCGATGGCGCCCGCCGAAAAGACCGTCTCCAGACAGCCGTGATTGCCGCAGATGCACACGGGCCCGTCCGGGTCCACGGTAATGTGGCCGAGATGTCCGGCGACTCCCTTTTCGCCGCGTAGGATTTGCCCTTCAGCCAGAACGCCGCCGCCGGCCCCGGTTCCGAGCGTGAACATCACCACGTTGCGGCAACCCGCGCCCGCGCCCCATGCTACCTCTCCCGCGAGCGCGGTGCGAGCATCGTTGTCGGCATATACCGGGATGGACAGCCCGGCCAGGTCCGCAAGGTTTGAGCCTTCCAGAAAATGCAGCGTACCGGGCAGGACCTCGATGCGAGCCGTATGGAAGTCGATAATGCCTTTGCATCCGAAGCCGATGGCTTCAGGTTGACTGGCATCGGCTATCAAATCCGCGATGAGCCTTCGCAACGCTATCGTGAAAGCATCGAGAGAAGAGGGCGTTGGCACGGACAGCCGCCGCAACACTTCCCCCGCACCGGAAACCAAGCCAGCCTTGACACGAGTACCGCCGATGTCGATGCCCAAGATCGCCATAGCTCTTCAGTGTAATCGGTTGCCGCCGCCGGCTCACGTTTGACCGACATAAGAGTTCTTCGCCGCGTCGTAGGTGATGGTGTAAGCGTATTGGGTTCGATCGGCGGGCGCCGCGGATTCATTTACCAGATCGGCTTTTAAAGTTGGGTTACCGCAGACAAGCCTTGCGATCATGGTCAACCCATGTTCGCCATCCTCCCACCGGGGATCGACGAAAGCGATGCCTCGATCCTCCGCGGGACAGTGACGAAGGCGCTGGAGTTCCGAAATTGCCTCCGCGATTCGCTCCCGGGAAGGTTCGTGTGCGATATCGGGCGGCGGCGTGGGATCCATCCGGCAAAGTAGCTCCCATCTCCTTCGCGTTGATAGCACATACGGAAAGTAACACAACAGTAAGATGATGATGCCATCGTGCACTAACTTGCTTCCGGCGTATCTAAATCCAGAAAAGCAAGGCAGTCATCATGCAAGTAAGACATGCAAGTAAGACATAAGACGTCATAAACCGTTCCGTTATTCACCCGTATGCCGGCGCTGGCATAAGTTACCAGGCGGAAACCAAGCGGAGTGAGGCCCGACCCCAAAAACAGAAGGGCAATACAATGCGCCGAGAGGCCCGTATACGGTGGTGAACGGAACAATGTCTGGCGCCGGGCGCTTTCGCTATACTGGATCTGGTTCTCTGAAGTGGGAGTTCCGGCGCCTCACAAAGATCGGAAGAACGGAAAATGTCAACAGCCTATCACGAACCGACAAACGAACTAACCGGAAAGACGCGGGATCTGCACCGGGCACTCGCCAGTTTGCAGGAAGAACTCGAGGCGATTGACTGGTACCAGCAGCGAATTGATGTGGCCGCCGACGCGGAACTGAAGGCCATTCTGGCGCATAACCGCGATGAGGAGGTCGAGCATGCGACTATGGTCCTCGAATGGATCCGGCGGCGGTATCCTGTGTTTGACCAGAATCTCCGGGAGTATCTCTTCACCAGTAAACCGATCCTCGAAATCGAGGACGAAAGCACCGGAGGGGGCTCGTCCGTGGGTTCCGGCAACTCCGGCAGAGGATTGGGGATCGGCAACTTGCACAAGGAGGATAAGTGAGATGCCGGATTTACTGAGGCGCCAGATTGCTCCGATCAGTGAGGAGGCATGGGAGGAGATCGAAGAGGTCGCTAAAAAGACGATCAAATCGCAGTTGAGCGGCAGGGCGGTCGTGGATGTCGACGGTCCGTACGGCTGGAAGCACGCCGCCGTAAACACTGGCCGCCTGGACATCGCGGCAAACCAGCCGATTCCCGGCGTGCATTGGGGTACGCGCCTGGTGCTGCCGCTGATGGAGGTGCGGGTGCCGTTCCACTTGAATCAGATGGAGTTGGACAGCATCACGCGCGGGGTGAAAGATCCGGATTTCAATGATCTGGAGAAGGCAGCCAGGCAGACGGCGCTGTTCGAAGAACAGGCGATCTTCAACGGTATTCCCGATACTCCCATCAAAGGCATCATTCCAAGCTGTTCGCATGAGCCGATCCGGCTACAGGGGGGCCTCGAATCCCTGCCGCATGCGGTGGCAAGCGGGCTCAAACTGCTCCAGGAAGCGGGCATCGGTGGGCCGTTCCACCTCGTTCTGGGCGATGCCGCATTCTTCACACTGATGCAGGCAATCGACGAAGGATATCCGATTTACAAAGTGGTGGAAAACCTGGTGGAGGGCCGGATTCATCGCAGTCCCGCGTTGCGCGGCGGAGTGCTTCTCTCCGGGCGTGGAGGCGATTTCGAGCTGACCATCGGTCAGGACATCTCGATCGGCTACGCGGCGCACGACAAAGATCAGGTCGAGTTGTACTTCACCGAATCCTTCACGTTCCGAGTGCTTGAAGCAACGGCTTGCGTGCCGATCGAACTGCAGCAGGAACCGCAGATCTAAAAAAACCGTTTACTCGCGCGCGGCTCGCTTGAAATGCGTACCGGTATAGGATCTGAGACAGACTTGCACCCGGGACGCACTATGCGGTTTCATGTAGCCATGAAACTAGTGCAGCTCCCGTTGTTGCTGGCCGGGTTGGTTCTACCCTTTACAACTATGCTCACCGCTGCTTCGCAGAACACAAAGGACGATTACCTGGTTTATATCGGCACCTATACCGGAAAAGGAAGCGAGGGAAGCCGGGGGATCTATGTCTACCGGTTCGATTCCTCGTCGGGCAAGCTGACGCCCGCCGGCTTGGCGGCTGAAATCCCCAGCCCCTCGTTTCTCGCGATTCATCCCAACCAGCGCTACCTTTACTCCGTGAGGGAGTCCGGAAAAGAAGGAAGCGTCAGCGCATTTGAGATCGATAAGTCCACAGGCAGACTGAAGCTGTTGAATACCGTGTCGTCAAAAGGCGGCGGCCCCTGCCACCTGGTGGTGGACAAGACCGGCAGGAATGTTCTGGTGGTGAACTACGGCAGCGGCAGCACAGCCGTACTGCCGGTGAAGCAGGATGGTTCGCTCGAAGAGGCCTCGTCGTTCATACAGCATAGTGGAACGGGCGCGGACCCGAGGCGGCAGAAAGGTCCGCATGCTCATTCCGTCAACCTGGACGCGAATAATCGCTACGCTATTGTGGCGGACCTCGGTCTCGACCATGTGCTGGTCTACCGCTTCGATCCGAAGAAGGGGTTGATCGAGCCCAACGATCCTCCCTACGCGGCGGTGGCTCCGGGGGCGGGACCAAGGCATTTCGCGTTTCATCCGAAAAGCCGCTTCGGCTACGTCATCAATGAAATGGGCAACACGGTGACAGCGTTCTCTTGGGATGGCAGGAAAGGAAAGCTCACCGAAATACAAACGATCACCACTTTGCCAAAGGGCTTCTCCGGAACCAGCTACACCGCCGAAGTCCAAGTGCACCCGAACGGCAAGTTCCTGTACGGCTCCAACCGCGGCCACGACAGCATAGCGGTATTCTCGATCGACCCGGCGAAGGGCACGCTGAGTGCGATCGAGTATGTCCCGACACAGGGTAAGTTCCCAAGGAATTTCGGCATCGATCCGGCAGGCTCATACCTGATCGCGGCCAATCAGGATAGCAACAACCTGGTGGTATTCCGGATCGACGGCAAGACGGGTAAACTTACGCCGACGGGACAGGTCGAGGAACTGGGCAGGCCCGTCTGCGTGAAGTTTCTGCCGCTGAAATAGAACTCCGGCGAGCTACAGTTCTGGTTTCGGCTGGGCCACGCCGCTGACGAGCGTGGCCTTCTGCATCTTCAATCTCTGAACATCCTGGCCGCGGATGATGAAATACCAGTCTGCAAAGCGCTCATTCAGACTGCGCGCGCGCCGCTCTCCAGCGGCGGTGCCGGCCTCTGGCGATTGCGGTCTGTAGTGCGCCGTGACGAAAAGATGCCGGTTCTCCATGGCGCCAGCCGCGGGACGCGAATCCGGACCCCCGGTCGCCACTTCACCGAAGCGCAAGGTGTAGACCAGCCCGTCGCTGGTTTCCACGGCCATTTCTCCGTCGTTGGCCAGGATGCGGCCTGTGGGAGATAGCATGAAACCACGCTGCCGCAGGGAAACGGCGGTCTCGAGCGACAGTTGCAGTTGCCCTTTCCGCAGATCCTGGGCCAGAGATGGCGGTTTCGGCCGGACATCCACGACTTTCAGGCTGTCCAACGTAGAAACCATTTCGTTGATGACCTGTTTCGAAGGATTGGCGTCTCCGGATGCTCTCCAGCGGCCGTCCTCTCTCGTGAGGATAATTGACGCCGCGTTCACTAAACGGCCGATCATCTCGTCGATGGTATAGCTGTGAACCGTCACCTTGCGGATGGAGGACGCGGCAATACGAAGCAGGTTGGGATCCACCCAATCGGCGAAGCGAGCGGATGGATCGGCAGCGGTCTTGACGGCATAGGTACGTTTTTCGCCCGGCACACGAATATACCGGAATCCCTCCTTACCTTCCACCGGCTTGCCAAAAACATAGTCCGCCAACACTGCTCCATGTTCATCGCGCAGCGTAACGCGCTTGCCGCGGCCTGTGAGTGAAGCCACCTTTTGATCGAGCGGATCGACGACACCCAGTTCCGCGTGGTCCTGCGGAGAGTCGGAACGGACGATATCTTTTCGCAGATCGACTAGCGCGCCCGCGGTCTTGGCGAGACGGTCGCCCGCGTCGACGGGATAGTTGTGATGGGACGCAATAACCCATCTGCCCTTTTCAAACTGCACCTTCAGCGGGCGCGCCGTCGCCGTCTCTTCGTCGTAATCGATCACTTCAATGGTCTTGGGCGCTTTGGGATCGGTGAAGTTTGGATAGAACGCCTCGCCCTGATCATCCAGAATCTTCGGCGTTACCGTGTCCGGTTCAACGATTCCCGCCGCCAGCACAAGTGCCAGGGCGGCGCCCACGAAGGCCGACGTCTTGAGGGTTTCCCGCATTAGGCCCGCTCCTCCGCCAGGCGGTCCACCGGCACTCCCATCCGCTCCAGGCGCAATTTGCGGATGGTCACCAACACAAAGACAAGGAACGCGGGAATCGGCGGCAGCGCTACGGCCAGCAGCTTAATGGTGTTCTGAATACCCCGGATGGAGTTTTCCATATCGGCGCGGCTGTTCTCGATCTGGCGCTGCTTTTCGTCGTCGATGTTCGCGCGCGCCACAGTGAGCCTGCGGTTCTCCACCGACTGCACGTTGGAGATCATGATCTGCTTGGTGCGCTCGTCGAGGTCCGGCCGCTGCTCGATGTCGCGAACGGCGCGATCCAGCCGCGACTGCGCTTCCTTCAAACGCTGTTCCGCGGTCGCTTCGGCCATTTCCGTTTCGCGAAGCCGCTGCGCTTCATACTTGCGGGTACGTGCTTCCACCGCTTCGAGCGTGCGGTGTTTCGGACGCCGCTTGCGAAGCGCGATGAACGATTGGTCGCCCGCAAGCTGGTCCACTGAGTTCAAAATGAAGGTGACGTTGTCGAAGTTCAGGTTCTCGACGCCGCGGCGGCGCAGTTCGAAAAACTGCTCGCCGATCAGATCGGCATCCGCCACGACAATTGCATTGGCCGGTTGTCCGATTCTGGCCGCCAGCACCCCCGGCTTCTGCTCCGGAGCGCGGGGAGGATCGGGGTTCATGCTGACACCGAACATCGATTGTTGGACCAGGTTCTCCCAGCGAACGGTTCCGGCATCTTCGCTGGTTTCAAGCAGCGGAATAAACTCACCCGCGCCGGCGGGTTTCAGTAATCCGGGATACAGAAGAACCATCTCCTGCAATCCCGCGCTGACCGGTTCTTTCTGGTTGAAGCCCTTGCCGACAAAAACAAACTCCTTGGGAAGCGTTTTCAGTTGCGGATGGGGATTGTGGTTGTCCCACGCAATGCGGTTCGTTTGCCACTCGATTCCGAGGGCTTGGAGCAGCGGGCGCAGGTTCGCGCGTGGCGAGGAAGGCCGAGCGCCAAACGGCTCGGGCGATGGGATCTCCTGCGGCGCCAACTCCAGGTTGAATGCCGGCATGGGATCGATCAGGATCAATGCGGGACGGCCCTGCTTTACATACGCCGTCAACCGGTCGAGTTGCGGCTGTGTAAGAGTATTGGGCAAGGCGGCGACAAGCGCATCCAAACCCTCGGGGTAATCCGCATCCGGGGAGATCCGCACCACCTCGTATTGCTTACGCAATTCCTGAACAATGGACCATTCCTGGTTTTGCGTGCGCTTCTGAAAATCAAAACCACCGAAGAGCCTGGCCTGTGTATCCAGAACCCCGATCTTTTTGCGGCCCGCGCGCGATACGACACGAATGGACCGCATCAGCTCATACTCCACCGGCAGTCCTTTGTCGAAGATGGGAATCACGAACTCCTCGGAGCCACAGGTGAAGGCGACGCCCAGGAAAATTTCATTCATCACGCGGGCGCTCTCTTCGGTAACTGGAACGCGGTAGGGCCGGATGTTATACCGCTCCTGCGCTTCGCGCGCCTCCGGGGAATACTTCACCGTCTGCACGATCCGCGTGTGAACCCTGTTCCGGCCGACGGCATCAAATTCCCGCAGCATGGCAATCAGGTTCGTCCGCGCGTCCACATAACCGCGGGGTACATCGGGGCTGATGAAAGCGTGAATGAAGACAGGCTGCGAGGCGTCGATGCCGTTCAGGAGCGCACGCGTCTGATCGGATAGCGAATGGATCTGTTCCGCGGTGGCGTCTACGCGGAAGCGCACGCCCCCGGACAGCAAAGTCACACCGGCTACGATGGCCATGAGAGAGGCGGCGCGAGCCAGAACGTGCAGCCGCATGAAGGGCGATTTCGGCCCCGTGGGCCAGCGCCGCCGCCCGAGCAGCGCAACGTTGAGATACAGCCCGGCGACGGCAAACGCCCCGAAATAAACCAGAGGAGTGATGGTGATCACCCCATTGGAAAGATCGCGGAACTGCTCAGGCGCCGAGAGACGTTCGGCGACTCTTTGCATATGGCCCGGGAGAATGACTCCCGCATGGTTGAGCAATACCGGAAAGGCGCAGAGCACCACGCCGAGGATGAACGCCACCGTCAGGTTGTCGGTCAGCTGCGAAGCCAGCATGCCAAGCGAGAGCAAAGCAATGCCCATGAGCCAGTAACCCAGATAGGTGGACGCCATCAGCCCCGGGTCGGGATTTCCAAGCCAGGACAACACAACCACGTGGCTGAGGGAGAAGATCAAAGCAGTTGTGTAAATCGCTACCGCGGCAAAGTATTTACCCAAAACGATCTCAAGATTGCTCGCCGGCAATGTCAGCAGCAGTTCCTCTGTCCCTTGCTTCTTCTCTTCGGACCAAAGGCTCATGCTGATAGCCGGCACCAGCATCATCAGCAGGTAAGGGAACACGCGGTTCAGTTGGTCCAGATTGGCCAGGTTGGTGGCGAAAAAGCGCTCCTGCCAGAAAGCGGCCATGCCGCTCAGAAAAACGAATAGCGTAATGAACACGTAACCTGTGGGGGTGCTGAAATAGCCATCCAGTTCCCGTACGGCGACGGCCTGAATTATGCGCCCGCGGCTACGCAAGTTCCGTCCTCCTTTCCGGCTGCTTCGGTCAATGCGTAAAAGGCATCCTCGAGCGAAGCGTAACCGGTTTGCATCGCGGCAGGCGCACCATCGAAGACGATCCTTCCGCGGTTCACCAGGATGACACGATCCGCCATAGCCTCCACTTCCTGCAGAATGTGGGTGGATAGCAGGACCGTCTTCTCACTACCTAACTCCCGGATGGTCTTGCGTACTTCGCGAATCTGGTTAGGATCGAGCCCGCTGGTCGGCTCATCCATGATGAGCACGTCCGGTTCGTGGAGCAGCACCTGCGCCATGCCTACCCGCTGCCGGTAGCCTTTCGACAATTTGCGGATGCTCTTTTCGAGAACGGCGCCCAGCGCGCAGCGTTCGACAACGTGTTCGATTCGGGAACGAAGCCGCACTCCGCCGAGTCCTCTGGCGCGCCCAAAGAACTTCAGCAAACCGAGGGGCGTCATGTCGGGATATAACGGTCCGTTCTCCGGCAGATAGCCTAACCGCTCCGCCGCCCGGATCCGGTCTGTAGTGACGTCGATACCTGCGATACGCGCCTGTCCGGACGTGGGCGACAGATATCCCGTGAGAATTTTCATCGTCGTGGATTTCCCCGCCCCGTTGGGTCCCAGAAACGCGGCGACCTGGCCTTTTGGAACCGCGAAGGTCACATCTTTGATGGCTGCGAAACTTCCGTAG
>CAADGY010000225.1 GCA_900696665.1 uncultured Acidobacteriota bacterium
GTGCCAACGTTCAAAATCAATATCGAACGTTGCCGCTCTTGCTTTCCCATTCACGAAAAGGAAGGAGAAAGTCCGGTACCGCCACTTTCAGAAACGGCACGGTCCGTTTTTCCGGCGGCACAGCCAAGTCGCGATAAATGAAGGAATCATCGAATCCGGCACGGGTTGCGTCTTCGTGACCGGCGGCGAAATACACCCGCGCCGGCCGGCACCAATAGATAGCGCCCGCGCACATGGGGCAGGGTTCACAGGAAGTATAGATTTCGCTATCGGTGAGTTGAAAATCCGCGAGAGCCTGGCAAGCCTGCCGGATGGCGACGATTTCAGCGTGGGCGGTAGGGTCATTGGTAGACGTGACGAGGTTCGTCCCCCGGCCGATGATGCGCCCCCGCCGAACGATGACCGCTCCGAACGGTCCACCCACGCCTTTTCTGACATTTTCCACAGCCAGGCGGATCGCCTCTTCCAGAAATCGCGAGTCCATGCGCAATAGTTTACAGCCGGATGCATCCAAAGATGCGGAGAGATGGAATGGCTGCAACCGTTTGGAAGGGCTTTCTCACGTTTGGATTGATCCCGATTCCCCTGCGGCTGCATTCGGCGGCACGTAGCAAGCGCGTCGGATTCCACCAATCGCATGCTTCCGACCTCACACGGGTAAAGCAGCGGCTTTACTGTCCTGCTGACGAGCGCGTGGTCGGCCGCTCGGAAATTGTGAGAGGTTACGAAACCGGGAAGAACCGCCGGATTGTGGTGGAGGATGAAGAGGTGCAGAAGGCGGCGCCGCCCTCTTCGTAAAGCATGGAAATTTTTCACATCGTGCGACTGGAGGAAGTCGACCCCATCTATTTTGAGACCTCCTATTACTCCGTGCCGGAACCGCCGGGCCGGAAAGCATACTCGCTTCTGTTCCAGACCATGAAATCGGGCGGTCTCGCCGCGATTGCCAAACTGGCTATGCACCGCCGTGAATATACCGTTGTGATCCGCCCTTATCGAAACGGGCTGGCACTTTATACCATCTACTATGCCGATGAGGTTCGCGGCGTCAAAGAGTACGAGAACCTGGAAACGGTTCGCGTGACCTCAAAAGAGGTTCAGCTTGCCGCACAACTGCTTCAGCACCTGCAAGCGCCCTTCAGGATCGAGGCGTATCACGATGAGTACCGCGAGCGTCTGGAACGCCTGATGCAAGCGAAAGCGAACGGCAAGACGATTCGGGCGGCCAAACCCCGCAAAATGGCGCCTGTCATAGACCTTCTGCAAGCGCTCGAAAAGAATCTGGAGCGCCGGCCTCAACCGGACAAACAACCCCGGCGAGCGATGGCGCACACCAAGGTTCGAAAGGCCGGTTGAGACGCTTGAAACGGAAACATTCAGCCGGCGGATGGAGTCCCACGTTAAGACCGCTTCCTCACGGTCGCGGCTCCGGAAGCGGGCCGCGTGCGTAAGCGAGCAGGTTGCGGGCTAGCAACGCAATTCCAAATAGAAGTGCCATGGACATGGGAGGAGATGAGGAGATGAAGTTGCCGGACAAGAGAACTTGTGCAATTCTCGGAAGCCTCGGAATAGGCGCCGGGTTGATGTACCTGCTGGACCCCAGTAACGGGAAGCGCAGGCGGTCCATTGTCAGAGACAAGGCCCGGAAGGCGTATCATACTTCGGGCCGGGCGGCCGGACGCTGGGGACGAAGGATCGCGAACCGGGGGAAGGGAGCCCTGTCGGAAGTGAAGGCCCGGTGGATGGGAGAAGATATCTCCGACAGCATTCTGGAAGCCAGGGTTCGCTCACACATTGGACATCATGTTTCCCGATTGGGCTGGGTGGAGATAACGGCTCGCAACGGCGTGATCGTTGTGACGGGATCGTTGCCTAAACAGGAAGCGGCAACGTTACTCGCCCAGGTGGAAGCGGTGCGCGGCGTGAAAGGCGTGGACGACCGGCTGAACATTCAATCGGAAGGGAACGGGCGCTCGAAAGGCTGGGCTCGAACCATGGGTATGGTCGCCAGCGCCGTGGGTAGCGGACTTGCTTTGTATGGCGTGCGGAGGCGCGGTGTCCAGGGTACGGCTCCTTCCAACGTGGGCCGGGGGGCGGCGAAACTTTCCGGCTGGAACCAGGAGGCGGTGCCGAATCAGCCCGGAGAACGATGAAGCGGGTGCTGTCAGCTACCGTATTACTAGCGGCACTTTTTTCATGCTCACACCCGGCAAATACCGGTAAAGATGCCGTACAGGCGGAAGACCGGCGCAGGTACCAGGAGGAATTGGAGTCCAAGTTGGATCGGGTGAGCCGGGAGATCGAAGACGCCAAGAAGGAAATCCGGGCCAAGTGGGATGCCTTTAAGCCGGAAATCCGCGAACAGCGGCAGGAGGCCCTGACTGAGTTGGAGCGGGCCTGCGCTGACGCACGCGACAAACTGGCCAAGTTGAAGGTGGCTTCCTCGGAGGGCTGGGCCGAATTCCGGCGTGGAGTAGATAAGACCGTTGAAGATGTTCAAGCTGGTTGGAAGCGATTCAAGGCGGAGAAGTTGGATTAGATGTAGCAAAACGCTACATATATGTAGAAAAACCCCACGAGCTATCCACTTCCTTCATTTTCAACCACTAAGGTGCCGACGTCGCCGTTTACCACACCGGCATTGTTGTAGTTCTCTACACTCCCTGCCGTTGAAAAACTCCTCAGTTTCTTGTAAATCATTGATTAAAAATACTATTATGCAATGGCCTCGCGATTGCTGTCATAAAGTGTGAAATTTCAGGAGATTAAGACCTGAAATAGAAACGAGGGTAGCCATATGACAGTCATTTTAGTGCTTTGCACGTTTCTGGTATTCATCGGCATCGACCTCTGGTTGAACCGTAAGAAAGCGATTACCGTTGCGGCCGAACCGGCAGCCGCCAAGTCGCCTGCGGGTGAGAACTACATTGAAGGATTCCTTGTCCCTTCAACTGTAAGGTATCACGCGGGCCACAGTTGGCTGCACCGTGAGCGCAAGAACGTCATTCGTGTTGGTATGGACGAATTCGCAGCCGCTCTTGCCGGGCGGGTCGAGAAGTTTGAGTTGCCGAAGCCGGGTCACTGGGTTCGCCAGGGACAAAAGGCGTGGTCATTCCTGCGGGCGGGGGAAAAAGGCGAAATGGTATCGCCCATCGAAGGGGAAATCGTGGAAATCAACCAGGAGGTGATGGAAAATCCTTCACTTGTGCGGCAAGACCCGTACGGAAAGGGTTGGTTATTCACCGTATTCGCACCCGATGAGGAAAGTACCCTGCGCAATGTGCTGCCGCAGAACCTGGTTTCCGAGTGGATGCGGAGTTCTGTAGAGAAACTATACGGATTGCAGCCGGAATTGGCTGGAGTTGTCGCAGCCGACGGCGGCCGGCCCGCAGAGGACCTGTGTGCCGCTCTCCCGAACGTCAACTGGAAGGAAGTCACGAGAAAATTTTTCCTCACCTAGAAACGCGTTTTAGTGTTGCAGAAATAAACAGGAGAAAGAGATAATGATATCCATATGGATGTTCCAGCCCATGAAAGCTAGAGGAGAACGGAATGGCTAGGGCGATCCTGTTTGACAGCACACAGTGCGTCGGGTGTAAAGCCTGTGAGGAGGCGTGCGCCACCAAATGGGGCAATCCTTACGATGAGAAGGTCGCTGCGGAAGAGCGTGTTTCTTCTCATAAGTTGACCGCGGTACGGACGTTTGGCGAGCACTACTCGCGAAAATTGTGCATGCACTGTCTGGAACCGAGTTGCGCTTCGGTCTGTCCGGTGGGCGCTCTCGAGAAGACGGCGCTTGGCCCCGTGGTCTATGACGAGTCGAAGTGCATGGGTTGCCGCTATTGCATGGTGGCGTGTCCTTTCCAGGTGCCGTCCTACGAGTGGGACAGCCGTCTGCCCCGAGTGAAAAAGTGCGACGGTTGTTTCGAGCGCCAGTCCAAGGGTCAACCCACAGCGTGCACCGAGGCTTGTCCCACGGGTGCGACCATTTGTGGGGACCGCGAGGAGTTGATCGCCGAAGCGCGCAAGCGAATCGCCGAGAACCCCGGGCAGTATTACAACCACATCTACGGCTTGGAAGAAGTGGGCGGCACCTCGGTGCTGATGCTCTCGGCTGTCCCGTTTGAGCAGATCGGCATGCCGGGGGGACTGCCGAAAGACGCGCTCCCCGAACGTACCTGGGCGGTGTTGTCGCACATACCCGATGTTGCCGGGCTCGGCGCCGTACTGTTGGGCGGTGTCTATTGGATTACCCACCGGCGCGATGAAGTGGCCAAAGCCGAGAGGGCAGAAGCGAGTAAGGAGAAGGAGAACGTGCGATGACAGGCACTGTACGTCTTCCGCGCATCACTTTTTGGCGGACCGTATTCTGGTTCATTATGGCAGCGGCTGTCTATGCTACCTATGTGCGGTTTGTCGATGGGCTCGGCAGTTCCACCAATCTCTCGGATGAATTTCCGTGGGGCATTTGGATCGGCTTCGACGTTCTCTGCGGGGTCGCACTCGCGGCGGGCGGGTTTACGCTGGCCGCGACGGTCCACATCTTCAATATCGAGAAATACAAGCCGATTGTGCGGCCGGCGATCCTGACAGCCTTTCTGGGCTATCTTCTCGTCGTGGTCGCGCTCATGTTCGACCTCGGGCGGCCGTACCGGATCTGGCACCCTCTGATCATGTGGAATCCGCACTCGGTGATGTTCGAGGTGGGATGGTGTGTAACGCTGTACAGTACGGTGCTTTCTCTCGAGTTCGCCCCGGTCGTGTTTGAAAGATTCGGCTGGCGCACGCCGCTACGATATGTAAAAGCCATCATGATCCCGCTGGTAATTGCCGGAGTGATCCTTTCGACACTGCATCAGTCCTCTCTCGGTACGCTCTATCTGATCCTCCCGACCAAATTGCACGCGCTGTGGTACTCGCCCATGTTGCCGGTGATGTTCTTTGTCAGCGCCATCGCGCTCGGCCTGGCGATGACGATCTTCGAGTCCTGGCATAGCAGCCGGGCGTTCGGCCGCCACCTGGAATTGCCGTTGTTGAGCAGCCTGGGGCGTGTGCTCGCCGTACTGATGCTGTTTTACCTCTGCCTGCGCTTCCTCGATTTGGGAAAACGCGGCGTGCTGAATCTTCTGACCGTGGGCAGCATCGAGACCTACCTGTTTGGCCTCGAGATCGCCTTGCTTCTGACTCCGACCTTTCTGCTTTTCTGGCCGCGCGTGCGGCAAAGTCCGTTGGCGCTGTACCTCTCCGCCGTGATGGTGGTTCTCGGCATGATCGTCAACCGGCTGAATGTCAGCATCACCGGAATGGAGCGGGGATCGGGCGTGAGCTACATTCCGGCATGGACGGAGGTTGCTGTCACGCTGGGCATCATCGCCGCGGGGTTTGCGATCTTCCGGCTTGCCGTCCAGCATCTGCCGATCTTTGAAGAAGAAGAAAAGGATGAACCCGTTTCCGCTCCCGTGTACCAGATGGCGGGCGCCTTGGGGGACTAATGGAAATGGGGCCGGTTGGGCCCACAACTAGAAAAGTTCGCGCGCCTCTCGCATTAAAACTCGCGGTGTGCCTGGTGATCGGCACGGCGGGTTTTTTTGCGTTTGCCGGATACCTGAACCTGAATATGCAGCGGCGCAATTACGAAACGCTGGTTCTGGCGAGTGCGGATCGTGTCAGCGATATCATCCAGCGCAGCACGCGCTACCAGATGCTGCTGAACAATCGCGAGGGCGTTTATAATCTCATCCGGGATGTGGGAAGCGAGCCCGGCATCCGGCGGGTACGAATTTTCAACAAGGAAGGTCTGATCAGCTACTCCACCGAACCCGGAGAAGTCGGCCGGCTAGTGGATAAGCGCGCGGAGGAGTGCTACGCCTGCCATGCGCAGGAGCAGCCATTGACCAAGCTGGACCGCCCCGACCGGGCCAGGATCTTCAAGGATCCGGGCGGCGAGCGCATCCTGGCCGTGATTCAGCCTATCGAGAACCAGCCCGACTGCTCCAACGCCGCCTGTCACGCTCATCCGGAATCGAAGCGCATACTGGGAGTCATTGACGCACAGCTATCGCTCCGCGCGGTCGACGAACAGATGGCCGGACATCAGACCCAGATTACGACGCTCACTGCGCTGGCGGTTCTGCTGTTTTCCGCATTGAGCGCCGTGTTCATCTGGGGTGTGGTCCATAGGCCGATCAAAGAATTGATGGCCGGCACGAAGAAGGTGGCCGAAGGAGAACTTGATCTACGGCTGCCGGTGCGTTCGCACGACGAACTCGGCGCGCTGGCGCAGTCGTTCAATAAGATGACCAGCGAGTTGGAGCAGGCCCATGCGGAGTTGACGGAATGGGCACGCACGCTCGAAGACCGCGTGCGCATAAAAGGGGAAGCGCTGGAGCGGGCGCATTCTTCACTGGTGGCGAGCGAGAAGATGGCCTCTCTCGGCAAACTGGCCGCTACCGTGGCGCACGAGGTCAATAATCCGCTCTTCGGTATGCTGACCTATGCCCGCCTTACCATCAAAAGCCTGCAAGCGGGCGATATAGACCAGAAGGCAAGAGCCGCAATGATCGAGAATCTGAGAATCATTGAGCGGGAGAGCCTGCGGTGCGGCGAAATCATGAAAAACCTGTTGACCTTCGCGCGCCAGCAGCGGCCGCACCGGGCGCCGACCGATTTAAATACACTGGTCGATCGCGCGGTGAAGCTGGTAGGGCATAAGCTCAAGATGCAGGACATCGATCTGGAGGTAATGCCGGATCCCACGATCCCGGAAATCCGTTGCGACCCCGGGCAGATCCA
>CAADGY010000226.1 GCA_900696665.1 uncultured Acidobacteriota bacterium
ATTACGCGGGCAATGGAGAGTGGCTGGCGGTCTCCGATTGGGAGGAGTTGAAGATCCTAAACGCAAAGTCTCTCGAGCGGGTCCGGACTCTGCACCGTCCAGCAGGGGTGGGAAAGTTCGACATTGCGGCGCTGGATTCCTGCCCAAAGCGCGGTCTGCTGGCGGCGGCATACCGGGATGGCGAGGTGAGGCTCTGGGAAGTCGGAACTTGGCGGGAAATGGGCAGCTTCCAGGCGCATTCGGGCTTTGTATTTGGTCTCGCTCTTTCGCCCCATGGAAACTTGCTCGCGACCGGCGGCGCCGACCACGTGATCAAAATCTGGGATGTGAACGCCCTGCCTGTTGACGCGAGCGCCGGGCCTGCACCCGAACCGGTGAAAGAACTGCGCGGGCATCGAGCGAGCGTCTTTGCGTTGGCCTTCCTTCCCGACGGGAAAAAGCTTCTTTCAGCCAGTGCCGATGGAACCGTAAAAGTTTGGGATCCGCGCGGGGCCGATCCTCCCGCCGGTCTGCCCAATCAGAACAAAGCCATCTGGTTCTCGCCGGCTGGCCGCCAACTTATCACCGCGGTGGACTCCCGGCGCGGCCTGCTGGACTTCGGGGGCAGCCAAATGAATCTCTGGGACATGACCACCCGTCAGAGCCTTGGATCGCCCATCCCGACAACTGACAGCCAGCGTTACGTGCTCGGAACCGTCTCGGATGACGGCCAACTGGCGGCGCTCGGCACCGCAGACGGGGTGATCGATATTTGGAATCTGCAAACCAGACAGCGCAGGAAACGGATCGAGGTCGGAGTGAATGTTTCCACGCATCAACTCGCTTTTTCTCCCGATGGCGTTTGGCTGGCTGCGGCGCCCGCCATGATCCATCACTCAACTTCTGAAGGGGGTCTCCACCTCTGGAACCTGGAATCCGACACCTATGCGCCGGGATTCCTCCCTCATTCTTATGCGCCGCTCGCCTTCTGCTCCGACGGACGCCGTCTGGTCTTCGTCCAAAAAGACGGAATCGTCCAGGTGTCGGATTTCCCGAGCGGGGTTCTCCTTGTCCAGTGGAAGGCGCACGCCGCCATGATCCACTCCGTGGCGCTTTCACCCGACAACCGATTGCTGGCCACCGGCGCGGAAGACGCGACCGTTCGGGTTTGGGACCTGGCGTCGCACGAGAAACTTCTTGAGTTGAAGGGCCATTTGACGGGTATTCCGGCGATGGCGTTCGCGCCCGACGGAAAGACCCTGGTGACGGAGACTTGGGACAGCACGATCAAGTTCTGGCACATCGCCACCGGACGGGAGTTGTTCACCGTGGAGGGGTTCAGGATGTGGGGTTTCTGCGTCCGCTTTTCTCCGAATGGCGAATACCTGGCATTCTGTGGCGACGATGGTCGCGGTCAACGGCAGTTGATGCTCTGGCGTGCGCCGTCCTGGGAAGAGATCGCCGCTGCGGAGCGCACGGAGAAGACTGCAACTCACGCCAGAAGCCGAGCCAGATAATTCCGCTCCGTCCACCCCGACGCTTCTCCTGCGGGAGGTGAGTTAATCCCATTCCGTTTGTTTCAAAAAAATTCAAAACCCGTGGCGCGATTGGGCGGCGGAAAACGCCTTGGACCGGTGGCACGACAAACCAGACGCTTGAAGCCTGAGCAAGCACAAGAAAAGAAAGACACACCAATGAAGACAATCAAGAAAGTCACACGAGCCTGCACCAACGTGGCCATAATCGGTACTTCAATCCTGCTCTTGGCAGGTGTCCCATGTAGCCAAGCAGCGCAAATCAAGATCGTTTCGCCCAGTTCCTACAAAGATCGGGAGGGTGAGGGATGTTTTTGTAGCGATTCCGAGCCTCCGTACCGTTATCAGCAGGTGTTTCCCGCCGCGGACTTCGCGGCGCTGGGCAACAAACCGCACTGGATCGTAGGCTTCGGCCCCCGGGCAGACCAAAGCGTGACGAGTCCTCATACCGCCTACCTCCCTGACAACTACGTCCGCCTATCCACCACGCAACGGGGCCCAGGCAACCGGAGCCCGGTCTTCGACGAAAACTTCGGTTCGGACGTCATGCAATTCTACAGCGGTCCACTGACCATGGTGGCGGATGTTGCTGGCCCAGGCCCAGGTCCGAAGGAATTTTATCGTCACGACTTTACCGCAGGCGTGACTCCCTTTCTCTATGATCCGAGCCAGGGAAATCTGCTCTTGGATTTTATCGCTTGGCAAGGGGAATCTCCCAAGGTTCTCGCAGACCAAATCCCCAGCCTGCAAACACCAGTCGTCGAGGATCCCCTCGCAACGGAAGGCGTTCGCGGTCTGTCTGCGATCTTTCAGTTCACGTTTGTTCCAATGCCTGAGTTGAGCAACCCTCAATGGTCAGGTGGTCAGTTTCAATTCACGCTGACTGGCGAGACCAACGTGAATTACGTCATTCAAGCCTCGACGAATTTGCAGAGCTGGACGCCGCTCGCCACCAACAGCTCCCCAAACGCCGCCCGCAACATTACCATCAATGCCCCGAACAGCAGAAGCTTCTACCGTGCAGTAGTCGGTCCTTAGCTAGAGCTTGTCCCCAAATGGAACCGGCGTGGACTTCCGGTAATGCTCAAGCCGTCTTCAGCGGCTTTTTTCCTCCCCCCAAAATATTTCAAAACTCGTGGCGTGATTGGGCGGCGAAAAGCGCCTTGGACCGGTGACAAGACAAATCAGGCGCTCGTCGCCTGAAAAGCCAAAAGCCAAACCGATGAAAACAAACTCAATTTCCACCGCCCTCGCGGTCCAGGCTCGAACCATCACCACCACACCGCATCTTTTCCGCTGCTGCCTTTGGACCGGCTTCCTGGCGTCCGCGATGATTGCGTGCGGGCCTCAGCCAGCCCATGCCGCCGTAACCGAAGCCTGGGTGCAACGCTACGGGTCAGAGGCCGGATCCGGAGACACAGCCTACAAACTCGTGACCGATGCGGCTGGTAACGTCATCGTGGTCGGCACCACCGCCGTGGACAATCAAACCGGCAGCGGGTCAGACATGCTGGTCATCAAGTATTCGGGCGCGGGCGTGCCGCTCTGGACCAACCGCCATAACGGATGGGGTAACGCGGTGGCAACGGACGGCAGCGGCAACGTGTTTGTGGCGGGAACTTCGGCTGGCAGCGGAAGCGCTTTTGATTACATGACGATTGCCTATTCGGGCGCGGGCGTGCCGCTGTGGAC
>CAADGY010000227.1 GCA_900696665.1 uncultured Acidobacteriota bacterium
TCGAACTACTGACGGAACGGCACAAGGATCAGATTGCGGGAGTGCTGGGTTGTTGGGACCGGATGCTGGTATTCGGCACACTGCCGAAGATCTGCTACGCCGAGGGGATGACGTCGCTCCTCTACGAGCAGAAGATCCGGATCTTCGACTACCCGAGGTTTGCTGAACCGTTTCGAGATCAATTGCGCGAGAACGCCGAGCGGCTGGCGGCGGCCCACGGGATCGAGATTGAGTTTCTGCGCAAGCGCAATGTGCGGAAGGAAGACCGGGTGAAGGAGATTCTCGCCCTACGCGGGGAGCAGCCCGGGTTAGTGTGCATCTTCTCGGCGATGGAGCGGTGCTCGACCTGCAAGCCCTGGCACGACAAGCAGAGCGGCAAGACGTACCTGCGGCCGGACGACGGCAAGTGTCTGCACTACTACTTCTATTTCGTCGACGATGAGTTGGGGCTGTGCTACGTACGGGTGCCGACGTGGCTGCCCTGCCGGCTGCAGATCTACTTCAACGGCCACAATTGGCTGGCCGCCCGGCTGCGCAAGCAGAAGATCAGCTATAAACTCGTCGACAACGCGTTTGTCGAAATTGCGAATTGGACACGAGCCCAGCAGATCGCCGACGGCTGGCAGATCAAGCGACTGCACGGCAAGCTGGACCAGTTTGCCCAGACCGATTGCCCGATTCACCGCGCTTTCGGCGTGGCCTATCACTGGAGCGTGGACCAGTGCGAGTACGCCACCGACATCGTCTTCCGGCGGCAGACCGATCTGGGAGCCATCTACGGCAACCTGACGCGGACCGCAATCCACACGGTCAAGCCGGACAACATCGCCACCTTCCTGGGCCGCAAGCTCAACGCCCAGTACGAAGGTGAGATGGGCAACCGGTTTAACATTCGCATTGAGGGCACCCGGATCAAACACATGATGGGACCGGTGCCGCTGAAACTCTACGACAAGTTCGGCCTCCTTCTCCGGATCGAGACCACGGTCAACGATCTGACCTTTTTCAAGCACTTTGGAATCGGACCCTCTGTTCCGGCTCATTCCGCATTGGACAATTCTGCAAGTTGCGGTGAAAAGCCCGGAAAGACTAGACTAAAAGAGTCTTCCGCCATATCGGGGCGTGGCTCAGCTTGGCTAGAGCGCCTGGTTCGGGACCAGGAGGTCGGTGGTTCGAATCCACTCGCCCCGACCAAATTTCTCAATCACTTGCGAGTGATTCTCCCGTAAAAGCATACAAGCCCGAAAGCCCGTAGAAAGCCGATTGCGGCCCGCCCGCGTCCGCCAGGCAGGGTTCCGGCTGCCCGCTACGATTCGACGAACAGCATTTCCGGAAACGCCTTACGGCTGACGAGTTGCTGGCCCATCATGACGCCCTTGCGCCCCGGACGATTCACATACACCCGGAACTGTTTGTTGGGAGGCGCGGTCACCAGGACCTGGACCTGCTCCTCCGGCGCTCCCAGTACCTTCTGCCGCAATTCAATCAACTGCTGCAACTGGCCGTAGCTGATGACGCAGATCTCTTTCGCCTTGATACAGATCATGACCACGAACACGTGGGTGCAGTGCTCGCGCAGAGTGGCCAATTCGGCCAAGTTCGCGCTGGAGAACGTGAAGATGTATTCCTTCGCTGACCCATGTGGGGCAGCAGCGTACTTGATATAGACGCCTGTTGTATCGTTGACGCGGAACGCGCACGAAGATTTTTTTCCGTTCAGCCAAAACGCGTTTACGGCCTTGAACGTGGGGTGCTCGGCAATCTGCGTCAAAGCTGCCCCGTGGTACAGCCGACCCGGCCAAAGGGGACATTTCTAATTTGCCAGCGAGGGGACATTTCTACTTTGCCTTGCCTGGAGAATGCCCTGGCCTTGACTTTTGTCCTTCTTTCGTAATAATTTAACGGGTTCGACCGGGCCACGCCACGGCCGCCTTCGAAATTATGCCATCAAACCGCAGCGGCGAGAACAGGAGCGTGGAAACGGTACTGGATTCGACCCTGGACAGCGTGGATACCGCCGAACAGATTGTCTTGCGTGCGGCCACGGATTCCGGCTTCGGCGAGGACGAACTGCATAAGATCGGCGTCGCCATTCGCGAAGCAATGGTGAATGCGGTTGTTCACGGAAATCGATACAGCGCGCATAAAAAGGTGCGCCTGGCGGTGTCTGAAGCGCCGGACCGCTTGACGATACGTATTCAAGACGAAGGCGAGGGGTTTGACGTGGCATCGCTCCCCGATCCGCTGGCGGCGGAAAACCTGCTTCGTCAATCGGGCCGCGGTATCCTGCTCATCAGGGCATTCGTGGACGAGTTTCATGTCAGGCATCTTGAAAGCGGCGGAACAGAACTGAGCCTGGTGCTCTACCGTACTCGCAGTTCGTGAGGGTTCATTTGAGGAGGTTCCATCATTGAGCGTTAAGCTAAGCAGTCGACAAGTGGGCGATGTGACCGTGATAGACGCGGCCGGCAGGATCACGCTGGGCGAGGGTTCGAGTTCGTTCCGCGATACCGTCCGCGATCACATTGCAAAGGGCAATAAGAAGTTGCTGATTAACCTGGCCGAAGTGTCGTACATCGACAGTTCCGGCATCGGTGAATTGGTTACCGCATTCACGACTGTCACCAATAATGGCGGACAGTTGAAGCTGCTGAATCTCACGCACCGTGTTCAGGATTTGCTCCAGATCACGAAGTTATACACGGTGTTTGAAGTTTTCTCGGATGAAGCCGTGGGGGTGCGCAGCTTCGCATAATCAGGGTGCGGCGGAAGCACTGGCAGGAGTTATTCGCCGTTGCCTCCCGCCGAGGATGCCTGGACAGTGGAGTCTTCAGACGTATCAACCGCCGCCGCAATTTGCGGATGTGATCGCAGTTGGGAAAATTGAGGCCATACGTAGATGCGGGGATACCAGATCGATCTCGCCTGAATCGCTTTAAGAAGCGACTCGAGGGCTTTCTGAATATCTCCCAGCGCCAGGTGCACAAAGCTCCGTTCAAACCAGTATTCCGCAGCACTCTCTTCGAGCGTGTGCAGCAACTCGAATGCGCGGGATGGCTGGCTGTCTATAGCGAGTGCGTGCGCAAGTCCCGCTCCCGCATAGCCGGCGCCGTCCGAAAGCTCCCACGCCACTTCCAGATGACGTATGGCAAGCACGTGATCCTGTGTTCCTGATGCCGCCAGGCCGAGTGCCCAGTGGAGGGGAGCGCAGCCGGGTTCGATTTCGATGCTCTCCTGCAAGTGAGAGATCGCCATGTCCGGGAATCCCGCAGCCCAAAGGAGTTCGCCGAGCACGGCGTTCGCATATGGCTCTACGGGGTCGAAGTCATTCGCCGCTTGCGCGGTTCGTACGGCTTCCTCCAGACGTCCCGCGCAGGCCAGCGATTGAGCACAAACCGCCAGCGTCCGGGCACTTGCACGGCCGCTTTGCGAAAGGCAGCTCTTAAGGTGGCGATCCCTGCCGGAGGCGCCCGACGGCGGCAAACCCGACAGTACGGACAAAACTGCATTGGCAGCCGGATCGAGCGAATCGGACTCGAGCGCCATTGCGGCGAAGGAACCGGCGTTGGCGGCAGCATTGGCGGAAGCCGTCCGGCCGAAGAAGGCTAACAGTAGCCAGCATTCGGCAATGCCGGAGTTCAAACGCCCGTCCCCAGGCGCTCTGGCGGCCGCCGCCTCATAGCGGGCGAGTGCGCTTCGCAATGCTTTCTCCGTAAGGTGCCGGCCCATATAGGCTGCAATTCTCTCCTGCCGCAAGATCGCCGGGGATGTGGTAATCTGCCCGGCCGACAATTCCCGGCTCACCATAGCCGCGATGGAACGGACGATATTAGCAGCGATTTTTTCCTGAACGCGCAGCAAATCGTCTGGCTCGGTTTCGAAAGAATCCGACCATAGCACCTGGCTGGCGCGGACAGAGGTGAGCGTGGCGCTGGTATGGATCGATCCGGGCTGCACACTGATGGCGCCGTCCAGTATCATGTCGGCCCCGAGTTCCTCGCCCGCTCGCACCGCGTCCCGTTCCTCGCCTCTAAAGCGCGATAGGGAGGTTCTGGCAGCCACGCGCAGGTTCTCAATTTTCGTCAGGGCGCTAACGAGTTCCTGAACCACACCCTCCGGAAGATAGTCGTTGCCGGGCGCGCCGCCGAGATTCCTGAAGGGCAACACCGCGATCGACTTCCAGGTTCTGACCGTCTCGAAGCCAACGCCTCTGCGGTCCTGTACCGGCGATTCCCTGAGGCGGATGACCGGCCAATACCGGCCCTTGCGGAACAGAATCACAATGGGGTCTTTTCTCCCGCTGGAAGTGTAGTAGCGTTCCAGTTTCGACCGCAGACGCCGTGCCTCCACCCTGACGATGGAGTCGGTTCTCGGATCGAAATCCAAGGTCCGGTCGAAGACGTGAACCCCGATGGTGTGTTCTTTCAGATATTCACTGCGCCCGTCCAGGGCCTGGGCAACCGTGAATCGCAGGAACCGGCTCAGCCGCGTGGAGTGTGCGAACATGTCGCTTTCCAGAATGCGCTCCAGTTGTTCTCGCACAGCTTCGGCGCTGACACCAACCGGCAGAACCGAACCGGGCTCCTGCATGTATAAATCCTCTCATAAGTCGCGGTCTTTACAAGGGCGACTTGCGCAAGAGCGATAAAATAACGAAATGCCTGTTCCCAAGCGGATTCTCTCGATTCACGCACACCCGGACGATGCGGAGATTCTGGCAGGGGGCACTCTCGCCCTCCTGGCCCAACGCGGTCATCACCTCACCATTGTGACTATGACCCCCGGTGACTGCGGCTCGCACGACTATTCTTCCGGTGAGATTGCGCGAATCCGCCGCGTGGAAGCGGCGAATGCGGCTTCCATGATTGGAGCAGACTATATTTGCGCGGAATTCCGCGATCTTTCGATTTTTATCGACGACCCTTCACGCCGCAGGGTCGTTGAGTTGCTGCGGAAAACGCAGCCGGACCTGGTGCTGACTGCCTCCCCCACGGACTACATGTGCGACCACGAAGCCACCAGCAAACTGGTGACGGATGCCTGTTTCGCGGCGCCTGCCCCCAACTACCTGACGGGCGATCCGAACCCCGCTCCACCTCTTGCCGCCATTCCGCACCTGTATTTTATGAATCCCATCAGCGGCCTGGACCGCGACGAAGTTCCCGTTATCCCGGATTTCGTAGTCGACGTCGCCTCAACGTTTCAACTAAAACGGGACATGCTGGCCCGGCACGAAAGCCAGCGGAAGTGGCTGCTGCAGCATCATGGCATGGACGACTACCTGATGACCATGGAGATGTGGACTCGTGACACCGGAGCCGGCGTAGGCATCGAGTACGGAGAGGGATTCAGACGTTACAAAGGACATCCCTATCCGCAGACGCCTCTTCTCGAAGAGCTAGCCGGCGCCGGCGTTATCTTCTACCGCCACAGCGATGAGTATGTTCCATAGCATTTCAGTGCCCAGTCTCATGTTCCAAAGCGAGATTCGCTCATCGTTTCCGTGAGCGCGGCTTTCTCCGGGTTCTTTCAGGAACAGCGGCGCTCCGTAGACGGCCATGCCTTTTTCCCGCAGAAAGGCTGCATCGGTCGCTCCACGGCTCATGAAGGGCGCCACGGCGGCTTTGGGATGCGAATTCGAAAATACGAAATGCATGGCCCGGTACAGCGCAGTCGACAGGGAACTCGGCTCGGCCGCGGGCGCCTCCGGTTCTCCCACGGATGAAATGCTCACCATGCGGTCGTTGATGATGCGCGAAAACCGGCTGATCACTTCTTCACGCGTTTCATTCGGCAATCGCCGTACATCCAGCCAGGCTTGGGCGGTGTTGGGTATTACGTTGATCTTCACGCCGGACGTCAGCATGGTCGGGCTGATGGTGGTGCGCAGCATCGCATCGAGTTCCGGAGCGCGCGGGCGAATCTCTGCCGCGGCGTTTACCGGCTCGGTTCCCAGCCGTCCCAGCAGCTTCTCCAGCCAGCGGTACTCCGGAAATTCGGCGATCTGCCGGAAGTACCCGCGCGTTGTGGAATTCCATCGTACCGGCTGTTCTTCGTCCATCAGACGTGTGATGGCGCGGCTTAGGCGGACGATAGCGTTGTCCGGACGGGGCATGGAGCCGTGTCCTGCCGTCCCCTGCGCGGTCAACAACAGGCGTGTCGGAATTTTCTCCGCCGTTTGAATCTGGAACAGGCGCACGCCGGAAGACATGTCCACGGCGCTTCCACCCTCATTGATCGCAAACTCGGCATCGAGCTTCGGATAGGCATTTTCGATCAGCCACCGGATTCCGGAAGCCCCTGCCTCCTCGTCCGCTTCCGCCAGCAGAATGATATCGCGCTTCAACTGCACCGAGCGGCGCTTCAATTCGACCAGTACGGCAAAATGGGCAGCCAGCAGATTCTTGGCGTCCAAGGCGCCGCGTCCGTAGATGAAGCCATCCCGAACCTCGCCGGAGAAGGGCGGCGCATTCCATTGCCCGGTTTCGGCGGGCACGACATCCGTGTGAGCCATCAGCAGCAGAGGTCTTTCTCTGCCGGTGCCGCGTATGCGCGCGATGAAATTCAGCCGCTCCGGATCGCCGCCGAGAAGCTCGTTCTCAATGCCGTGTTCATTTGCCAGCGTTTGGAGATATTCGGCGACCCGGCTTTCGTTACCCGGTGGATTACTGGAATCGATTCGGATCAGGGCCTGCAGATATTCCACGGCGCGATCGGCCAACGGCGAGCCGGTTTGTGCTCCCAGAGAGACGGCGAAAAGGATCGCCGTAGCGAGTACCCTAACCACTTTCCATGAATAGTAGCAGTTACCGCGACCGCGTGGATGGGGAAATCAAAAGAAAAACCGGAGCTTCACACCGCCCGTTCGAGGTTGCACCAGGCGAGTGCCTACGAAAATCGACTGGAAATTATACAGAGCGGTGGCGTTGGTGATATTCGATAGCTGGACCGAAACGTCCCAGATGGTGCGTTCGTTGCTGCGCTTCTCGTATCCCACGGCGGCATCCACAATGGTGCGAGGTCTTACGCGCGGAATGTTCGAATCCAGGTTCACATAAGGCAGCAGGTCGAAATAATCCGGATCGCCCGCCACTTGTGCGGGATTGGAAGGATTCGACACCAACCCGCTGTCATAACGAATCGACGTGCTGGTCCAGAAGCCGCGCGCGAAGCTATATTGCACCATGCTATGGGCCGCGATTGTCTGATCGTGATCGATCACGAAGGGTCCCGAGTTGAGCATATCCACAGCCGTGCTGCCCAGAAACAGGCCGCCCGTAAACGGAGGCGTAACCACCACATGGTAGTGTGTGATACTAACCGACGCCGTGAATCCGCGTGTGGGGATCAGGGCGACGCGCGCCTCAGCGCCGTTCACTCGCGATTGAAGCAGCGATGTTGGAAAGATGATACCTGTGTTGAAGAAGTTGTCGTTGTCCTGAAGATCGCGCGAATTCTTGTGGTAGAAAGACCCGTTGACGCTCACCTTCCGTCCTACGGCCTGCTGGAGGCCTATTTCATATACGTTTTGCCTCTCCGGCCGGATGCGGGCATAGGCCCCACCCAGAGCATCCCGCACCCCCGCCGGAACCAGAGCGGCGGCCTGATCGGAGCTTGAAAGCAGCAGATTCTCATTCGGCGGCGTCTGGTAGGTCCGGTTGTACGAGGCCCGGAATACCGTGCCGGTCTCGGGAACGTGGAAGGCAACGCCGACTCTCGGCTGCAACTGGTTCCCATCCACCAGAAAGCGATAAGCGTCATACCGGAACCCAAGCGAGAAGGCGAATCTCTTCCATCGGATGTTGTCCTGCACGAACCCGGAATACATGTTCCCCGCCGCACGTTCGGAGAAGTGAAACAGCGATCCGCCGCGGCTCAGATCGTGGCGCAGGAGTGTAGGAATGAAGGTTTCCGATGCGGGGTGGTTAAATCCCTCCTTTGTGATGCCGAAACTGAAGTTCTCGCTGATGGGAAAGTGTTGTACGTCGAGGCCGGCCCGAAGCGTGTGCGGCCCCGCCAGAAGGCTGACGCGGTTTGCGATGACAAGTGTGGAAAGATGCCGGGCCTGCGCGGCTGTCACCGGCGTATCGCCCGCACTCGGAAACAGTTGTGCAATGGACGTACGGTAGGACACCGTAGAATCGAAAGTCGCCCGTGCGTTAAGGGTATGCAGCCATCCCAGGGAGGCTGAAAAATCCCGGAGTAACTGGCGCTGGTCCTGGCCGGCCGCGTGCTGCGAACGCAGATTCGCCAGTTCGAAGGAAGAACGGCCAGCCAGCAGGTTCATTCGAAACTGATGACGCGGAGAGGCCTGATAGTCGAATCGCGCGAAGCCGCGCTCGGAATTGCCCCCGTTGTGCAGGTTATCCAGCGAAACCTGGTCCAGAAACCGGTTGCTCTTGACGGCGCTGAAAGACGCGAAGTAGCCGAAACGATCCGTTCCGCCCGCGAACTGCGACACTTGCGACAGTGTGCCGAATTGCGCGGCGCCGATCTGCGTGCTTCCCGAAAAGCCGCGGCCGGTCCCGGAACCGGAGCGGGTGGTAATAACTGCCACACCCGAGATCTTGTTGCCATACTCCGCGGGGATGTTGCCCGTGAACAGTTCGATGTTCTGCACAATGCTCGGATCGACTGCATTCGCGAACGAGCCGGTGAGTTGATCGCTCACTGGCATTCCGTCGATAACGTAAGTCATCTGGTTGTGGGCGCCGCGCGGATGGATGGCGCCGTTGGCGTTCGCGGCGAACCCCGGAAAACTCAGAAGCACAGACTCCAGACCACGATTTCCGGCGGGCAAAGGCATTCTCGAAAAACTGGTTGCGCTCAGTTCGGTCCTGGTTCCGGTCGCTTCCGGTTCGATCAAAGCGGCCGGATCGGTTCCGCGCACTTCCACTTGCGTCACCTGTTGCTCCAATGCGAGCCGTACTTCCACCGGGACGGGAACATTGGTACGTAAGCTCACCTTCTGCCGCTCCATTGCGAAACCCGGTTTCCGGACCGTCAACACGTAAGTCTGAAACGGCAGATTGGCGATGGTGAACCGGCCTCCGGCATCGGTGTTCGCCTCTTTCTGGAAGCCGGCAAGAGCATTTTCAACGAGGACCGACGCTGCCTCGATGGGCGCTCCGGCCGGATCAAGAACACGGCCGGTAAGAGTGGCGGTCGCCTGTGCATGAAGAAGGGCGGGGACCAATAACAATAACAGAAGACATTTCCAGCGCATGAACTAAGATTATCTTATAAGATTAAACTATAGTTAACAAGCTATTTTTGAGCTGCGCGCTGTAGCCGGTCCAGGATGCCAGCCCACTCCGGGGTGTCAGGGGGACACTCCACAGCAATCCAGTCCCAATTGCCGTTGTCAGCCTCATGGAGTATTTGATATAGTTCTGCTGCATAAGCCGCGGGTTCAAGCGGCAGGATCATCGTACGGGCGGCCTTCGCGCGCGCCTCAAAGCCGATATACATCCCGTTGCCTCGCTTCGGGACACGCCCCTGGGTTACCAGGAAAAGGGATGTCCGCGGACTATAGTGGCGGGGATGAAGTCCGGGCGACGGATGTGCTCCAGATGGCACAACTCCCAGCATTGCTTGGATAGGGCCGATCATTGCTTCAATATCGGGCTGCGAGATCATTCCCGGCCGTAGCAGCACAGGCGTGTTGTCACATAGCGACAACACAGTGGATTCGATCCCGACAGTGGACGGTCCTCCGTCCACGATCATCTCGATGGAGTTGCCGAGCGCCCGGCGGACGTGCTCGGCGGTGGTCGGCGAGAGTTCCGAGAAACGGTTGGCGCTGGGGGCGGCGATCGGCACTCCGGAAATGCGAAGCAGTTCGAGAGCAACGGGGTGAGCCGGCACGCGCAGCCCAACAGTGTCCAGTCCCCCCGTAACCACATCGGGCAGTTTTGTGTGTTTACGGAGCACGAGGGTGAGTGGCCCGGGCCAGAACTTCTTCGCCAGGCGTTCGGCGGAATCCGGCCATCGTTCGACCAGATTTCTCGCCATCTCGACGGATTGGACGTGGACGATAATCGGGCTGGTGAACGGGCGGCCCTTTACCTCGAAGATACGTGCTACCGCTTCGGGATCGAGCGCGTTCGCGCCAAGTCCATAGACGGTTTCAGTGGGAAATGCAACCAGCTTGCCTTCGCGGATCAGTGAGGCTGCGGCTCCCAGCACCTCCTCATCCACCATGCCCTGCTACTCCGGCAACTCGTCGCGGCCATCTCCCGACACTCTGCCGGTCTTCCGGTACACAAGGAAGGCGTGGATAAGCTCGTCGATGTCTCCGTCCAGAACGCGATCGACATCTCCGATAGAGAGTTTGGTGCGGTGGTCCTTTATCAGGCGGTATGGAGCCAGCACATAGCTGCGGATCTGGCTGCCGAAATCGATGTCGAGCTTGGAATCTTCGAGTTTCCGGTCCTCGGCACGTTTCTTTTCCATCTCGTATTCGTAAAGGCGCGCCTTGAGTTGCTTCATCGCGCTCGCACGGTTCTTGTGCTGTGAGCGTTCGTTCTGGCATTGCACGACGATGCCTGTGGGCAGGTGCGTCATCCGGATTGCCGAGTCTGTGCGATTGACGTGCTGGCCACCCGCGCCGCTTGCCCGGAACGTGTCCACCCGGAGATCTTCCGGACGGATCTCGATCTTGATTTCATCGTCAATCTGCGGATAGACAAAAACGGAGGCAAACGAAGTGTGCCGCCGCGCGTTGGTATCGAAGGGTGAAATTCGCACGAGCCGGTGTACTCCAACCTCACCCTGAAGCAGACCGTAAACATCTTCACCGTTGACTTCGAACGTGACCGATTTGATGCCCGCTCCTTCGCCCTCCAGCCGGTCTGTTACCACCGTTTCGAAGTTGTGGCGCTCTGCCCAGCGCAGATACATGCGCAGGAGCATCTCCGCCCAATCCTGGCTCTCGGTACCGCCGGCTCCGGGATGAATCGTCACGATGGCGCTGCGCGAATCGTTGTCTCCGCTCAGCAGCATGCCGTTTTCGAGCTCTTCCAGCCGCTTCCGGAATGCGCTCAACTCACGGGAAATTTCCGCCGCTACGTCTTCGCCTTCGCTTGACAACTCGAACAGCGTTTCGAGGTCGGAGGTCGCTGTTCCAATCTGGCTGTCGCTTGAAAGTACTTCTTCCAGACGCTTTCTTTCCTGCATGATCTTCTGGCTCTTCTCGGGCTGAGACCAAAATTCAGGATGGTTTAATTGTTCTTCAATTTTCTGTAACTGGGACCTTTTGGCGGGAGCGTCAAAGCCAGCTCCGCACAGCTTCACCCTGCTGGCGGAGCGATTCAAACTCCTTTTCAAGCTCTTCTATTGTCATAGGCTTACTTCTCTAATCTTATCAAAATCAAGTAGAAATCCACGCTTTCCCACGTTGATTGCGGTCGTTTGACCAATCTTTTCGGTCGTGCCTTCCGCTTCATGAATATGCCCGCAGAAAAAGTACAGCGGCTGCTTCGTTTCGAGGAACTCGCGCACGGCGCGGCTTCCGGCGTGGGCGCCCGCCCGTATCCTGTCGAGCGTGGTTCCCAGGGGCGGGCAGTGGCAGATCAGAATCAACGGATCAAGAGCTTGAAATGCGCTCAATCTGCGCGCCATTTCCTCTTCGCTGTATTCGCCGGGGGTGTCGAACGGTGTCGGAGTGGAGTAACCCAGCCCGGCGACCTGGTAGCCGTCGATTTCGAGGTTCCGGCCATGGAACGCATCCAGCCCGAACTGCTCGCACATACGCGAAATATCCCGCTCGGATTCGTGATTTCCCGGCAGCACATGTACTGCCTTCGCACGCCGCTCCAGCACACGGCCAATCGCCTCGATGCCTCTGGACCAGGTGGCCATATCCCCGGCGGCGAAATAATGATCCGCTTCGATATCCAACAAACGTTCGAGAGCCCGAAGATCGCCATGGATGTCGGAGAAGATAAGAGCCTTCATGGGATTCGATTGTAGCGAAGGCGTTTTGTGGCCGGGTGGCTATCGGGATTCGAACGAGAGAAAACTGCTGACGTTTTCCCATAGAAGCTGGGGAAAGCTCTTGTCGAGATACGAGCGTATGGATACGTAGCACTCGTCGCAGGTATTCGTTCTGGTAAACTCCCGCACCATCGTTTCCCTGTCTTCAAGGGCATAGCGCTTAAACTGCATGGAGCAGGGCTGAAGCGCCCCATCGCTGGTCACTACCAGGAAGCGGTACCCGGCCGTGCAGCCCGGGGCGGCGCTGTTTTCGAAATACCGGCGTGTCGCCGCCATCGTGCTGGGGGAGTTGACGATCCAGTTGGACGCATCCCGCCGCGCTTCCACACGGTCCAACTCGCGATTCAACAATTCGAGTTGTCCGGGAGACCTCAACATGTAGTCGCGGCATCCGGTGCGGCGAGCGGAATAGGAGCTGTAGCAGATGTTCACTCCCCATTCGTGAGCTTTATCCGCCATGGCGCTGATCTCCGCGACGTTTTCGCTGGTGATGCAACTGTTCAGCACAATATCGTCATGGCCGAGCGAAGCGAGCCGGGGAACCAGTGTGCTCAGGTGATCATACAGGCCCGGATGCCCGCGGAATATATCGTGGCGGTCGTCCGGAAAATCGAGGCTGACCGAGAACTGGTCAATTCCGGCTTCCCTCAGCGTCAGGTAACGTTCCTCTGTCATCAGAGCCCAATTGGAGACCAGGATCGTGTACGGCAGGCCGGAGTCTGACTGTATCGAGCGTACAATCTCAACCAGGTCGTTCCGCAGAAGCGGCTCACCGCCGGACACCTGCACCACGCAAGGCTTCAGCGTCTTCATATAGCGCCGGTAGTCGGACGGCCGCATAAGCCCCGATTCGTCGCGCGGACCTCCGTGGTCACAATGCTTGCAGTAGCAGTTGCAGGAATCGGTTACTTCAAAAGAAACGACAATGGGCCGGCCGCGAAACCAGTTCAGCGAACCCCGCCCGACGATTTGCAACGACTCAACCAGAGGAACCTTGCGCATATAAATAGAAACAGGCCTTGAAGACCTAAATTTAGAGTGACACAAAATCGTAGCAGCATGGGCCGCCGGGCCGCAAGTTACCCCTGGCATCCTGTCAAGGCAAAGTAGAAATGTCGTGTTCCTGGCAAAGTAGAAATGTCGCCTTTTGCCATGGCCTCTCGGGAGCGCGTGTTAATCTGCTCGTGCCGGTGAAGCGGAGACGGGCAATGCTGGCGA